>JAUWTM010000006.1 GCA_030614715.1 Planctomycetota bacterium
GAACTGCCTTCCGGCGAACCCATATTTCCAGCAAACGGACTTGCTGTATACAACATGGGTGACGGCAGTCCGAGCACGGTCGAGGGTGATCTTGTCGGCTGCAGGACCGCTTACACGGTCGCAAGGACTCACCAGATCATACTGGATTCACACGATCCGTACGTCATCGGGCTGACCACTTTCCGGTATGAAAACACCCAGTACTGGAAGGCAGGAGCGGTAGCACAACCGCTGGAACGGGGCGATATCGCAGCGGTGTCGGGACAGGTGCGATTTTCCGACGGATTAAGCCTTCAGAACCATACCGAACTCTGGGGAGAGGTGACTATCGAGTTACTCGATCCACTGACACCGTACGTACTCGATCACCCAGCGTACAGGACGTCGATTGATATCGTCGGAGTTGTCGACGGCAGTTACATATTCCCCGACATCCCGAGGGGCACGGTCACGATAAGGGCGGTAGCTGACGGCTGGGAGAGCGACCCTGTAGTTGTCGATCTTCCCGAAAACTATGCTTACAGGGACCACATCGACCTGATAATGCACCCTATATAAGTGACCACCATGTGGCATGTGTGTCCCGCACATGCTAAAACTGACCCATGAGCGAATCCGTTATTCCCGGACGTCACATCGAGACTCTTCCCAACGGGCTGACCATCCTGCTGCAGGAAATCAGGCAGTATCCTGTCGTGCTCTTCGACGTATGGATCCGCGCTGGACTTCGCGATGAACGTGACAACGAATGGGGCCTGTCGCATTTTCTCGAACACATGATGTTCACCGGGAATGAGAACGTGACAAGGGATGATTTCACGCAGTCACTTTATCGTATCGGCGGCGATGACAACGCGGGAACATGGGAAGACGTCACCGATTACTACATCCTGGTAACGTCGGATCATTTCAACCGCGGACTTGAGCTTCATTCATCCCTTCTTTCAGAACCGCTGCTTGACGAGGATGAATTCAACAAGGAACGCGAGGTGGTTATCGAGGAGATACACATCTACGAGGACGATCCCGAGGCGACAATCAGCGAGAAAACGGAGAATATCATCTACAAAAACACCGGCTACGACCACCCGATCCTCGGTACCGTCGATTCCTTGAGGGTAATGACACCCGACCTGATGCGGGATTACTACCGTCGTCATTACGTCCCCCATAAAATGCTGGTAACTATTGTGGGTGACTTCGATACCGCTGAAGTGCTGCCGGTGATTCGTGAAAAATATTCGAAGATACAAGGTGATCCGAAGTCTGTAAGCCGGGAATCACCTGAAGTCCCGTTCGAAGGACCTGAAATTCACATTCGCTCATCGGACATTGACTCAACTTACATCGCGATCTGTTTCAAGGGTCCTCCGCTTCGGAGTATGGACACGTACGCGCTCGATATACTCATGGAAGCGCTTGGCGGATGCCGCTCGGCACGCCTGAACTCAAGGCTGTTCGAGGAATTGAACCTTGTCACGGACATCGAGGCGTACAACATGTCGTACATGGATGCTGCTACGATCTCCATCGATGTTGAACTCACTGAAACGGACAACATCCAGGCTTCACTCGACGAAATTTTTACGATATTGATCGATACGATCGCTCATGAGCTTGACGAGGGTGAGATCGAAAGGGCAAAGACGAGGATGATGGCGGACCGGGTCTTCAAGAACGAGGACTCGATGGGAATCAGCAATTTCTACGGCTCAAACATCTCTCTCGGCAGCCTGGAGATAGCTGAAAAGTATCTCGATCGACTAGCAAGCGTGACATCAGGGCAGATTCTGGATGTCGCACGCAGGTACATCCGTCCCGGTAACATGGCAATCGGCATTCATCATCCTGAGAAGGCCGGGAAGGTAGAAATTTCGCTGGAAAAATTTGTTCCGGGTGCCCATGAGCCGGTTCACCCGGCATTACCGCATGGTCGGATAACCACTGGCATTGAAAGGTCGCGCGATCATACCGGGAACCTCGGACCAGTTGTGCGTGAGGAGTTGCCAAACGGAGCCGTGTTCTACTACCAGAATAACCCGCTGAATCCGTGTGCAGCAGTCCACGTTTACATTCGGGGAGGCCTGGTCTTCGAAACCTGGGACACGAACGGTATTTCAGAGGTTATGCAACGCGCGCTGCATAAGGGCACGCAATATAAATCGGCAACGGAGCTGAACCTCGCGATCGATGCGCTCGGAGCGTCGGTCGATGCAGACACCGGACGTGACTTCCACGCCTTCACAACCCTTTTCCTGTCGCGCGATTTCGATATCGGCTCCAGGCTGGCTGCCGAAATGCTTCTCGAACCCGCGTATTCTGAAGATGAGATCGAGAAAGTAAAGGATGAGGTCAAGGGCGCGATTATCCAGTCACAGGATGAGATGGACGATGTCTGCTTCGAGCGTTTAAGGCTCGATGTGTATGGAAAGGACCACCCGTACGGCAGACCGTACCTCGGAAGACTCGAATCGGTCGATAAGCTCAATGCAAAGCAGATACGCGAATTCCATAAGAGAATTTACACTCCTGAGAACCTGGTTATATCTATCGTGGGAGACATCGACGAGAACAAGGCCCGTGAGTTCGTACACGAAAAATTCGGAAGCCTCGAACGTACCGGACTTCAGCTTCCACCGATCAAACCTCCCCGTAATGTTGACACCGAAAAAATACTGAAGCTCTCACGCGATAAAAGCCAGGTCAGGCTTGCGATCGGAAGACCCGCGCCGACCATGCCCCACCCGGATTTTCCAGTGCTCGTGCTTCTCGACGCTGTCCTGGGCGGAAGCTCATACTCACGCCTTTTTGAGGTACTGAGGGAGAGGGACGGACTCGCGTACGATGCGTATTCGGATATCCTGGGAGGACGGTACGAGGGCATATTCCATTCATACCTCGGTACTGCACCAGAGAATTACCAGGATGCAATCGACGGGATCAAATCAGAATACAAGCGAATGATCGAAGAGGGTCCCGGTGAAGAGGAGATGTCCAATGCGAGAAACTGGCTGAAGGGCCATACGCTCATCTGGCGCCAGGGAAACGAGGAACTCGCGGAGAGAATGGGCATCCATGAGTGCCTTGACTTACCTCATGATTTCGACCTGAGACTTCTGGCCGCTGTAAAAACAGTGACTGCCGGTGACATCAACAGGATCGCGAAAGAGATTCTCGACCCCGACAGGCAGGTAATATCCATCTGCGGCCCGATTGACGTCTGATTTCCCCTGAAATCTAACCGGAAATAATCAAAGGTGCCCAGGGAAAAGGGGACTGTCACCTTTTCCCTATTTTCTGATTTATTTTGAGGACGGGACGTGCTCACGCCGGGTGATGTGGACATTACCCCTCCGTTCAGTCGGCTGCCTGTCCCATTTTCCTGATCCCCTGCTCCCGAAAATTTAATCAAATTCCCGACTAATGCATCAAAAAGGATGACAGTTCAGTGGATGTCAATTAAGATGTAAGGAGTAACACCGGAAGAGTTCTGCTGTAAATGGGAATTACACGTACAAAGCCTAAAACTCTCGACAGGTTTGTCGGGTGCATGCTCGGACTCGCATGCGGTGACGCGCTTGGCGCGCCCGTAGAGGACTGGGACGCCAATACAATCCGCACCAGCCTCGGATTCGTCAAGGATTACCAGACCACGATCCTTGGCCGCGGGATCGTCACCGACGATACGCAGATGGCGATCCTTCTCGCAGAAAGCATAATCCAGAACGAGCACTTCGATGCGCCGCACTTCGGTTACACGATGGGTGACTGGATGCGCCGGATCGACGAGGGCGAGGAGCCCGGACGCGGCGCAGGACACACGGTCAGCCTCGCGGGACGGCGTCTCTACAAGGGCACCTACTGGAAGCGGTCAGGGGAATTTTCTGCTGGAAATTCTGCTGCAGTACGCGTACCACCGCTCGGACTATTCCACTGCAAGCACAAGGAAGCAGATTTACTTCGCGACGCCGCCGACAGCGCGATACCGACACATATCGATCCGCTTGCGATTGTCGGTACGCAGGTTTTCGCGGTAACCATCTGCCGACTCCTCGTGACCGATTTCGACAACTTCAACCCTGTTGAGTTCACTAAGGAGATCCTGGAGGTTGCGAGGAGCCTTGGAGGACAGGTCGCGGACGTGATCGAGGACCTGATTCCGAGACTCACGGCACGAAATATCGAGGAAATCGCGTTTGTGGTTCCCGGCGGTCCAAGGGAGATCACACATTTCGACCGCAGCGTGTTCCTGACCGAGGACATCCGCGAGATCGTGCAGATGGGTGTAGGGAAATTCATTCTCCAGACCCTTCCAGCTGCGATGTACTGCTTCCTCGCGCATCCGTACGATCTGGAGAGCACCATTCTGTGCGCGGTAAACGCAGGTGGGGACGCCGACACGATCGCTGCGATGGCCGGAGCGATGGCTGGCACGTTCAACGGCGCGCAGGCGATCCCGTCGAGGTGGTTACCGGACCTCGAGAAGAAAGACATTTTAATTGACCTCGGGAATATGCTCTACGACCTCGCTACAGAGGGCCACACACAGAAGGACTTCGGCGGTTGGCGTGTAGTGGAGTAACCCCAATTTCACTCAAACCTGATATCTTCGTTCTCGGTCTGCTTCAAGGTTTCCCTTTTACGCCAATCCACTGGATTTTTTTCACGCTCTAAAAATTTATATTTGAACAACGTCCAGAATGCCTGAACACCGTCCTTCCACGTAACTTTCTTTCCTTCCATCACGGTTCTGGGATGGTACGTAATCGCGATCTCGCGGATATCAATCCCGCGGTTCAGTATGCGGGCGGTAACCTCCGGGCAGAACTCGAACCTGTTGCATCTCAGCGGGAGAGATTTGAGGAGATCGGCACGAAACACCTTGTACGCGGTGGCTTCGTCTGTAATGCGTGCTCTCGGCCAGAAAAGGTTGACCGTCCCGGCGAGAAGCCAGTTTACAAACCTGCTCAGGAACGGAATGTGCCTGTAATACAGAAAATAACCCCTGTCCTTGAAGCGGGAGCCGTAGACCACGTCCGCGACACCCGATTCGAAAGGCTCGATCAACTTGTGGTATTCCTCCGGATCGAGTTCGAGGTCCGCGTCCTGGATGAGCACGATGTCCCCCGTCACTCGTAGAATCCCACTGCGGATCGCTGCGCCCTTCCCTACATTCACGTCGTTCGAATGCACCTTGATGACCTGGTCGGTCTCAGCGGCTTTTTCCCGGACGATATCGATCGACTGGTCGCGGGAGCCGTCGTCGACGACTATGATCTCCTTCGGGATGTCGACATCCAGAACCTTCTGGAGGAGCTCGCCAATCGTCGACTCCTCGTTATAAACCGGGATTATTACGGAAAGTTTCATTCGCCTGTTCTATAATCCCCGTAAGGATAACTATTTGTATCGATAACAGCAAACGATCGAGACGGTATCAAAATGTCATCCACTAAAATACACGCCCTGATTAATATTGGGACGCTTCACACGTTCGCAGGCGGTCCACGTCGGGGGGAACAGCTTCTGGACACGTCCCCCATTGTAAACGGTGCCATCGCGTGGGACTCAGATGGACGGATACTCGAGGTCGGTACCGAAGTAGAGGTCAGGGATAAGGTCAGCGGCGGTAATGTCACGTGGCACAATGCAGGAGGGCTGATTGTCACTCCCGGACTGATCGATAGCCACACGCATGCGGTCAACGCGGGATCGCGAGCGAACGAGTTCGTCATGCGATGCATGGGCACGGAGTACATGGACATTCTCAGGGCCGGGGGGGGAATTCTCAATTCAGCGGACCGTACGAGGGAAGCATCGCAGGGACAGATCGTTCAGGTCGGCAGAGAAAATCTGAGACGGTCACTTTCTTTTGGTGTTACGACACTTGAAGCGAAATCCGGCTATGGGCTGGATACCGAAACCGAGCTGAAAATGCTTCGAGCGATCCGTACGCTGGATGAAACACAGTCGATCCGGTTAAAAGCCACGTTCTGCGGAGCTCATGCAATCCCGCGAGAATTCAAGGATAACCCTGATAATTACGTCGACCTTGTAATTAACGAAATGATTCCGAAGGTCGCTGACGAAAAACTCGCGGATTATTGCGACGTGTTCATCGAAGATGGGGTTTTCACAGTCGATCAGGGCAAAAGGATTCTCGAAGCGGGACTTAAGCATGGCCTGAAACCGAAGGTCCACTGCGATGAGATAGTCCCATTGGGCGGTACGGAGATGTGTGTCGAGCTTGGCGCGCTGTCGGTCGATCACCTGATAGTGATTACTGACAAAGGTATCGATGCGCTCGCGAATTCCGAGACGGTCGGTTGTCTCCTGCCCGGGACAAGTTATTACCTGAAAAAGCCGTACGCTCCGTGCAGGAGAATGATAGATGCGGGCTGCCTTCTCGCACTTGCTACCGACAACAACCCTGGATCGTCACGTACTGAGAACCTGCAATGGATTTTAAACGTCGCATGCCTTTATTACGGATTGAAGCCTGAGGAAGCGTTCAGCATGGTCACGATCAACGCAGCGAAGGCACTGGGGATGGAAGGTGAAATCGGATCAATCGAACCTGGAAAATCCGCGGACCTCGTAATCTGGGATGCGCCGGACCTTTCGGAGATACCCTATCATCATGGGTTGAGCCACGTTTCTGAGGTAGTTATATCCGGATCGTAAAAACGAAATGGGGATTAAAAATGGGGACTGAAAATGGGGACTGTCACCTTTTTGCGTTTACCCATTTTTTACAAAAGTCCACTTTTCCTGAAGCAAAAAGGATGCCTGTCCCCATTTTCTGTGAGGACGGGACGTGCTCACGCCGGGTGACGTGGACGTTACCCCTCCGTTTTGTCGGCAGCCTGTATCCTTTCCCATTTTTTCTATTTTTTCTGTGAGGACGGGACGTGGACGTTACCCCTCCGGCACTTATTTTTAAACATCCGGTTCGCCTTTGCTCGAGGTGTACTCCCTGCAATAGATACAATACGGCAGATCGGTCATGTCGAATTCGTACAGCCTGCACCGACCCACAATACCCTTCCCATCCGGAACCTTCCCCTCGAGATAAAGGCATTTTGCGACGTTGCTCCGGTCCCTGATCCTCTTCGATTTCTCGGTTTCCTCGATTCCCTCCGAGTGCTCACTGAGATAGCTCATCACAACAGAGACTGCACCGATAGCGATCAGGACGGCACTCATCAATGCAGGGATGAACTGGCTTCCGGGAAGAACGACAGTTATAAGCCAGATCAAGCCGCCGGCGATCAGAACCGGCCAGCCGATTTTCGAGTAAAAAGGTGACGTGAGCGCTGGTTTTTCGAGCCGTTCGACGCGGTTCCTGAAATTCTGAAGGTTTTCCCTTGTTTCACGTGTCACGGTCTGAATTATAGGGAATCGTACGCAGTACCGCTATAGCAAACTGGATCATCGAAATCCAAGTTGAGTCTTGCGCAGGTCGATATGGAACGATTAATAATCGGCCATTTACCGGATGCGATACTAACCTGAGGGCAGCCGGCGACAAGTCGTAAGCCCCGTTTTTAATGCCGAAACGCAATCAGAATTACGTAAATCTTCCTTAGATCACCAATTCCAATTAAGGAGGTTCTTTTTTATGCGTTTCGGGTTTCTTGTGGTAGCAACGTTCGCGTTATTCGCGAACCTGGCGTGTTCAAGTGCCGATGGCCCTGTCGCGCCGGACAGTACCCTGGCGGAGCTGCCCTCGTGGGAGTGCACAATCGACGGGGAGACCTATTTCTATGGGCTCGAAGGCCTGCTGGATGACAGAAATCTGGCGGAAGTCGAACCCGGTACAGACATGAATGCCGACGAACTCAGGGTGTATTTCGCGGTCTTACTGACCCAGACTTACTTCCCCGAGTACCTCTGGCACACTGTCTACAACTACTACGTTTACCCGGTGATGGCAGCCCAGTCTGACGAGGAAGTAAACAGCTGGGTCGTTATCTTCGAGATGAACGGAGAAGATGTACCGAACGGTCCTCCTCCTGCTCCGCTCTAGGGCTTGAGTCAAGAAACTAAGGCCGTAGGTACGGCTTTTGACGGGGGCAGGGTCCTTCCCTGCCCCCCGATACAGCCGTCAGGCCGGTCGCATCGAAAGAACCTCTATAGATCCATCCCTGGGCCCGTCTTCAATGACGGGCCCTCGGATTTTAGGGACGTAACACCGTAATATATGCTAATCTATCCTGTTGAGGAATAATATATGACCGGTAAAAAACTTCACGAACAATACCCGCTTGCAGGACGTTGTGGGCTTTACTGCGGTGCATGTGGTGCATACAGATCTCAATTCGATGGTGAAGCGTTGAGGGAAGTAATCGCCATTAAACGCAACGTGCCCGTGGAAAAACTAATCTGTAACGGCTGTGGTTTGGGAACCGAGGGCACCCTGTGTGAGGGATGCACGATCATCATGTGCCTCGATGAAAAAGGTTTGAGCTTCTGCGGGGAATGTCCCGAGTTCGAGGCGGATACTTGCGAACAGTTCCGCAAAGCAGCGGACGGTTACATGAAAGTATATGGAATCGATACCCGTAAAAATATG
Source organism: Planctomycetota bacterium (assembly GCA_030614715.1). GTDB lineage: Bacteria > JAJVIF01 > JAJVIF01 > JAPKYR01 > JAPKYR01 > JAUWTM01. The sequence continues at coordinate 8,576 of JAUWTM010000006.1, forward strand.
ACCCTCGTGAAGGAAGGAAAAATCAAGGAATGGCTGTCATCGGCAGCTGAGCTGTACAAATGCAAAAATTGCAGGGGACCGATCATTGCGGGAGAGACAAACTGCCATCACTGCGATGAACCTGTCACCTGATACGTCCGGGTTAACCGATCAATAAGTCTAAAACGCGGATCCACGCCAGGCGTTTAAAATAATCCATTAAACTTCAGTTTAAAAGGAGCCATGATGGCTAAGAAGAGTAAGTTGTCTGCAGAAGACCTTTACAGGTATGAATTGATCACAGATTTGAGAATCTCACCCGACGGTAAGAACGTGATCTACTCCCAGCAGAGAGTGGACAAGGGTTCCGAGAAGAAATACTCAAACCTCTGGATGGTAAAAACATCGGGTGGCGCACCGAAACAGTTCACATACGGCAACCATGTCGATGTGCACCCGCGATGGTCGCCTGACGGCAAATCGATCGCATTCATCTCAAACAGGGGCAGCGAAACCCAGGCTCAAATCTACGTCATCCCGCTCGATGGCGGGGAAGCCCGTAAACTTACCGATTTCAAAGGCTCGATTGGCGGTTTCAAGTGGTCACCCGATGGGAAATCCCTGGCTGTCCAGTTCCAGAAGAAGGACAAAGAGGTGATCGAGCGAGAGAAGGATGAGAAGAAAAAGAAGCTGGGTGTTATCGCACGCCATTACGACCGCGTGTTTTATAAATCCGATGGCGCTGGATTCCTCCCGAAGGAACAGACGCATATATGGATCGTTAATGCAAAATCAGGAAAGGCTCGGCAGCTAACCGATCATAAAATATACGATGAAGTCGATCCGGTCTGGTCTCTGGACGGTAAACACATCTTATTCATATCAAACAGGACCCCTGATCCGGGCCTAAATATACACGACTGGAAACTTTACAGGATCCCGGCAAAGGGAGGTCGCATCAAGGAAGTCCCGACCTACGACAAGGGTGAGAGATGGCTGCCGTCCTTCTCCCCCGACGGTAAATGGATCGCTTTTCTTGGTAACGAAGGCGAGGGTGACTGGTGGAAAAACACCCGCGTCTGGATGGTACGGTCCGACGGTAAAGGAAAAGCCCGGTGCCTGACCGAAAAATTCGACTGGGATGCAAACAACACGAACATCAACGACGTAATCGGTGCGCATTATGTTGTCAGGCCCACGTGGTCCAACGACGGTAAATACATCTATTTCCAGGTCTCACGTCACGGTGACACATTCCTGAAAAAAATCGATGTGGAAACCCTTGAAGTAGAGGATGTAATCAACAAAACAGGAGCTCTTGGTTCGTTCTGGTTCGATGACTCACAGGGAAAGATGGCGTACTACTTCGGAGACCTGTATGACTTCGGGCAGATATTCGTCCATGACATGGAAAAGGGCACTGAAAGGCAGCTCACGAAGGTCAATGCAAGCATTTTCCGCAAAATGGACCTCGGTGAGGTCGATGAACTCTGGTTCAAGGGGTCCGACGGTAACGAACTCCAGGGCTGGATACTTAAACCCCCGGGTTTCAATCCGAAGCGTAAATATCCCGCGATCATCGAGATCCACGGTGGTCCGCTCATGATGTACGGCAACATGTTCATGCACGAGTTTTACTTCCTCGCCGCGAAGGGCTACGTGGTCGCGTTCTGCAACCCCCGCGGAGGTCAGGGCTACGGCGAGAAGCACGCAAAGGCGATCCAGAACAACTGGGGTGGCAAGGATTACAGGGACATCATGAAATTCGCCAACGTGGTTGCACGAAAAACATATGTCGACAAGGACCGTATGGGCGTTACAGGCGGCAGCTACGGTGGTTACATGACAAACTGGATCATCGGGAAAACCCACCGTTTCAAGGCGGCTGTCACGCAGCGTTCGGTGAGTAATCTCGTCAGCATGTGGGGATCGAGTGACTTCAACTGGATCCTGCAGGAGGAATTCGGCAACAAGCCACCCTGGGAGAGCATAAACAATTACTGGAAGCAGTCACCGATGAAATATATCGGTAACGCGAAGACCCCGACACTCGTGATCCACTCCGAGATGGACCTCAGGTGCCAGATAGAACAGGGTGAGCAGATCTACATCGCGTTAAAAACACTGGGTGTCGACACAGAATTCGTGCGATTCCCCGACGAACCTCACGGCCTTTCCCGCGGCGGACGTACAGACCGTCGTATAGAACGCCTGAACCACATCGTCCGCTGGTTCGATAAATATTTAAAGAAGAAGTAACTGCAATACTACGCACTAATCAGAACGCTCTCGACCCGCAGGTTACTTAAAATGCACCCGACTGGGAGCGGACTGGGAGCAGACTGGGAACAGACTGGGAGCGGACTGGGAGCGGGGACCTCTGGTCCGCGGGAGCGGCGATGTCCCATCGGCGCATTTATCTGGTCTACTCAATCGGGGACTTGCAGATGACTGTTTCGCCCAGCTCGTTATCACTAACCAGGCTGACCACGTCACCCTCTTTGACTACCAATCGGAGGGGGTATCTTTTGTTTTACAAAGCGGACGGGACGTCCACCAGACAGCCGGCGAGACGCCCGCGCTACTCGATCGGTGACTTGCAGATTACGTGTCCGCCCATTTCGTTGTCGCGAACCAGGCTGACCGCTTCACCCTCGACCTCGAACCATCCGCCGACATTACCTGAGACCGTGTAAATCCCTGTCGTGAGCGGATCTGCAGTGATGTCAGTGTGAGGTGCTTCGCTATTCTCGAAGCCGGGATCCGGCATATAGAATTCCGCTCCCATCTGGTCCAGGAACGTGTTTATCGAGGTTGTTGAATCCATGACTGCCGCGTTGTCCGACATCACAAGGCAGAGTCCGCCACCGTTGATAAATCCCTCGATAGCGAGGATATCTTCCGGCGAATACGGGGTATCGAGAACACCCGGGAACATGAACGACACTATCAGCATGCGCACCCCGGTGACATCGACTGTCGGATCGGCGTTGATCACGAATGTGTAGCCAAGGTTTATCACATGATTTTCGAATTCACTTGAATACCAGAAGTCATCACCGTGCCCGATGTACAACATTACAATGTCGTTTTCCGCGTACGGTCCGGTAAGCGGGATGTTGAACATGTTTGTGAACATCTGGGCATTGTCGGCCTCGTCTGTTTCGAGGAACAAGCCATGATCGGCGAAACCATAGATATATTCACCGGAGGATGCCGCAATCGTAAAATCCTCATCGGAATCGTCGGTAACCAACGGATTAACAAATGAAGTAATCCTCACTCTCACGGTATCTGACGGATCGTTGGGGAGACTCGCCCAGTCGAAAGAGCCGTCGTTACCAGTGTCAGGGACGATGGTTTGCACGTCTGACACAAAGTTGTCCTTTGAGTATTCAATTCGCACGTGTTCAGGCACCAGCATGGAGTCCCACGTGATTTCGTAATTCCCACCGATATACCAGGTCTCGCCACCGTTGGGCTGCAGAACCTCGATCCAGGGTTCCTCCGGGCTTTCGGTCAGGATTGGCACCATCACCCTGAAGTAACCGGCAAGTGCGCCATCGACCGGGACAGGCACGCCAAGATCGTTCGAGTAATCCTTGTCGGGATACCTGATCTCGACCCAGACAGGCAGGTCGTCGTTAGATTGCAGGAGTTCGACCGGAATCTCCGCATGGAAGGTGAAAGTAATGTCACCTGTATAAGTAGGGGTCATAATTACAGGGAAACCACCTGTCCACGCATCGGAGTAGCAGTAAATTGCGTATTCATCGTCCCACAAGTCTGGTTTATGGAAATCTACCGGGGTGATGTCGAGGATGATATCCCCGCCGAAACTCGTGTCGTTCACGTACCATGCAGTGCTGTTGTCTGCAAACCGCGTGACAACCGCTTCAGGTGCGTTCGCCGACGGCGGGAAATCGTTCAGGTCACCGGGTGGATCCGGATCGTTAACGTTCGGCTCCCATCGCGCGATTACCGCGTACTGGAAAACGACCGAGGTCATGAAAGGGAAGTAAAGTTCGAACCTGCGGTAATTCACGCTCGAAGGTCGGAACGAACCGCGATCACCGGACATAAGTGTGACGTGGTCAAACGCGTCCATCTCGGTACCAAGGCCGTCGGTGAAATACTTGTATGGATTCAGGATCGCGGTCGGAACATAATCCGTGGTCCCAAGTCCGCCCTCAACGTATCCGAGCATCGGCATTGCGAGACCGGAAAATTCTGTGGCGTTCATCCAGCGAGTGAAACCGTCCGGATTCAACATCCGCTGGTCCATTTCTATCGAGATCGGGAACTCATCGGGTCCGGGATACGCACCGTTGCCGTTACCCATGAAGACACCGAGAACATCGAATCCAGTGAATCGCTCCAGTCCCGGGAATGGATGCTGAATGCCAATGTTGATATCGATCCTGATCCCTTCAGGATCGGGAATGACCTCGACAATGTCCAGTATCACATTGACCGGGGGGCCGTCGACGAACCTGTTGACGTTCGCTGTAAAACTGGCACCCCTGATGGGTACCGCATCGATCGAGCCGTTATCAGGATCGATATAAATATCCCAGAGTCCCCAGAGCTGAGTGTTGCCGTCAGCTGGAACTGCTGATGTAGTATTCGTTAGATCCGAAACGGGCACGGTCGGAACGCTCCCGGTACCGGAGCACGAGACCATGACCAGCAGGACCAGCATCAATACCGGGATGTACGAGAATCTATTCATTGTTGTCACCTTTCACATCAATGATGAAGCCGGGTCAGGGCTTCATGTTAATTCATATTATATTATTTCAGAGACCCATAGTCAAAAACGTCAATACGACGCAGAGGTCAATCCATTTCTGATAAACTTGGAAGTCCAGAAATGAACCAGGTCTCCCGGCAGAAGCATTTCCGGATCAGGCAGTTCGTACTGCTGGTCACGAGCACCGTCACGGTGATGGTCGGCGCAACGCTGACACCTGCCCTGCCCGAGCTGCAAAGGCATTTCGCTGACACACCAAACATCAACCTATTAATCCCGCTCTTCCTCACTTTACCACCATTGATAAGTGCAGGCACCGCACCACTGGCAGGTTACATAGCGGACAGGTTCGGACGAAAGAATGTCCTGACAGCGTCGCTGGTGATCGGTTTAATAAGCGGGACGACCGGGTTGTACGTCGACTCACTGACGTGGCTGTTCGTTTTCAGGGCGATTCTCGGTATCACGTCCGCCGGGGTGCTCACGGTGACGACAACTCTGATCGCGGATTATTACAGCGAGGGTAAGCGTCAGCACGTAATGGGTATGCAGGCAGGATTCAACAGCGGGAGTGCCGTTCTGTACCTGATTCTCGGGGGTGTTCTGGCCGAACTGCACTGGCGAGCACCGTTTGTTATTTACCTGTTGATAGCGGTATTGATACCGTACGTGATCCGTTACATCGATGAACCAGATCGGAACGGAAGGACTCAGACCACGGACGAGGTGAAGCCAGTCAGCGGGATCAGGTGGTCCACGGTGATTCACCTTTACATCTACGCGTTTGTAATCATGGTCGCTTTTTTCATCGTTCCACTACAATTACCGTTCCTCCTCGAAGAAAGATTTGGCCTTACCGCAAGATGGGCAGGATTCGCACTGGCGGTTCCAGCGTTAATGGGATCGGTCTCATCCTTCCTGTACAGAAAATACCGGTCATGGTTCTCATACCAGGCATTGAACGGGCTTTGCTTCCTGTTAATCGCAATCGGGTACATTATCATCGCATACGCCGGGTCGTACTGGTTAATACTCGCAGCGCTTGTCGTTGGCGGGTTTGGTTACGGCATCCCGGGACCGAACATGAACGTCTGGCTTGGAGAGGTCACGCCCGCGGACATGCGCGGACGCATCTACGGTGGTCTTAACGGCGTGCTTTTCATTGGGCAGTTTGCTACCCCGTTCATAATTACTCCAATTATCCTGGCGAATACACTTCACGGAACACTCGGCCTATATGGCATCACAACGATTTTCTCCGTGATCGTGGCAATTGGATACGGGATAGTCGTTTACCTTGAGAGAAAGAACCAATCGTGAGATGAACTGGCTGTTTAATGAATTTCTCTTAACTCGAAAGTTATAACGGAAGCGATATTGATTGGATTTAACTGGATATGGATAGCGTTACTTGTTGCGGGATGTTCGTACTGGACGATCGGAGTGATCCTTGCATTCCGAATGATGCGAATCATAAGGCCGATCGATGATTACGACTTACCGGAACCTCCTCAATGGCCGAAAGTATCGATTATCATCTCCGCCCTGAATGAAGCCGATACGATCGAGGATGCGATTAAAACAAAACTCAATTCCGATTACCCCGACTTCGAAATTATCATTGTCAACGACAGGTCAACTGACGGCACACGGGAGATAATCGACCGGGTAGCGACCACCGATGACCGTATTAAGGTTATTCATATCGATGAACTTCCAGACGGATGGCTTGGTAAGCCTCACGCACTTTCTCAAGCAGTGAAAATCGCAACGGGTGACTTCTTCCTCTTCTCCGATGGCGATGTTTTCATCTCGAAAGACCTCATGCGGAAGTCAATCGCGTTCTGCGAGAATAAAAAAATCGATCAGCTCGGAATCGGCCCGATGGTTTTTTCGAACAACGTACTGATGAATACGGTGCTTCTCACATTTTTCAGGACATTCTTTCTCGGGACGCGTGGATGGGCCATCGACATGCCGAAATTCAGGCCGTTCTCAGGGATCGGCGCGTATAACCTGGTCAGACGGTCGGCATTCGAGAGTACAGAGGGATTCGAATGGCTGAAATGCGAGATTGCGGACGATGCGGGTCTGGCGATGATGATTCAGCTTGCAGGCGGTAAGGTGTGGGTTGTTCTTGGCCTGGAAAACCTGGTGGTCACCTGGTACCCGTCGCTGAAGGAGATGGCTGTCGGGATGGAGAGAGGATCATTCGCTACGGTTGGAAATTTCACACTTACCGGGACCATATCGATGGCGCTGCTGATGCTCACGATCGAATTATCGCCATTGCTGTCCCTTATGATGGTCGGAATGCCGTGGCTTCAATGGTTCGGGCTGTTTAATGTGGTCTTCGGCCTGATCGGGGTAATCAGCCTCGCGGCCTGGATGAAATGTCCGGTACATGCAGCGTTACTGTGGCCGATTGGAAGTGTAATTTTTCTCAGCATGTGGATACGTGGCGGATGGCTCGGATGGCGTCGAGGCGGTCTTATCTGGCGCGACACTTTCTATTCAAAAGAAATGCTGAAGAAGGGCAAAAGGCTGAGTCTTCCATAGATGGGAATTATTCCAGGCCTGCAATCCACTCTCTAATATTCAATCCCGCTTCTTTTGATTGATTAATTATCACTTCGTGACGTTTCAGCAGACCCGCAGGACTGTTGTTCGCGAGCGTCCACCACAGGCTTGCTGCAAGCCAGCGTTTGAGGGGTGAACGGTCATCGCCAAGATATGCGTAGACCCTTAGTATTTCATTTTTCGGATCGAATCCAAGATCGACATGCCCGAGATCGAGCAGCACGAAATGCATCGAACGTCCGGCAAGCCACTTATCGAGCGCGAAAACGTAACCGAACAGCAGTTTTCCGAGTCGTTCCCTCTCCACGCCCGATTTTCGTGACTCAATTTCGAGTTTGCCCGTTGCGATTCCGTGCAGCCATAACTCAAGCCACCTGAACGTCGAGTGGTGGCAGTCCGACAGCCCGTGAAGCCCGTGTGCCATCGCTCCCGCGAGCCTGTATATGTCCTTACTCATCGGGTCTTCGATAGAATCCCGCGTTTCCAGATATTCCTTCTTATAATTAGCGTAAATTTTCGGAAGTCCTGCTGACTTCGCAATTTCCCCATCAATTTCTACGCCGCGACCACCCGGCTCGAAGCATTCCCTGTGAACTGTCGCGTGATCATCGACCCGCTTCGTGAGAAATTCAAACGGGAGCAGGAATCGCTGGAGCATGAGGTCCTGCACGTCGCTCAGGTTCTCACGTGACGGAAACCAGTCGTAGAATCTCTCAATGAATCCTGCTGCCAGAGGGAACTCAGAGAGAGTTACGTCCTTATCTGCCCCATCGATGTAATCCTTCACGACCGTTTCAATGACCTGCATCGCTTCGACCTGACCGGGCTGTGTACCCTTGACGTCCCACCATGCACCTGCTACGCAGCATCCATTATGGTAACAAGGATCGGGAAGTTTCCCGGTACCGATCGCGTTCAGAATTTCATCGATCGTAACCGGTATTCCGTTGTCGCACATCACCATGTTCCCGATGTGTGAGCGGAGTTTGCGCGTTTCATCGTCGAGCGGATCGAGTTCCCGCTGCATCGAATTGATGAAATTGATGTCCTGGTCACCCCAGTCACCGTCGATCACCTTACGGTCCACCGGGAGGTTCCAGGTGGACCATTTTTCGATTACGTCCCCTGATTCATCTTTAATGCGGATGACCTGCGAGTAGCCGGGCATGATATCCACGTCTGTTTCGGGAATTTCCGTCGACGGATCTTCTCCGGTGTAAACCGCTTCGACTCCGGGTGGCAGGATTTCGTAGGGAACCAGCGTTCGTTTTGTCTTCAGTTTCATTGTTTACTCCCCTCCAACATCGATGCACATTACAGCATATTTTTCCGTTTCAAGCTAACAATCACAATTCAATTTAATGTCGAATCGCATCTAAAGTTTCAGACTGTAGTAATGTACTGTATAATTTATATAATTCTGCTGACCTCAGGCGGCTGTCGATGATTAATAAAAATACTCGGTTTTCACTACTCCTGCTTTCAGCTCTATTTGCTGCACTATTCCTGGTTTCCGGTTGCTCAAACGACAACGGAGTCACGTTCCCGCTGCCGTCCGACACCGGACCGTTATCGATCGGGAATTTCGATCCGGCAATGGAAGTCATTTCCGGATCGCTCCTTGATCCCGACCCCACCAGCACCCACGAACAAATTTACGTTGAAAATGAAGTGCTTGTGGTACTCACAGACGAGACTGAATCGCAGATTGATGCCGGAATCATCAGCGCGTCGGCTGTATTCAGCGGACTTCCACTGGAGACTATCAGGACTCTCGAGGTTGAATGGGGAACGGTTTACAGGTTTGGAATTACCGACAGCACTTCGGTTGAAGAACTGGTCGACACGCTGTGCGATGACTCGCGTGTTCGATTCGCTGAGCCAAACTATCTCGGAATCTGGACGGAAGCCCCGTACGTGCCGAACGATCCCATGTGGGAGAGCGGCGATCCCGGTACCGACCCGCGTGACAGCGTCTGGGAACAGTGGGGACCCGCCAAACTGGGCGCAAGCATTGTCTGGAACGACTACAAGGGCGACAGCGACGTTATCGTCGCAATTATCGACACCGGAATCCGTCGCACGCATGAAGACCTGACCAATAAGATATGGATCAATGAAGATGAGATCGGCGGGAATGGCATAGATGATGACGCTAACGGCTGGATCGATGACACGTGGGGATGGGACACCTTCAACAACGACAACGATCCATGGGACGACCAGCCATGGAATTACTACCACGGCACCGGGTGCGCCGGGGTTGTCGGAGCAGAGCTTGATAACAATGTCGGCATAACAGGCGTGGCTCCGGGTGTTAAGTTAATGGCTATAAAGGCCGACATGGACGATGGTCCGACCTGTGTCGCGTCGGTTATAGAGGCTTGGGATTATGCGAAGGTAAACGGTGCGGATGTCGTCTCGATGTCGTTCATAGTTCTTTTCCCGACACCTCTTCTCGAAGTTGCAGCGGACGCGACATGGGACAACGGCAACGGCCCGATACTCATGGCATCGGCCGGGAACTACAACAACCAGATCCAGTATCCACCCGCGATGTACGACTCGGTGATCTGTGTCGGCGCGACAATTCCATGGTCACGATTCAACAATCCTGTGGATGAGCGACGAATACAAACCGGATGGGCGTCCTGGTGGTGGGGATCGACGTACGGCGCGCACCTCGACATCATGGCATTCGGGGAAAGGTACTACAGCACGTTCGGCTCTGGCGATTCACAGTACTGGGACGGTGTAAGTCACCCCTTCTTCAACGGTACGTCCTGCGCGTGCCCGAATGCCGCCGCGGTCATGGCACTGGTGAAGTCGGCGCATCCGACCGAGACGGGCCTCTGGTACTGGAACCGCATCATCGATACCTGCGACGATCTTGAAACACCGGGATACGACATTCAGACGGGAAACGGCCGTGTGAACGCCGTCCGGGCGGTATACGGTTCGGACCGGTACGCCAGTCTCGAGGATTCGAACGGGTTCGTGCCGATTGCCGACGATGAAACGCTGTTCGATTCAATTCATGACGTGGTCGGTAATCCTCACGAGGACACCGAGGATCTTTACAAGATCACGCCATCATCAGACGGCTGCATGACCGTAACGATCGATATATTCACGTTCGGTGAGGACGTGGACATGGCGATATACTCCGACATCGCGATGACGAACCTGATCGATGAGTCCACGATTGAAAATCATTTCAATTCAAGTTACGAGATTGTCGAGGCGAGTGTCGTGTCCGGCACTACGTATTACGTGAAAATATATTCTCCCGCTGTCGGAAACTCGACAACGTACGGAGTGACTGTCGATCTCATTGATAACAATCTCGACGTAAGCGGGACAAACCTCGCACCGGTTAACGCATACTGCGGGGAGTCGGAGGTCCCGTTCCTGATGCTGGACCTTGACCTGGACTGTGGTGCGACCCTCGATGAACTAACTGTCCATCTGCACGGCACAAGCTCAATCGGGACCTGGGGAGCACCGCGTCTCTACGAGGACACGAACGGCGATGACATTTTCGATGGTGGCGACGTGCTTATATGCAGCGAACCTACTCCGAATGCTAACGCTTACTCTTTCGTGTCGCTAGGCATGGCGTGGGATGAATCGGAGCCGTTGACATTGTTCATCGCGGCCGATCTGTCGACGGATATAGAGGTTGGTGATCTAGTTTACCTGAATGTGGAAAGTACATCGGATGTCGTGTGCGAGGAAAATGTGACGCTTAATCCGGGAGATTTCCCGATCCAGTCGAGTTTTGTGACGATAAATTGATGGTGCTATTATTGGTGTGTTGAAGTTAATCCTTTGAACGTCCCATAATCTCGAACATATGTATAATCGGCCGATTTTCTAATTCGTTTCTTTCTCCTTTATCTTTTTTGTAATCTTTAATAATTGATTCTATACTTGCCCCTTCTATTAATAAACCGAGTATGTTTAAAACTGGGAAAAATTGGCAAATAACACCCATGACAATTCTTGGAATCCTACTAAACCATCTTCTGTTCTGTTCATTGATGACTATTTGAAGCTCCTTGTGTGCGTGATCCAATTTAGCATTAATTTCATCAATAATTTCTTGAGAAAGGTCAATGTAATTTTCAATTGTAGATTTCCTTAACTTTCTTCTGTTCACACGAAATATTTCTCTATAATTCTCCATCAATCCAGATTCTCTTATTTTTAATAGATCTTCAATACATACTGCTGTTAGCCAATCCATTTTTTTACTCATCAGTGCTGCTTGAATGGGTAATTCTTCCCTAATTCCATAGTTTCGAATAAATTGCTCTGCTTTGGCAGCTTTCGTTTTATATAATTCCCAATGATGTTTTGGTATACAATGATCGATACCTAATTGTGAAGCCGAACATTCTACCCATTCTAAATTCTTGAAAGTGTTTGAAATGATTAAAAATATTGTACAAAAATTCCTAAATTTCTCAGGTAATTTATTTAAGTTATAATATTTGTTGAAATCAGGATAGCCATTCCGATATGTCTGCGCAATTTCAATAATAGAATTGGCTTCGTATGTTTTAATTAATTTTCCATATACGGAATGCTGTTCCAAGGCGCTTAAAACAAATTCCTCGGATTTCTCATCAATTAGGTTAAACCAATCATCAATGTTACTATACTCATAGCCAGTAGCCTCTGAAATCAACGCATTACTATAATATTCATCTGGTGTTAATTCAAAAAAATTTTGTGTGCTTTCCTTTAACTCATCACTCGGAGGAACTATTATTGCAATTGGGATGTCAGTTTCTGATTTCATGAGTGGAGAGATTCTGTCTATTATTAACACACTTTCCAATAATTGATTTAAAGAAAAACTTAAATCAACGATACTATAACTTTGCTTGTGCATATGCTGTTTTTTTGCGGCTATATACAGTGGATCCAAGACACAAATGGCATCAAAGTAAACACCTAATCGTGTACAAGCATTATCGTATCCAAAGCCATGAGAACTTATTTCGCCAATTTGTGTAATTAGATTAGAACTTTCTTTAATTGAATTATGCAATTCTTTCATGTTTACTCGCCAAAATTCCATTACATCATCGAGCAGTGATTTAATTATGTGATCAATAGGATGAATAATCCGCGTAGGAGTTGGGATTCTTAGTTTACTATGATAACTAGTATTAATATAATTATAAGTATATTGGTCGATGCTAACATCTGTTGATCTAAAGCCTTTTCTAAAATCAATTAGATGAGATTCAAACATATCTAGGTATTCGACTTGGATTTTACTTATGGCTCGTTCGGGATTCAAAGTTCCACCTCGTGTATGGCCTTAATATACGAAATAAAAATTATTCCACTATCCCCTATACTTTTTGCCTCTCGAGCCTCTTTTACGGAGTTTTGCCTGACGTGCCTGTCCCGGGGTCGACACGCGCCTCTTACGCTTCTTCTTCTGAGCCTGCGATTCAACCTTCCCCGTCAGGTATGCCTCGAGAGCCGTGATCTCATCGCGAAGTTCCGCGGCACGCTCGAAGTGCATGTCGCCGGCCTCCGCGAGCATCTCGGTACGGATCATCTCGATGATCTGCGGCAGCTCATCCTTCGTTAATTCGATACCCTCGAAGTTAATCGTACCACCATCGACAGCCGCGACCTCCGCTTCATCGGCCTCGATATCCGATGCGATGTCCCTGATCTCTTTTTCAATCGATGTCGGGGTAATCCCGTGTTCTTTGTTATATGCTTCCTGAATTTTCCGACGTCGGGTAGTCTCATCCATCGCGGCCTTGATCGCAGGAGTGATCGTATCGGCGTATAAAATGACCTTTCCATCTGAATGACGCGCCGCGCGTCCCATTGTCTGGATAAGAGAGGTCTCAGACCTTAAAAATCCGGCCTTGTCCGCATCGAGAATTGCCACTAGAGAAACTTCGGGAAGGTCAAGACCCTCTCTCAGCAGGTTGATGCCTATCAGGATGTCAAACTCACCCCGTCGAAGGTCTCTCAGGATCCTGACGCGGTCGAGAGTGTCGATCTCGCTGTGCAGATAACGAACGCGATGCCCCATTCCCTCGAGGTAGTCGGTTAAATCTTCGGACATTTTCTTGGTCAGCGTTGTAATCAGCGTTCGCTGTCCGGCTTTTGACCTTTCAGTAATCTCGTCCATCACGTCATCGACCTGCGTGGACACCTTTCGAACCTCGATTTCCGGATCGAGAAGCCCGGTCGGACGGATTATCAATTCTATAGTTCGCTTTGTGTGCTCCCGCTCGTACGGACCGGGTGTTGCAGTCGTGAAGATAACCTGGTTGATGTACTGCTCGAATTCGTCGAACCTCAGCGGACGGTTATCGAGCGCGCTCGGAAGACGGAATCCGTACTCGACAAGATTCAGCTTCCTCGAACGATCACCGTTGTACATCCCGTTAAGCTGAGGGATGGTCTGGTGCGATTCGTCGATGATCATTAAATAATCTTCGGGAAAATATTCGACCAGCGTCGAGGGAGGCTCACCCGGTTCACGTCCGGAGAAAAATCTTGAATAATTTTCGATCCCCGAACAGAAACCGAGCTCGCGTATGCAGTCGAGGTCGTACATCGTGCGGTCCTTCAGACGTTCCGCGTAGAGGTGTTTCTCCTCCTTCTTGAGAAGCTCGTACTTGACATCGAGCTCCTTCATGATGTTCTGGAGGATGACCTCCTGGCGGTCCGGAAGGATCACGTAGTGGCTTGCCGGGAAAACGGTTGTTTCGTCGACGATCTCAAGGACTTCACCGGTAACCGGATGGATACGTGCGAGGCTCTCGCACTCATCACCGAAGAAGGTCATCCTGACTACAACTTCCTCGTTGACCGGGAACAACTCGATCGTGTCTCCCTTGACCCTGAACGCACCGCGGATCAGCGAAAGGTCGTTACGGAGGTACTGCATGTCGATCAGCTTGCGGAGAAGACGGCGTCGCTCGTATTCCTCGCCCACTTTCAGGTTGATGGACATATCGGAATAATCCGCCGGTGAACCCAGGCCGTAGATGCAGCTTACTGTCGCCACGATTATGACGTCGCGGCGCATGAGAAGTGCCTGGGTGGAGGCGTGACGCATGCGGTCGACATCCTCGTTGACATCCGCGTCCTTCTCGATATAAAGGTCCTTGGCGGGGACGTACGCTTCCGGCTGGTAGTAATCATAATATGAGACAAAATATCCGACGAAATTATTCGGGAAGAATGCGCGGTACTCGGCGGTGAGCTGGGCTGCGAGGGTCTTGTTGTGAGTGACAACGAGAGCGGGACGCTGCGTCTCCTGGATCACCTGCGCCATCGTGTACGTCTTGCCAGACCCGGTGACACCGAGAAGCGTCTGCATTTTATTTCCGGCGTCAAGGCTTTCGAGCAACTCCTTAATGGCCTTGGGTTGATCGCCAGCGGGCTGGTACTCTGAAACCAGCTCGAAAGGCTTCCCTTTTTTTCGTGTAATCAGATCCAATCCGTTTCTCACCTGTCGACGGTCATCATACACCAAAACACAAAAGAACTAAAAATATTTTCAGTGTTTTATCACCATGGTTGGCAGCTGCAGCAATTATTACCAGGAAACACATTACATATTGTGAAAATTATTTAAATACTGTATCTTTATGAATGGGTAAATGGAGGTCAGTATGCGTGCACTTCAGATCTTTATCCTGTTATCAATGACAGCGATGCTTATCAGCTGCCAGGGAACCAACTCGACAGTAATCCCACCTGTCCAGGATAACGAATCAGGCTCACCAGACTACAACATTACCGATCCGGGAGGATCGAACCGCGCACTACTCGGATTCTGGGATATCTCGATCGCGGGTGATGGTCAACGTGTCGAGGTCGTACCCAACCGTTCGGTGATGATGCACTTTAATGTGGTTATCAAGCTCGAAGAGGAACCGTGCACTAATTGCCTGAGCGTGCAGAATCTGATCTGGATAACACCGGAAATCGTGCAGGCTGACTTCAGGCTCCAGCACCCATTCCCCGGCATCCTGAAACTTACCGCATTCGATGTGAGGGGGATTTTCATTTCCGGTGCAGACTTTACATTCCCGGTGAGTGGTCGGACCATTGCATACAACAACACTACCCCGCGAATGCTGGTTCCCGATGGTTATACGTCTCTCTTCAACCCGACCGAGTTTCCGGAGGACGGTCCGACATTTGCCATACTGAAGTACTATTCCGGTAAGTTCTCAACTGGAGGAGATTTATCGTCGACCTTAAATCCGTTCGTGGCTTACGGGCAGGCCAATCCTCGCAGGCTTTTCGAAGCCGGTTCCACGGAAAGCCGGACCGTCCGGGTGCATTTCCCGGCGGCACCGATACAATTTGGTTATGCTGTCGATGCATCGTGGGTGCTGGTCGACGAGGTAATCGACCCTGTGGAGGATTTCCCGCCCGAAGCCAACTGCCACGAGGCTTACAGGGTGGTTTTAAACAACGGTGAGCCGGTCTCGATCGATGCACACGGGGCAGGATTGAATATAGAAGTCTTTGACCACCAGGGACTGGACACTATATCAACAGTCACCGTTGAAGCTCCGGATTTTTTCGATGGTCAGGTCACTGCGGATTATCTCCAACAAATGTCGGAAGACAGCTGGTTATTTTCCGCCCTGCTTTACGCTGCCAATCCGGTACCACCCGGGACGTACCCCCTGCTTGTCAGGATTACGGATGTAAATGAGGATCCAAACCTTGGCGCCATCGATGCGTGGTATGTCGCAGACGTAAACGTTGGCGGAACACAGCAGGACGGCTGGGCGAGGACCTGGGGAGGAGTGCTGACCAACAGTTCCATGTCAATTGACACCGGCTCAACAGCTGATATTTTTGTCAGCGGTAATTATGAAGTGGGACTTGCAGTCGACGCGGAGGTAAGAAGATACAAGCCGTACGGTGCCCTTGTCTGGGAATGCACATGGGGAAGTTCGGGCAAGGACTTTGGCCTGGGCGTGTGCGTGGACAACAGCAGCAACATCTGGGTAACCGGACATTTTCAGGGTACTGTAGATTTCGATCCCGGTCCGGGTGAGGAATTACACACTGCGGTTGATGACTACGGCGCATACCTGAGTAAATTTGATTTCGTCGGTAATTTCCAGTACGCGCTGACCTGGGGGGGTGCCGAGAGCTACGGTGTGAAATGCGATGGTGCCGGGAACTTATACCTGGGGGGCAGTTTCTACGGCACTGTGGACTTCGACCCGGGTCCGGGAGTCTGCGAGTTGACTGCAATCGGCTCGAATGACAGCTACCTCACAAAGTTCAATTCCAACGGAGAGCATGTCTGGGCGGTGAGATGGGGAAGTCTCGGGAGCTCACTAGAGGACAATGTCTGGGCTCTCGACATAAACGAACTTGGCGACCTGTACGCAACAGGAAAGTTTACCGGTACCACGGACTTCGATCCCGGTCCGGGAGTCGACGAACACACCTCAAATCATAATCTCGATGCATTCAGCACCAAGTTTGATCTCGACGGGAATCACCAATGGGCCGTCACCTGGGGCGGTCAGGATTACGACAGGGCAGTCGGACTGGCGACAGATAACATGGGAAATGTAATTGTCACCGGCAGGTTCCCCGGTGATAACGTCGATTTCGATCCGGGACCCGGCACGGATAACCACAGCGCTGCCGGCAGCTCCGATATCTTCGTGACAAAATTCAACTTCGCCGGTGAATTCCAGTGGGCTCACACTTGGGGCGGTATCGCGCTGGAACTGGAACACGGTCACCGCGTGGCAGTTGATTCTACAGCGAATATCTACGTAACCGGCATGTATTACGGCGATGGTGTGGATTTCGATCCCGGCCCGGGGATGGACGAGAGGACATCTAACGGGGACTTCGATATCTTCCTTGTCAAGTTCGATCCGGACGGCAACTACATGATGGCCCGCACCTGGGGCGGTCCCGACTACGACGCCGGCCAGGGAGTGACTATCGATCCAATGGGCAACATCATCATGGGCGGTCATTTCCAGGAGTTTGTAAACTTCGCTCCAAGTTACGATCCATGCTATGAACCCGAGGACTGGCATGCATCGAACGGCAGCTCCGACTCCTTCCTTATAAAATTCCTACCCGACGGATGCTGGTGATATTGCATCTGGTACCCGGCATATTTGGTCTCACTGGTGCTTGTTTATTCGAAGTATTAGGGTAAGCTGTAAATAACCTTTTCAGGAGGTCAGTCATTTGAGCCGTGTCGGGAATGTGGCAGTTCCCGACTGTACCCAACAACATCATCATTGTTCTATCTAAGTGCAAGGTTCAACCCTCTGACCTGACAACATCATTGCGATCCACCCTTTTACCAGCCGTGAGCTTCACCTGGCTGGTGTGGGTTTCACATAAACTTATTCTCATTCAACCTTTCAGGAGGCACCTCTGATGTCAAAGTTTTATAAACTGGCAGTATTGCTTATTACTGTCAGCACCCTCGCAGGCTGCGGTAAATCTCAATCACCCCTTGAGACATCGATCAGCTCGGCAACCCTGCCACAACCCACCATAAGCGACAATTTTCAGTCAAACGCAAACAACTTATCCGCAGATACCGGAAGGATTACATGGGGCATATGGAACATCAGTATTCCAGCAGACCGCTCAACAGTTGAAATTGTGCCCGACCGATCATCCAACATGCATCTCAACCTCGTCAGGATGCTTGAAGTCAATCCTTGCGAGGACTGCCTGTCTGTAGAAATCGAACCCCAATCCAACAACGTTATCAATGCCGCTCTGACACTGGAACATCCGATAAACTACAACCAGAAACTCACCGGATTCGACGTCCGGGGAATTTTTATATCACCCTCCAATTACGTTTTCCCGACCGATGGCAGGAGCCTCGCATGGGGAGAGGGGATTACGCATGTGAGTAATCCGGACGGGTACACTCAGCTTTACAATCCGACAGAGTTTAACTTCGCAACGCCGGCAGCACTGGGCTATATCTCGGGCAACCTGGCGACCGGAGGCGATTTAACGGCAACACTTAATCCATATGTCGCATACGCAGCCGACCAGCCACGTCGGTTCTTTGGACCGGGTATGTCCAAGACCGAGACCGTGGAACTGTACGTCCCGTCCGGACCAGTACAGTTCGGGTACGCGGTTGATGCCTGCTGGCATCCGGTGCCGGGTGAGGTGACAAATCCACTTACGGATTTTCCTCCCGAGGCAAACTGCCTTGAGGCTTACATGATCGTTACGGTTCTGGACGACGGCCTGGCTCCGGCCATGGGCAGCGAAGTACCGATTTACGTTGCGGTTTTCGATCACCAGGGGCAGGAAACCATTAATTCTGTGACGGTTGAATGCCCAGAGCTGTTCGACGGCACCGTTGAGCTCGAATACGCCGATGGGAGCAGCAACGACGGCTTCATCTACACCGGTACGATCATAAATCAACACGGCGCAGACTACGGTGATTACCCGTTGCTGGTGAAGGTCACGGACGTGCTGCAGGACATCAACCTAGGCCAGATTGCCGCATGGAATGTTTTTAAAGTTCCAATCAGGTACGGCTGGGGAAGGACCTGGGGAGGAGTATTGTCCGATGCTGCATACGCAGTCGATGTCGACGGTTCGGGCAATGCTTATGTCACCGGAACATTCAGGGGAACTGCGGATTTCGATCCGGGTCCGCTTGAAGATAATATGGCAGCCGCGCAGGGATCCGATGCATTCCTGTGTAAATTCAACCCGGCGGGCGTCCGCCAGTGGACAATCACATGGGGCGGTGGTGGCGAGGACAGGGCGTACGGAATCGCCGTCGATAACCCGGGTAATTCATATGTTTGTGGTTTCTTTTCAGAGACCGTCGATTTCGATCCCGGCGACGGAGTTCAGGAGGAAGAAGCCGTCTGGGAGACCGATGTTTACCTTGTCAAGTACAACAAAGAGGGTGAGTTTGAATGGGTCCGAACCTGGGGAGGTCCCAAATCCGAGTCCGCATACGATGCAGCGGTCGACCAGTCCGGATTCGTCTCAGTCACCGGCTCATTTAAAGGGATGGTCGATTTTATCCCCGGTCCGGCCACAGAGAACCATATCTCCGAAGGCGGAAGCGACATTTTCCTGTGCAGGTACGATCACACAGGGGTTTTCCAGTGGGCGAGAACGTTTGGAAGCTCCCAGATGGATGGGGGATTCGGTGTGGAGTGCGACGCGACAGGCAGTATCGCGATGACAGGCTGTTTCAGTGAGACAGTCGATTTCGATATCGGCCCAGGGTTATCCGTTCAGGAATCGAACGGAAACGAGGATGTTTTCCTCGCCCGGTTCGACACCACGGGCAACCTTTTCTGGTCGCAGGGCTGGGGAGGCACGGATACCGACATCGGTCGTGCCGTCACGCTCGAAGCCGGCGGTACCGCATTTGTCACAGGGACCTTCAACGGCGGCCTGCTTAACAAGGTCGATTTCGATCCCGGACCGGGCCAGGTTTTCATGGGCTCAAACGGCCAGGAGGACGTGTTCGTCAGCGGATTCAGTCCCTCAGGCACTTACATCCAGGCCGCGACCTGGGGAGGGTCCGGAATCGACGCGAGTTACGGCATTGCTTCCGATGGTTCAGGAAATATTTGCATAACCGGTGGTTTCAATGCTACGGTCGATTTCAATCCCGGGACAGGTATCGATTACCGCTCATCAAGCGGACCCGACAGCGATGCGTACCTGGTTAAGCTGGATTCGTCCGGTAATTACGTCTGGGCGAGGACCTGGGGTTATGCCGGAATTGAACCGATCGGTGATGAGGGTCGAGGCGTCGCCATTAACAACGCCGGTGATTCCTTCGTTGCAGGAATTTTTTACGGAACGATCGATTACGAGCCGGGACCGAGCATCGACGAGCGGACTTCACATGGTGAAACAGATGCATTCCTTGTGAAATTCACACCTGATGGTGAATGGTGATGCACAAGACTGGTTTACATCGAGGGGTGACATTGGCTTTTAAATAAATTAAAATACGGATGAAAGTTGCAGGGCACATGAAATATTAACTTTCAGGAGATAGTCATGAGTTCAAAGAGAATCCTCGTCACAGGGGGAGGAGGGTATGTAGGATCGCGGCTGATCCGATCATTGCTCGGTCGGGGTGACAAAACTGTTATTCTGGACCTCATGCTGTTCGGCGAGGACCATCTCGCCGATCTGATACAAAATCCCAATGTAAAAATCATCAGGGGAGACATCCGTAACGATGTCCTCCTGAAGAAGGCACTAAAAGATGTCGACATGGTGGTGCATCTTGCCGGATTATCGAACGACCCGCAGTGCGAACTCGATCCGCGTCAGTCTTGGCAGGTGAATCTTGAAGCTCCGATATTACTCGCGGAACTCGCACGGGAAGCGGGAGTCGGACGGTTCATCTACGCCTGCTCAACCAGTGTCTACGGTAAATTTGACACGGGCGAAGCCACAGAAGACACTCCGGTCAAGCCACTTAGCCTGTATGCCGAGCTGAAAGTTGCGGTGGAAAGTGTAATTTTAAAGCGAAACCGCGAGCATTTCGATGTTGTCTCGCTCCGACCAGCCACGCTATGTGGTTATTCCCCGAGGATGCGATTCGATCTCGCACTTAACACGTTCGCAAAGCAGGCGTGGTTCGATGGGGAGATCACCGTGCACGGCGGGTCACAGATGAGGCCCTGTCTCACCGTCGATAACATGGTCCATGCGTACGAGTGCGTTCTGGATGCGGATTCGAAGGATGTCGCGGGATGCGTGTATAACGTAACACAGGACAATTACACAGTCATGGAACTCGCGTACCTTGCACGCGACACAGTGCGTCCGGAAGCACGTATCAGGGTTACCGATCATGTTGACCCGAGATCGTACCGGGTGAATTCATCACGTATCCGGGAAAAACTCGGTTTTGAACCAAAGCAGACATTGACGGAAGCTTTGCTGGAACTCAGGAAGGTGTTTGAAAGCGGCGAGATCACCGATCCCGACGCACCGATCTACAGGAACGTCGCGTTGATGAAGGAGATTACGACGGAACAAGGTTAAAGATTTGTCCTAGAATATATTTAAATAATTCATGGGGAGGTCGCGATGAGTGCAAGGCAAATTGTACCAGTATTGATATTTCTGCTGGTACTAACCGGTTGCGGAAAATCCCGGAACCCGATCAGTCCCGGTCACGAACAACTGGATTCTGTGACTCAATCTGTTAATCCATCAGGATCACAGGCGAACAGAATCATCTGGGGATTCTGGGATATTTCAATCTCGGCCGATGGATCGGTGGTTGAGATACTCCCCGACCGTGCGACCGCGATGCATTTAAACACTGTCAGGCTGCTAGAGTTCGATCCCTGCCACGATTGCATTTCAGTGGTGAATGTGCAAACTCTGCCCGGCAACATCCTCCAGGCTGATTTCAGGCTCCGTCATCCCTTCCCCGGGCTTCTTAAGCTTACCGGCTTCGATGTCAGGGGGATTTTCATTTCGGAAGCTGATTACACGTGGCCCGAGAGCGGACGGCTTGTGGCGATGGGCGATACCGTGTACCGGATGCTGAATCCCGATGGCTACACTCACCTTTTCAATCCTACCGATTTTCCCGAGGATTCCCCGACATTCCCGGCCCTGAAATATATTCCCGGACATCACGCCCCCGGCGGCGATCTGACATCGACGCTCAATCCGTACGTTGCTTACGAGGTCGATCAACCCCGACGCATGTTCATGCCTGGAACTATCAGTGCTCGAACCGTCCAGATCCATAAACCGGATGGTCCGCTGGAATTCGGCTATGCGGTCGATGCATGCTGGCAGCTGGTTGAGACAGTTACCGATCCAGTAGAGGATTTTCCAATCGATGCGAACTGCCTTGAGGCGTACACGATCAACTCCTCCATGGTTGAAGCCCTGCAATCATCGGCCGGATCAATGGCTGAGATCATCGTCGATGTTTTCGATCACCAGGGTCTCGATACGATTTCAACTGTCACAATTGAAGCTCCCGACCTCTACGGTGGGACAATCGATCTGAGTTACGACTCCCAGACAAGCGATGAATCGTGGCAATACAGCGGTACGATCGTAAACCAGTACGGTGCGTTTGAAGGCGATTATCCCATCCTGATCAGGGTGACTGATTTTAATGCCGATCAGAACCTTGGCGTCGTCGACGCATGGTCCATTGACTGGATCGAAGTTGAAACGATCATAATTCCCGGAGATGGATGGGCGTTGACATGGGGGGGAGCTGTCATCGACACGGGATTCGGCGTGGAAGTGGACGGACTTGGGAATATTTACGTTACAGGAGCATTTGATTCCATCGTCGATTTCGAACCCGGGCCCGGTGTTGAGACTCATTCATCAGCGGGACTGGCCGATGTTTTCCTCAGTAAATTTGATACCCAGGGCAATTTCCAATGGGTCCGAACATGGGGAGGACCGGGTGATCGCGACCAGGGCCGGGAGTTAGCAATATCTGATAACGGAGATATCTATGTCTGTGGCTGGTTCACTGACACCGCGGATTTCGATCCCGGTCCGGGTATTGATGAGAAAGAGTCAAACGGGTCGTGGGATTCCTGGTTGTGCAAGTACAATCCGGATGGTGATTATCTGTGGGGACGGACCTGGGGAAGTAACTTTAAAGATCATTGCTATGATGTTGCCGTAGACGGCCTCGGTGATGTTTACGTAAGGGGATCTTTCGAGACCACCGTTGATTTTGATCCGGGTCCCGGCGAGGAGTGGCGGACATCGGAAAGCCCCTGGTTCGACACTTATATGAGCAAATTTAATCCTGACGGTGAGTTCCAGTGGGTAGTGACCTGGGGTTCATCCTACTCGCCGTACCCGTACGGATTCTGGGGCAACGTCCTGGCGGTCGCCAACGACAATTCCATATATGCGGCAACCGGCTTTATCGGAAGTTACGACTTCGATCCCGGGCCGGGCATAGAAATGCACACCTCAAGTGGGAAGTACGACGCGGCGATCAGTAAATTCAACAGCGATGGGGATTTCCTGTGGGCGAGATCCTGGGGTGGCCCGCAACGCGATCTGTGCACGGGTGTCTGTGTAGATAATACTGGCGTAATTTCAGTGACAGGCGTATTTTGTGAAACGGTCGATTTCGATCCCGGACCAGGAATAGTCACCTACACATCGAATGGCAATGAAGATTTGTTCTTAGCCAGGTATAACTCAACCGGTATTTTCATATCAGCGGTAGCATGGGGTGGTCCTGACGATGAATACTCATTCAAGGTGGATATAGATGACGACGGAAATTCATTGATCGCAGGAAGCTACCAGGAAACAGTCGATTTCGACCCGGGTCCCGGATCAGACACATATACGGCATCAGGAGTTTACGACTACTTTATCACCAAATATGATTCGTCCGGTGCATATGTCTGGACCCGTGTCTGGGGATCGGACGAATACCCATCATATCCGTGGGAAGTGGCTCGCGGTCTGGCTGTCGATGCAGCAGGATATTCGTACATTACAGGCTCATTCGCAGGAACGTTTGATTTCGATCCCGGGCCTGGGATCGATGAGCACAGCTCAAATGATGAATTGGACGTTTTTCTCATCAAACTGCTGCCGGATGGTTACTGGTAGGTATATGGAC
Source organism: Planctomycetota bacterium (assembly GCA_030614715.1). GTDB lineage: Bacteria > JAJVIF01 > JAJVIF01 > JAPKYR01 > JAPKYR01 > JAUWTM01. Next base: position 32,554 of record JAUWTM010000006.1, read on the forward strand.
ACGCACCTTGTGTGTCAATATCAGCCTGTATCGGGTTGACTTTGCAGTATATCGGGCGTTACTATCAACTTTCGAATTCCGTTAGTACCCATCGAGTTATCGGGAGTATTTACGTGGGTAACGTTCCTACAAGTGATCCTGCTGATGTTTTCGAGTTCCACAGGAGACTCATCGAAAAACTGCTTGAGTACGAAGATGTCCTGAATGCATTCTCAGACGAAGGAAGCGAACTCGGTATCTATATAACAGAGCCCGACGTCCGCCTGCGCCTGATAATAGACGGCCGAAACTCCGAATTGATCAAGGTGGATCCGGACGATGAGAAGGTGGACGATCCACGGATCACAATGAGCTGGTCCGTGGCGTACAAATTCTGGTTCGGGTCGATCGATATAATGAGTGCTCTCCTGACCGGATCAATCAAGGTCGAAGGCCAGAACATGGACCCGCTGTTCAAGCTGAAATCCATAGTCAGCCGGGCCAGGGAAGCCTGCGAAGTCGTTTCCAGTGAGCTGGGCTGGACCTGAAATCGATCCTCCTGCACCTTTGATGTGTCGATATGGGGGAGACCGGCACCCGGCAGGGGTTCAACCCGGCGGCGGTAAAGGTCGATATATATATTATGGGTCTTAAGACAACACGACGATCTGGCTTGTGGATCCCCGTTATCGCGGGGTGTTTGTTCATACACGCTTTGGTCACTGGTCCACTGTACGGGCAGGGCTATACGGTGAATGTCATCGATTTGAGAAGTCCCCTGAGCCAGGACATCATATCGGTCATCCTCGAATACAATCCCGTCATGATGCTTGTGGACATAGAGAGGATCGCCCACGACCTGCAGTTCAACGCAGACAACTACGGTCTCGAACCCGGCCTGCTTCTGGCACTGATGGCTGGCGAAGAGGCCTATCCGGGCAATCCACAGACACGTCTTTACTATTTTAACCTCGATATGGGCTCCCTCGCAGACAGCTCGACATTCCCTGAAGCATGGTACGACTCAGAACGGGTCGCACGGGCGTATACGGTACAATTCGAGCGTTACGAAGACAGGACAGCTGCGATCGCAGCGTACTTTATCAGCTCCCAGGCGCTCCCTCCTGACGGGGACATTACCGGAGAACCCCAGGCCCTGAAGGACCTGGTCGGGCTTGTGCTTACCCAGGCTGCGGAATGGTCTCACCTCGGCGATCGCGGAGGACCGCAGGTGGTCGCTCCCGATGAGGACACGCCGGAGACGTCATTCGAGTATGTCGAATACGATTTCTCAGAGGTAGAGCAGGCGTACATCGCCAACATGGTCCATTTCAACAGCCAGCTGGATGATGAGACCGCACAGGAAATATTCAACGCGATCCGGACCTATGCGTCGGATTACCAGGTTGTAGATGCGCGTCTTGTTATGGCGCTGGTCGCATGCGAATCGAATTTCAGACCCGACGCTGTCAGCCACGCAGGCGCGCAGGGACTCGGGCAGCTGATGCCCTTCACTGCCGACGGTTTCGGGATCAATGACCCGTTTAATATCGATGAAAATATTCGCGGCACGTTTACATACCTCGCAAGGGAGTATGAGCGCTGGACAGGGTATGATTACAGGCTCGACAGGATGCTCGCGGCGTACAACGCCGGACCCGGCGCCGTGGAGCGGTACACTGATGCCCCCAATTACGGTATCCCGCCCTACCAGGAGACGATGAACTACGTACCAAAGGTGATCAACTACTACTTCTATTTTATTCCGGAAGCTGAGAGATACGATTTATTGGCTGGAGAAACACGATATGTCATTGAAGCGAACGGCACTGTACGACTACCACTCGGAGAATAATGCCAGGATAATCGAGTTCGCCGGGTACGAGATGCCCGTCTGGTATACATCGCTCAACCACGAACATAAGAAGGTAAGGACATCAGCGGGAGTTTTCGACCTCTCCCATATGGGTGAGTTACTCTTCAGGGGTCCCGAGGCACTTGACCGTTTACAGTGGCTTACAAGCAACAACGCTGCAAAACTGAAGGTTGGGCAGGCCCAGTATACGCTGATTACCAATGAAAACGGTGGAATCCGCGACGACGTAATCGTGTATCACACGGAAGAAGAAGAGTACATGATGGTCGTGAACGCGGCCAATGCAGATAAGATCAAAGCGCATGTAACAGAGCAGTTCTCAGCTGACGTATTCGAGGACCGCAGCGATGAAATCACCCTGGTCGCGCTGCAGGGACCGCTTGCAGCCGAAATTCTCGGGAATTTGATTCCGGATGATCTCAGCGAGTACAGGATGTTCGCTGTATTTCAGACTTCAATCGACAATTTCCCACTGACAATAGCCAGGACCGGATATACAGGAGAAGATGGCTTTGAGCTGTTCGTTGAGAACAAGGACGCTGAAGCGTTATGGGACGCGGTTCTCAGCGCAGGCGGTGAGGATGTCGTGCCGGTAGGACTAGGTGCGAGAGACACACTGCGTCTGGAAGTCTGCTATTCGCTGTACGGAAACGAGATTGGCGAGGATTCAAACCCATTTGCGGCCAGGGTCGGATGGGTGGTCAAGTTCAAGAAGCCCGATTACCTGGGTAAGGAAGCCCTGATGAGAATGAAAAAGGAGCCGATGGAACAGCAGCTGGCCGGTCTTGAAGTCGATCCGGGTCCCGTCCCGCGTCACGGACTGAAGGTATTCAGGGAAGGGGCAGAGGTCGGGATTGTCACGAGCGGGTGCCTGTCACCGATGAGCGGGAAACGGATCGCACTCGCATACCTTCCTTCAGAATTAAAGGAAATCGGGACGGAATTGGAAGTTGAACAGCGTGGACGCATGAGCAGAGCGGTCACCGTGGAAATTCCGTTTTATAAACGTCCGGAGTAGAAAATCCGTCCCGGGCTTTACAGGCTTAAAATGATTTGATACAACTGTGACTCATATTAAATAGATTCGGAGAATTTGAAGCACGATGAATATCCCAGAGAACTGCCGTTACATGGACACTCACGAGTGGATCCGCCTTGAAGGCGATGAGGCTCATGTCGGGATCACTGATTTCGCCCAGGGGGAGTTAGGCGACGTAGTTTATGTTGAATTACCGGAGATAGAGCATACGCTGGAAGCAGGCGATGAAGCGGGAATGATCGATTCTGCCAAGACGACCAGCCCGATAGCTGCACCGGTCACGGGACGGGTTGTCAGGATCAACGAAAAGCTTGCCGATCATCCAGAACTGGTCAACCAGTCACCGTACGAGGAAGGCTGGCTTTACGTCCTGGAGCCCGAGAATCCCAAGGATATCAACAACCTTCTCGATGCAGCAGCTTACCGCAAGCATGTCGAGGAGGGCGGTCATTGACCGGATTACCACAGTAAATTCTTCTGTTGAAGGTCAGGGCTGAGTCTTAAAACTTCAATTGCGTTAAAATTTAAATAATGTTAACATTATGCCCGTTGCAGATATTTCGTGGCGGGAAACCAGTTCTAATTTAACCTCCCCGGGAGGACGTTTTACATGCTACATCGGTTCACCACTGTTATCCTGATCCTGCTGACAGGATTTATTTTTGCCTGTTCAGGCACCCGGAACCCGGTTCAACCTGAAAATTTACCCGCTTTACCGTCTGGTGCGGCTTTCGAATTCACCCAGGCCGGTGAAAACACGCTCATTCTCGGAGCCTGGGAGATATACATCGATCCTGAAAACCTGACTGTGGAAGCGATACCGCTGAGGTCGGCAGAACAGCACTTCGATGTGTCCCCGCTCCTGAAACCACCAAACTGCTACGATTGTTTCCTGGCCAAAAACCTGTCGTTCGATGCCGGAACGAGTATCCTGACAGTTGATATCGGCTTCAGAAATCCAAGCGGAATCATCGGTTATGACGTACGGGGCATAATTACGTACTTCGGGAACAAGGAATTCCTAAATCCCGACGGTTACACGCTCCTGTTCAGTCCCGGTCCCCAGCAAATTAATCCGTTTGTCGCCTACGACACCGGTATCGGTAACAGGGAATTCCCGGGACATACCGATCAGTACGAAACCCTGGATATCTACGTCCCTGATTTCCCACAGATCGCACCGTTCACCTACGTTGTCGAGGCATCGTGGCCCGACAACTGCAAGGAGCCCTACGAAGTAAAACTGGCGGGTATTTCCGGCAGTCTTTTCAACGACGGTTCCAACGCACCGCTCCTGCAGGTCTACGCTCGCGACTGGCAGGACGATGTCGCGACTGTCACAGTTGACCTTGGCCCGATCGGGGGCACAATCACAAGCCTCTCACCGAACGGGTCAATTCCAGACGTGTGGGACGCAGCGATTTCCTGCTCACCGGGAACCCCGACCGGGCAGTACGAACTGTTGGTAACGGCGGTGACCAGTGAGCCGTTCGACCAGACAGATTCGATGTTCAACTACGTAATGGTCAACGTAACCGATCCACCGGCACCGGGAACTGAAATTTTCAATCCGCCCGAGCGGGTCGCGACCACTCCGGGTGAGAGTTTCGTATGGCCAAAGCACTCGATAGCAGTAACAAGTGACGATGTCAGCCATGTGGTCTTCATCGACAACATGCCCGATCCCGAGTCGAATCTCTTCCATGTTTATTATGTAAATAACGATGGTGGTGTATGGAACGCGCCGGTTCAGATTGACAAGGGAAACGGATACGCTAATTACGCAACTATCGCTGCCGGACCCGACGACACACTTCACGTTGTCTGGGAGGATGCACGCGATCACGTTCTCGGAAGCGATATCTACTACGTTTCATCACTGGACGGTTTCCTGGCTGAAAATATTATCGTGACAGGCGATGACGGTTACAGAAACGTCCACCCGAGAATCGTAGTGGGCAACGACGGCAACCTTCACGTAGCATGGCACTCTCTCGACATGATCGACATCGGCCAGTACGAGTACGATGTCTGGTACATAAAAAAATCAGCAGGCAATCCGTCGTGGGATCCACCCGTCACGGTTGCCAGCGAAGCTGGTATCGTTGAGGCTTACCCATCGGTGGCTCCCGGACCACTCGGTGCGGCGTATATCGCCTACCAGTCGGACACCTCGGGAACCAGCGGTGTCTATTTCAATAAAAACACATCCGGTACGTTCGACAGCGCGGTCACGGTAACGATCAGCGATTCTTACCAGCCCGCCATGGATGTCGCACCGGACGGCACTATCCTGATCGCGTTCTTCGATTACCTCGACGGAACCTACACCGATATCTACCTGAGAAGTTCCTTCGACCAGGGAGATACGTGGAGCAGTCCGACTCCGATCAGCAGCAGCCAGGATGCATACCAGTACTCACCCGATGTGGACTGTACTCCGGAGGGCGATTACCACGTAAGTTGGCACGAGGAAGATGAGATGGGCCGTCCCGGACGGGTCTATTACAGGGAATTTCTCGCGTCCGACGACTGGCTGGATATTATTGAGCTTGTCTCTTTCGGCGGAATGGGAGCGTTCCCGAGCATGGACAGCGACGCGGCGGGTCATATCCATGTCACATACATGCTTTATACACTGGCTGAGCCCCCGGGCCAGAACAACTATGAAATCTGGTACCGTGACAGTGTCCCATAGACAGTAAATACACGCTCAACAGAAATAAGTACAAACAAACCGCATCCCAGGTGCGGTTTTTTTTTCATCCTATTAGGTCCAATAAAGACTAACCAATGGATTCGGTGCGATTTTAATGTGGTAGGTGAGTAACAAAATGGCAGTCAGCAAGAAAAAGAGTGGGAAAAATCTGAAAAAAGGATATATCCTTGGAGGATGTCTGCTTCTGGCGGTCCTCGGATTGTTCCTGCTCTCAACCCCCACGTCACCCGGGCCAACGCGTGAAGTAAATCAAATGGAGCTGCGTGAAAACCTGCAGCCGGCATCCGACGCGTATATGCTGGCTGAAACCACCGCTGAAAGACAGGCCGCAGCACGTGCAATTCGCAGCGTGAAGGAAGGCAGCAGGTCTGTAACCCCCGATACAACCGCCGGTCTGTTCACCATCTTGCGCGGAGTCATCTCGCTAACTATAGTGGTGCTGTCCTGGCAGATAATCACTCTCGCTTATCCGGTACTGCAACCCCGGAAAGCGAAGATGGTCTAGGAGCACCAAACATGGCAAAGGTCCTTATCGGCTGCGACCATCGCGGCGTGGATGTGCTTAACAAAATTGTGTCCTGGTGTAAAGTAAACGGACATACACCCGTAAACATGGGTCCGGATTCTACAGCCAGCGTGGATTATCCCGATTACGCTTTCCCTGTCGTTGAAAAGACGGTCCATTCCCGCGGCCGAAACACGGGCGTTCTCATCTGCGGCTGGGGTAACGGCATGGCAATTGCGGCAAACAAGGTTCGCGGTGCAAGGGCGGCACTCTGCACGAGCCGGGTACAGGCGCAATATGCGAGGTCGCACAATAACGCGAATATCCTTGTACTGTCCGCAGAAGCCACGGGATGGGGCATGATCGAGGAGATTCTCGACGCGTTCATCAACGGGAATTTTGATGGCGGCAGGCACAGGCGTCGAGTGGAAAAAATTTCCAGCTTCGAACGCGGGGACCACAAAAAAAAGGGTAGATACCGCAGGGGTTGATCTGGTCCCTTAATGGCCGACCATGCACACATTATCGGTGCTGGACTTGCCGGAAGCGAAGCGGCACTTGTCGCTGCACGTAACGGGATCAGGGTCCGGCTGTCGGAAATGCGTCCAGAGAAGTCCACACCAGTACATGAGTCCGGCGACTGTGCAGAGATCGTATGTTCCAATTCACTCGGCAGCCTGAAAATGAGCACGGCGGGCGGATGTCTCAAGCGCGAACTTGCGCTCCTGTCCAGTCCGCTCCTGAAAGTCGCGCTTGACACTCGGGTTCCCGCCGGACATGCACTGGCGGTCGACCGAAAGATGTTCGCATCGCGAGTTTCGGAACTGATCGAGGCTGAATCCAGCATCGAGCTGGTCCGTGAGGAGATAGAGAGCATAGATCCCCGTCCCGGTACCCCCCCTGCCCTGGTTGCGTCAGGTCCATTGACGTCGGATATTCTCCTGAGGTCAATCGCACTGCTTCTCGGCGAGGACAACCTGTTTTTTTTGGACGCAATCAGTCCTTCAGTTGCCCATGACAGCATCGACTTCGATAAGGCATTCTACGGATCGCGATACGAACCGGAGGGCACCGATTACCTTAACTGTCCGTTTACACAGGAGGAATATGAGGGGTTTCATGCAGCGTTAATCGATGCAGACCGGATCGAGGTAAAGGACTTCGAGCCGGACAAGCTGTTTGAAGGATGCCTGCCTGTGGAAATTCTCGCGGCGCGGGGTGTCGATGCGCTCAGGTTCGGTCCCATGAAACCTGTCGGTCTGGACGATCCAAAAACGGGCAGGTACGCGTACGCGATCGTGCAGCTTAGGCGCGAGCAGGCCGATACGGAGTCATGGAATCTCGTTGGTTTCCAGACACGACTGAAATATTCGGAGCAGAAGCGCGTACTTCGAATGATCCCCGGACTTGAAAAAGCCGAGTTTACCCGCTACGGGAGCATGCATAAAAACGCCTACATCAAATCCCCGTATCTGCTGAACCCGACGCTCCAGATCGATGAATTTCCCAATATCCTGGTGGCGGGATGTCTTGCGGGTGTCGAAGGTTACGTCGAGGACATCGCGACAGGCCATCTTGCCGGACTGGCGCTTGCAGCACTCGCCAGGGGGGACGAAATCCAATCGCCACACGCTCTCACAATGCACGGATCGCTCGTCCGGGCAATAACGAACTCCGAAAATATCCCGTTTCAGCCGCACGCCGCAACGCTCGGTCTGCTTCCTGAACAGGAAGTGAGAATCAAGGGAAAGAAGGCCCGACGTGAAGCAAAAGTGAGTCGAAGTCTGGATAGTATTATGGAGTACGTTGAACAACTGAGAAGTAAAGGCTATACGGTTCCCGATGCAATCGACATCCCGGAATGACATTAAACACCCCTGCTCGAATGAACTTGAAAAGTTCCTGGAACACCTCGACGCTGTCGAAGGTAAGAGCGTCAATACATTAAAAGCATACAAACGAGACCTCACGAACTTACTCAGGTACCTTCACGAAGAGCGTAACCTCCCGGTATCGGCAGGTCCGGAACGAATCTTCGAGGACGATATCACCGGATACCTCGAATATCTTGGTAAAAGGCGTGTAAAACGTGAAGGCGGGAAAATTCGAACGGGAAAAATATCGTCTGCGACTCAGAACAGGTGCCTGAGCGCGATCAAAGCGTTCTTCCGGTTCTGCACTGAATACAAGATTGTCACATCGGACCCCTCATTAGATATTCGAGGTGGACGTCAGGATAAAAAACTCCCGGTTTTCCTGACAATCGAGGAAGTTATAAAACTCATCGACTCAATACCGGGAAGCGACCTTGCCGGCTTACGCGACCGTGCGATTGTTGAATGTCTTTACTCGACAGGACTAAGGGTGTCGGAGCTGGTCAGCCTGGATATCGATGATTTCCCCGATCGCGGCGACACGATGAAGGTCCTCGGAAAACGGAGCAAGGAGCGCATCGTGTTTCTTGGTGAACCGGCACGCAATGCGGTCGAAGCTTACCTCGATCAGCGATACAGCGAATCAAAAGACATAACTGGCGACTCACCTTTGATAACGAATCAACGTGGAGGACGGTTAACCTCCCGCTCGATTCAGCGTGTACTGTCGGATCGATCCAAAAAAGCCCAGCTAAGGATAATACCCACTCCCCATTCCCTGAGACATTCGTTCGCGACACATCTCGTACAGGGCGGCGCGGACCTTCGGACGGTACAGGAACTGCTCGGACATGCCCGACTGAGCACGGTTCAAATTTACACACACCTGTCGCTCAAGGATCTCCGGGAACGCTACCTCGACGCGCATCCCCTGGCAACAGCTGAAACAAACGAAATTCCGTAGCATGCGCGTCTCGCGCATGATTACCTGTCTCATGCCCGTCCCGGGTATGATTTCTCTCTTAACCTAATACCACTGTCCGCTCTGAATCTGAATTACTCGGTCACTTATCGCATCCTGCGCGGACGCGAACAGGTCCCGTCCGGTCTTTTTATGCAGGCATGTGTTAAAATGAATAATAAGTCGTAAACTCAGGGGGAACGCTATGGCTTCACGTGCGATTTTTATCTCCTGCATCCTGTTAATGTTATTGGTATTGACCATTTCCTGTTCCGGTGGCGATCCGGTCACAGGTAATTCAGGCATGCCCGACGCAAGTGCAGAACGCACGATGCAGGAGTATGAATCGAATCATTACCTCTGGAACTTCAATCTGGTCTATGTGAATCCCCGGGAAAATGAGTTCGAAATTATACCGGTACGGCAGGTTGCCGATCATTGGAATATCCTCGGATTCCTCGAGCAGGGACCGTGCACGGACTGCCTGAAAATCACTCAGATTCAGCCGTCGGGGAACGGCACGCTGCTTGTGGACATCGAGATCGCTCATCCGTTCGACAACGCCAACCTGACCGGATTCGATGTGCGCGGGATAGCGATGTTCTCCGGAAGTCAGGACTTTCCGACATCGGGTTTGAACGTGTCGGACAGGTGGCTTGGCGACGGCGCGCTGGTCAATGCGGACGGATACACTACACTCTATAATTTCACGACTGCCGGATCGGGTCCCGGTGGCCTGCAGGGATACATCGAAGGTGAATTAGTAACCGTTACGACGCCAGACGCCCTTTTGAACGGCTACAGGCGATTCATTTCCGACGGCAGTGAAAACACGCGAAACGCCTTTTACAGCGGGGATGCGATTGCTGTCACTTACGAGATAAAAATGCCGGATGGCCCGTTCGTATTCGGCTACGCTGTCGATGCGTCCTGGATCCCGGCGATAAACCAGCCAGTCGAGGACCCGATGACCGATTTCGGTCCCGAAGCAAACTGCCCCGAGGCGTGGAAGATTGCGGTTACAAGCACCTATGCAGGGGATGGTCTTACCGCCAGTGGCGGTACAGCCAAATTGATGGTTGATGTATACGACTGGCAGGGGAAAGATGATGTGCATCCGATCCTGGTCGAATGTCCGGAGCTGTTCGACGGCACAATTGAAGGGGCATGGGAATCGGACGGCGATGGGTACACGCGGTATGAGGCTGAGATCGAGAACGTCAAACTGGCGCCGTCCGGGTTTTACACTTGTCTTGTGAGCAAGGAAGCCCAGGAGAACGATCCGGTCGGCAAACCGTGGCTGGACCTGACAGCATACCAGGTGTTCAATATCGAGGTAGGGTGGCCTGCCGATTTCCCCATCGATGTCACACCGCCCTGGCTGAGTTTCTCTCCATATGATATATGCGTTGAAGGCGACTACGCTTATATAGCTGCCAGTAGAAACGGGATGCTGATATTCGATATTTCCGACCCGGAAAATCCTGTCGGGATCAGCCGGATCGATACAACCTGGTATGCCGCAAGAGTCGTAGTATCCGGGAGTTACGCAGTTATCGCGAGCAATCACGTAGGTCATCCTGATTACTCCAAGCTTGATATCGTCGATATCGATCCTCCGGAATCAGCCCACATCGTCAACACGATCAATTTTTTTGGTTATGTCAGTGGCCTTGCCGTGTCAGGAAGCTCTGTGTGTTATATCAGGAGGGTTCAAGGTGGGCCGGACCTTTATATTATCGATATCGAACCTCCTGAATCAGCTCAAGTTGTCAAATCGTTCTACATGCCATGGTCGTCTAGTGGTGATGTAGCAGCATCGGATGGTTATGCATGTGTCCCGACTGAATTTGGAATATGGATAATGGATATCGACCCTCCGGAATCGTCTTATGTTGTCTCAACTGTGGATTCGGATATTAACGGGGAGGCTGCGGTTTCGGACGGTTACGCATACGCCACGGACTGGAGTTCGGATCTCCTGATTGTAGATATAGACCCGCCTGAATCGACTTACATTGTGGATATAATCGATATGCCGGTTGTGGCTGAAGAAATTGTGGCCGCAGATGGATACTTGTATGGTATCGATGGGTCCCATTTTCATATCATGGATGTAGTTCCCCCGGCATCGACTTACCTGGTAAATTCGATCGATCTGGCCGGTGAAAATACTAATACGATAGCTGTATCGGGAGGCTATGCGTATGCCGGTGATAGCATTACAGGGGTTCAGATAATCGATATCGATCCACCGGAATCGGCTTACAGCATTAACGTGTTTGATACGCTCAGTAATGCCGATGGAGTTGCGTTAGCCGAGGGTTACGCGTATGTCGCGGACGACTACGGGCTTCAGATAGTTGATGTTGACCCTCTGGAATCGGCGTACATAGTGAAATCGGTCTATACACCAGGTGGTGCAAATGGGATCGCTGCGTCTTCAGGGTACGCATGTTTAACGATTCCCTCAGGCGAAATTCATCTGATTGATATCGACCCGCCTGAATCGGCTTACATCGTGAATACGGTTGATACGCCCGGTATGGCCTCAGAAGTCGCTATGTCCGGGGATTATGCATATGTCGCCGACAATGAGTACGGACTCCAGATAATCGACATTTCTCCACCGGAATCGGCTTACATCGTAAAGACGGTGGATACGCCCGGCAACGCATCCGGTGTCAGGTTGTCCGGAGAATACGCTTACGTAGCTGATAGAGAATTCGGACTTCAGATAATCGACATTTCCCCACCCGGATCGGCTTACATTCTCCATTCAGTTTATATGCCTGGCAGCGCCCTGCGAGTTACGGTGACCGGAGAATACGCATACGTCGCGTATGACCTTTCCCAAAATTCAGGATTTAACATAATCGATATCGACCCGCCGGGACAGGCTTACATTTTCAAAAGTGTCCCTACGAATGATATCAATGCGTTAGCAATATCGGGAGGCTACGCGTACATCGCGGACAGCACGTATAATGAAAGCGGATTTAAAATTTTTGATATCGATCCGCCGGGATCGGCGTATTATGTTAAATCGTACTCTACACCTGCCGATGTCACGGGGATTGTTGTATCAGATAATTACGCATACGTCGCAGGCAACTACTTCGGGCTCAAGATCATTCAGCTCTGGTAGAGATTCGCGGCGGGTGGCTGCAACAATAGACTAATGAGCTATGGATCGAGAATTCAAGGGGGGTACGCTATGGTTTCACGTTCGATCATTTTCATCTGCATCCTGTTAATGCTGATGGCGTTGACCATTTCCTGTTCCGGAAGCGATCCGGTCACAGGTGATACGGGAGTGCCCGAAGTAAGCGCGGACCGCACTGTGCAGGAGTATGACCTCAATCATTATCTCTGGAACTACCACCTGATCTACGTGAATCTCCGGGAAAATGAGTTCGAAGTGATCCCGGTTCGGCAGGTCGCCGATCATTGGAACATTCTTGGATTCCTCGAGCAGGGACCGTGCACGGACTGCCTGAAAATCACCCAGATTCAGCCGTCGGGGAACGGAACACTGCTTGTCGACATCGGGATCACGCATCCGTTCGACAACGCCAATCTGACCGGATTCGATGTGCGCGGGATAGCGATGTTCTCCGGAAGCCATTTCTTCCCGGAATCCGGACTGAACATGTCGGATCGGTGGCTCGGTGACGGCGTACTGGTCAATCCTGACGGATACACGACACTCTACAATGTCACAACTACCGGATCGGGTCCGGGCGGCCTGCAGGGATACATTGAAGGTGAACTGGCGACCGTATCTGCGCCTGACGCGCTTTTGAACGGCTACAGGCGATTCATTTCCGCTGGCAGTGAAAACACGCGAAACGCCTTTTACAGCGGGGATGCGATCACGGTCACTTACGAGATCGATATGCCGGACGGACCGTTCGCGTTCGGTTACGCTGTCGATGCGTGCTGGGCTCCCCCTGTGAACCAACCGGTCGTTGACCCGATGACCGATTTCGGTCCCGAAGCAAATTGTCCGGAAGCATGGAAGATGGTGGTTACAAGCACCTATGCCGGTGACGGTCTTACCGCCAGCGGCGGCAGCGCTATATTAACGATTGATGTATTCGACTGGCAGGGGAAAGAAGATGTTCATCCGGTCGTGGTGGAATGCCCGGAGCTGTTCGACGGCGAAGTTGAAGGGATTTGGGTCTCGGACGGTGACGGGTACACGCGGTACGAGGCTGAAATCGAGAACGTCAAACTGGGGCAGTCAGGGTTTTACACATGTCTTGTGAGCAAGGAAGCCCAGGAGAACGATCCGGTCGGCAAACCGTGGCTGAACCTGACCGCGTACCAGGTGTTCAATATCGCTGTAGGGTGGGCAGCCGATTACCCCATCGATGTCACACCGCCCTGGCTTAATTTTGATCCAATTGATATATGCATGGAAGGCAACAACGCTTACATAGCCGGGGGTGACAAAGGGCTGAATATATTCGGTATTACCGACCTCGAAAATCCTGTCTGGGTCAGCTGGGTGGACACCGATTGGGAAACCAATAAAGTTACAGCATCTGGAAATTACGTATATGCTGTCAGTTCTTTGGCTGTTCCTGGTAACCCATGGAAGCTTGTTATAATTGATACAGATCCCCCGGAATCGGCTCATATCATCAATACATTGGACCTGAATGGCAGCGTATCCGACCTGGTTATATCGGACGGCTACGCATGCGTTGGGTGCCGGCATCAGAGCGGACCGGAATTCATGGTAATCGATATCGATCCCCCGGAATCGGCCCATCTTGTATATTCAACTACCGACTTACCGTTTAATTCCAGCGCTGATGTGGCGGCATCGGATGGGTACGCATATGTCATTACCGCTTCAGGCGTAAATATATACGATATCAATCCGGCGGAATCTGCACACTTCGTCAATACGGTAGAATCGGAATATGTTGATGAGGTTGTTGCCTCGGGAGGTTACATATGCACCACAAACTACAATCTGGGAAGTCAAATAATCGACGTAGATCCGCCGGAATCTGCGCATATAGTCAATTCGGTCTATACGCCTGGTACAACCAGAGAAATTGCAGCATCGGGAGGGTACGTGTACGTCAGAAGCTCATCACAAATTCATATCGTCGATGTCTACCCTCCGGAATCGGCTTACCATGTCCGTTCTGTCGATCTGATCGGTGCTGATGCCACTTCAATTGCAGCATCGGGAGGCTATGTGTATGTCGGGCGCGAATTTGCTGGACTTCAGATAATAGATGTCGATCCACCGGATTCGGCATACACCGCCAGCCAGTTAATCAAGATTAGAGACACCCATGGAGTCGCGTTATCCGAAGGCTACGCGTATGTTGCAGATACTTACGGACTCAGGATACTCGATATCAACACACCGGAATCGGCGGTTATTTATGTATCAGTCGATACGTCATATGTACCCAGGGCAGTCGCGATATCTTCCGGGTACGCATGTTTTGCTATTTCCTTGGAGGGAATTCATCTGATTGATATCGATCCGCCTGAATCGGCTTACGTTATAAAGGCAGTTGATACGCCCGGTATGGCTCCAGGAGTAGCAATGTCCGGGGATTATGCATATGTCGCCGACAATGAGTATGGACTCCAGATAATAGACATTTCCCCGCCGGAATCGGCTTACATCGTGAAGGCAGTGGATACCCCCGGCATCGCACGCGGTGTCAGGTTGTCCGGAGCATACGCTTATGTCGCTGATAGCGCATACGGACTTCAGATAATCGACATCTCGTCACCCGAATCGGCTTTTATTCTCAAGTCGGTATATATGCCTGGCAGCACCTCGCGAGTTACCGTGTCCGGAGATTACGCATACATCGCGTATCACTATAATGAAAATTCAGGATTTCACGTAATCGATATCAACCCGCCGGGACAGGCATACGTTGTCAAAAGTGTCCCTACGTACGGTGAAATCGCTGAAATCGCGATATCGGGAGGTTTCGCATACGTAGCATGTGGTTCAGTTCTTCAGATAATCGATATCGACCCGCTGGCGTTGACTTATACTATTGATTCCATCGAAATGCCTGACGACACCGAGGGAGTAGCTGTCTCGGAAAATTACGCGTACGTCGCGGATGGTCCAGAAGGGCTCAGGATCATTCAACTCTGGTAGAGATTCGCCGCATAGTTTAAGAAAAACAACTACTTCTCCACTTTGAGTTTGCCGGAAGCAAACACCACTATGGCCCGATCGCAGGATACGTCCAGCACAGTATGTCAATACCACTGTCCGCTCGGGACGTAGAACCTGTGTCCGATTCTCTGGTTTCCGAACGTGCCGCCGTCCTTGGTGTAGATCGTGTCCGTAATCCCGTTGATTGCTACCGCCTGGCAGCCGTACGCGACGTAGGTCCCGCCGACGTACTGGTACCAGATATCGTTTCCAAGCGACGCATCGAGTCTCGTGCAGCCGACTTTCTCAGCGGTGTAACCTGCCGGAATAATCTCAGCCCAGCAGACAATCTGCGCATCCTGTTCACCCTCGAGGATGTCACCGCTGGAATCGAAGTTGTCGATCATGATGTCCGCACGGTCGGTGCATTCGATATCCCAGAAATCGACGATCGGGTTATCGTTACCATCGATGGTCGAATCGAAGCTGCCGTCGCATTCGACACGATAAAGCTGGCCGCTCATCGAGCCGTTGGTAAGGATATAGAACGCTTCGTTGTAGAAGTTAATGACGAAATCGAACACCCAGCCCTCCATGTCGGAGCCGTTGAGGTCCATGTCGAAATTCCGCCCGGTATTTTCCACATAAGTGCTTCCCGACACCTCGAAGCAGTGCATTTCATTGTCGACATCAATTACCCAGATCGTTTCGTACTCGTCGATATCGATAGCCTGGATCCTGGCACCGACGCTGAAACCCGTTCCGATCTCGCTCATCGTGGTCGTGTCGAAAACATGAAATGCTATGTCAGAACCTGTCACGATATCGGTTTTCTGCGGGAACAGGCGCCGCTCCCATCCAAACGAATCGAGAACGCTGTCGTCGAACTCTACGTACACAATCCTGTTGTCCATGCCGACATCGATGCTCATCGTTTCGACGTTGGTTACATAAACAGTCGAGTTTGATCCGTGAGTGCCGAGGTTTGGATGAACACTCCCGATCTGGTTAAGGCCGTCACGACCGTTTACCACCATCAGGTCTTCCGTGTTGTGCATGAAATCCATGTCGATGCAATTTTCATCGCTGTCGTAGTCGATGATCGGCGTGAAGTACGCCCACTGTGTTCCTGACTGCGTAGCGGGAGTCAGCGTGTACGAGTAAGCCGCGTTTGGAGCGTACGGACAGCAGTTAGCCTCTGGAGTTGCTGTCACTACAAGTGGTGTCGCAGTAACGGGCGGGTTGATAGAATCGGTCACCTGGCAGTTGACCTTCCAGTCACCTGCTCCGTACGCCTGCCAGTTGATCGAGTAAGTTTCATCCTCGCCGGTGATGTCGAAGACGTCGGGATTGCTGTCGGCGACGATACTCCACGTATATGTAAGAGGATCGCCGTCGGGATCGATCGCTGTCACGCTGTAGATTTCAGCATCGCATTCAGTGACAGGTGTCGGACCTTCGACTCCCGCGGTGATCTCAGGGGGATCATTAACGGGGCTTTCCGACAGGATTGTAAATTCGAACCTGAAACAAGCCTGCAACGGACCACTGGCGTTATTCGGGATTCCGAAATCGTTGCTGTAATCGTAATCCGGGTATTCAACGACCACCCAGAGGGTCTGATCGTTACCGGTCAGGCTGTCCGGGGTCGCTTCTGCACGATATTTGTAGTAATGGTTCCCCGCATCGACCGGGATCATCTCGGTTGAACTGAGCGTGTAAGGTGTGCTGAACATGGATGACGAAAGTTTGATTACATACTCTTCCATGGCACCGGACACCGGAGCGACCGCCCACCAGTCGAGGACCGATATTTCAGCGATCAACTCTCCACCGCCACCGTCGGTTGAATTCCACCACAACGTAGATTCGGTGTTGTCGAAATCAACCGCGACCGCTTCGTCCGCATTAGCTATCTGTGGGAAATCATCGACAGACGAGGGGGGATCGGGATCGTTAACGTTAGCTTCCCAATGGGCAACGACAGCATAATTGAACTGGATTCCGACACTGCCGGGGAACTCCAGCACGTACTGACGCGAATTCGCACCGGTTGTGAAGACTCCGCGACTGGTATATCCGGGATCGGTGAGGTTCATCCAGAGATCCTCATCCGCGCCCAGTGTGTCGGTGAAATACTTGTACGGCATCAGGGTCGCGGGAGCGTAGTAGCCCGGAGTCGCCAGGTTTCCATGCGTATAGGCAAGCAGCGGAAGTCCGCCGTTGAATTCAGTGGGATTGAACCATCGAGTGAAGCCGTCAGCGTTGAGCAGCCTCTGGTCACCCGAACCGGGATAATGCAGATCGGAGTTCCAGTCCGCAGTATTGCCCGCTTCGCCGATGAAAACACCCATTACATCGAATCCCCAGTACTGGTCGAGTCCGGGGAACGGATGCGAAAGCGTGATACGGCAGGTAATCACTTCACCATCGATATTTATGATATTCACTCCCACACCGGAGGGTGATCCGTTCAGGAAGTTGACGACGTTGCAGGTGAACTCGACTCCCCTGAGCGGAGCGACAACGAACTCACCCGACGTTTCGTCGAGAGCGATATCGTAGTAACCCCAGAGATGGGTATTGGAATCATTGTGTACGGCTTGATTTGTCATGTCAGGGGCTGTAGGAAGGTCGTCCTTCCCGTGCATGCATCCGAGAAGGATAAGCGCAATAAAAACAGGAACCAGTTTGTAAAGGTGATTCATTGTAGACCTCTATTAACAGGAAGTTAGTGGTTTATATTGTAGCATAACGGGATTACTAACGGTCCATCTGCCTGAAGCAAACGTACCGCTATCCCGATTACTGGTAGCGATCCTGTGCTGCGTACTAATATAAATCGAAAACTCGCACACCATGGCCATATTTGCAGACGAACAGCCATCCGTCGTGTACGGTCATCTCGGTTGTGAGTGCGTCTGGAGTAGAGATCTGTATCCCCGTGATTGCAGGGCTGTCCGGGGGATACACACTCACCACTTGTATTACATCGCTGCCCTGATCGGTAACATACGCATACTGCCCTTCGACATCCATGAAGGCCATGGTGCCGGGATACGGCATTGGAGTAGTACTCTCATGATCAAGGTTGGATGGGTCAGTTTGATCGAATATCATCAGCGTATCGGTTGAAAGAACGTACAGGTACTCGTTCAGGACCTCAGCCATCCTCAAGTCATATCCGTGGATATTGGTTAATACGTGAGTCCAGTCAAAGGCAGTACCCATGAACCAGATATCGAATTTCCAACTTGACAGCCGTGGCGTAGATACGTAGTTCTTTGATAAGTCAAAAGCAAAATCAAAGTACGGATCACCGTCAGGTAACGGAAAGTCTGGTTTCGGGAAAATGGCAGGTGCCTGGGAGACGTCGTAGATCTTCATTATTCCTGTATCAAGCGACACATAAAGCCCATAGTTTGTCATCTCCATCGCAGTTATGTTGCCGGTCAATGTGTCCGAATAGAGTTCATTAATTATCAGCGGATTAGTTGTGTAATCGTAGACCCATATCTTATGAGCCTGGGAAGAACCTACAGCGAACAAATCACCGTAACCTGTAATTTCATATGCGGCATTCTCAAGAGGGAACTCCTCTCTGACATATTCCTGTGGCGGATCACTGACCGCAATCGCAGTGATTGTCCCATATCCCAGGACTCCCTCGACAAAAAACATGAAGTCATCCTTAATCTCGACATCAAAAGGATTATTCAGGCATTTGGTGTTAGCTTCCTCGACAGGTGATCCTGGACTGGAACGGTCATACAGCACCACTCCCGGGCCTTCCTGGACATTCAGGAGTTGAGTGTCCGTCGCATGTATATACTGGGCTGGTGACTGGGTCGGTACGTTCGCGGTATGCACAAACGCGTTTTTTGCAGCGAAGTTGTAAACATCTATTCCATGGTTACCATTAGCGACGTATGCATAAACTCCATCAGCGCAGACACTGTTGCCATACCCGGCCAAATTCGCGTAACCCCAGTTATCAAGCCCGGTCACGTGATCCCATTTGAATACAAGCAAGTAACCGTCGGGAACTGAGTCAAAGTGCGTTTTAACAATATAATCACCGGACACACGCATATCCATATTGATCGCACCCGGGTTCAGAACAGTATCCTTGGGGGTAATCGATACCTCGACGTCATAGGTCCTCATTACTTCCGCTGTCATCGTCACAAGTGTTGTATTGGGCCCCTCAGGATCCAGCAGTCCCAGCCTTTTAACATTGTGGTCGATAGCGGTCCCACCAAGATTATCTGGTTGTGTTGGATCTGTCGCGTATTCGTAAACTCTTATCATCGTTTCCGAGCCGTTATCAGTTGCGATGTACAGGTGAGTTGAGTTCATCACCATCGCTTCAATCTGACTGTTGATCCCGGACACGTCGATAACTGCTTCATATTTCACCGGTGCCGCCGGAACCGAAAAATCGATCAGGTCGACTGTGCCGCCAAACGGGTAATCCCAGATATACAGGTACGGGTGATAATAGCCGGGAATACCTTCGAAACCATCGTATGTCCTGCCCTGGAAATTGAAACTGCCGTTGGTAAAGTAGCTCCATGTTCCAGCGGTGCCTGTCATAATCGCCATGGTTTCGGAATCATGGTCGGTGCCAACCCAATTTGCTCCACAGTCCCAACGGTCCGGAGTAATGTCGACCGGATTGGACGGCTGTACATCTGTCAATTCAAGCTCGGTTTCCAGCAGGTACATCATTCCTGCAGGTCCGGGATTCCCTATCTGCGTTGCGCCGGCCTGGAGATAATGAATTCCGGGTGGCAGCCAGGTGGTATCAAGGTCTATTACCAGATAGTCAACCATGTTGTATGAGCCCACGATGTAATCACCGTCAGCATCATACAGTGCCAACTCACAAGTATCGGCATCGCTGTACCAGCGAATCTCCCCACTCACTTCATAACCCGCCGGTATTTCAAACCAGTACCAGTCCTCCGTGTCGACCGAATCGCATAACTCCCCGGTGACAGTTTCGACAAGCCCAATTTCTACAGCCTCACCGAGTGAATTATTCGAGTCCGCTTCGCAGCTCGGATCTATTACATCGAGTGTGATCACCTGCCACGCCGAAACATTGCTCGATGGAGCAGTCCCCCCGAGCCCCTGATCGTACAGGGGTCCGGTGGCAGATTGCACTCTCGTCGCGACTACTGATTCTCCCGGTGCGGACGGTGACGCTATTCCAAGCAGGTCACACGTATAGCGTGCTTTTTCAACGGTCTGATCGAGGAAAACTGCGTCGACTGCACCAAACAAACCCGGTGAGTAGATTCTGACAGTACTTACCTCCGCTGCAATATCTCCAGTTTGTATCCCCTGCCAGTCGTGCACATTTACCTGAAATCGAAGCACACCACCGTGCATTCCCGATTCCGTATCATAATAAAGGCTGTTGGCAGTCGGCTGGAGAACAACCCGGTATGCTTCGGGCTGGTTTGCGTTGATTGGAAAGTCGTCAGGGATCTCAACCGGAGGATTCGGGCTCGGTGCATGCCACGAAGCGTCAATTGCATACCCGTAGACAACCTGCGGACCGGGATCCATCGGAAACTGGATCTGGTATCTCCGAGTGTTACTTGATCCGGCCGTGAAAACAGCACGTCCCTCGTCGTCATCGAGAGGTGTACCCGAGACCCATGCAAGAGAATCGGTCGGCTCAAGGACATCCGCGAAAAGCTTGTACGGATTGACTGTCGCGGTCAGTTGAGGTGCTCCGGCGTTTGCAAGGACACCCTGGATGTATCCGAACATGCCTGTCGAAGTAAACTCTGTAGGATTCCACCATCGGGTGTATCCGTCCGCATTTACCAGCCTGGTTTCATCCGGATCAGCAAGCCGTAAAGTCCCGACGTCCAGCGATCCGGGGGTCATCAGGATTCCCTTTACATCGAATCCTGACAACTGAGGTTTTGCACCAAACGGATGTTCCAGTGTTATGTCCAGGACAATGTAACCGCTGGGTGGGTCCGATTCTGACGGTACTCCGGCGACTGATATCCCCATTGTTGCGTTCAGAATGCCTGTTACGTTCAGGTGAAGGTCGGCTGTACGAAGTGGTTGAACGTCGACAGTCAAATCGCGTGTGTCCATTGCCAATGCATAGAAACCCAGGCAGTTATGGCTCTGGACGTTTTGAAGGAGTTCAACATCGTGGCTCACACCAGGTTCGATTGGATTCGACTGGCATCCGATCATGCTGACAGCAAGCACGAGCAGGATTAAATACTGGCTGATTTGTTTTCGGTTGTTCATTAATTTACCTCATTGGCCCGGTCGTTTGAAGCGACCGGTATTGTTAATCAATACAGGTCGTACACCCGTACGCCGTATTCTAACTTGCAGACATACAGCATTCCGTTGTGCACTTTTATCTCTGTCGTGTGTGCATCGGGTGTCGGGATTGTATACCCAGTGACAAAACCTGCATCCGGTGGATACACGCTGACGACCTCGATGTACTGATTATAGTCGGTTACATATGCGTATTGCCCATCGACATCCATTTGCTGCATATTCCCGGGATTGAACAGATCCGGTTTGCTCAACAGAACCACGGTCTCGGGATCCGACTGATCGAATATTCCCAGGTAATTGTCGGTCAACAGGTACAGGTAATCGTTCATAACTTCCGCTCGCATGACGTGTGCGGCCATGGAAGGACTTATTGATATGACGTACGACCAGTTATACAGGTCTGAGGCATCGTAGATATCGACCTGTGGCGGACCATACTGGGCGACGTACGCATAGTTTTTATAGATATCGATTGCGAAATCACCCGCAGGGGTACCGTTGTGAAGGGGGCAATCCGGTTTCTGGAAAATGGCAGGCGCAAGGGACGTATCATAAACCTGCATCACACCTGAATCCAGTGAGACATACAATGCCTCGTTTGTCATCTCCATAGCTGTAATGTTGCCTGCGGTCGTATCAGAGTAAATTTCATTAAGCACCAGCGGATTGACCGTGTAGTCGTAGATCCATATCTTTTGTGCCGCAGATGAACCCACCGCGATGAGATCATCGTAGCCGGTAATTTCAAAGGCTACATCCTCGAGTGGAAACTCGGCATGAACGAATTCACCAGGTGGATCCCCAGCATATATTGCCGTGACAGTTCCGTACCCAGGCACCCCTTCCACATAGAATGCATAATCGTCCTTGATCTCGACGTCATACGGAGTGTTCAGGCAAGTGGACACATCTTCTTCCACGGGACTCACCGGATTAGTGAGGTCATACAGCACCACTCCGGGGCCCTCCTGAACATTCAACAGCCAGCTGTCCGTAGCGTGAATGTAACGGGAATCGGATGTAGTCGGTACTGTCGTCACAAGGAAAAAGCCACCTTGTAACACGATATTTACAATGTTTATACCGCTGCCCGCGCCACCGACATAGACAATCGCACCCTTAGCATCAACACTTGCACCCCAGCTTGGCAGTGGAAATGATCCCCAGAACTCAAGACCCGTCGAGCTGTCCCATTTGTATGCGGTCAGGATTCCATCGGCATTTGTATCCACGTTTGCTTTAATAAGGAAAATACCACTCGCGCAGATTGCAGTGTTTGTACCACCGACTTCCGTTATAGAGCCTGTGCCCGAAATCAATTCAGGATATTCAACATCGTACAGTACCGTTTTGCCCCCTGCCATAACAACAAGAGTCGTGTCCGGTCCTTCAGGATCCAGTAAATCTACCGCCATTACGTTGTCTTCAACCTCAGCACTACCCAGGAAAACCGGGTTCGTCGGATCTGTCGCGTAATCGTAAACCCTGACGTAACTGTTCGCGCCTTCATCAACGATGACATACATGTCAGTAGAGTTCAGCACCATGGCTCTAATCGGATCAGAGATACTGAGGACCGACTCATGAACGACAGGAACGTATATGCTGGAATAATCGACGAGGTCAACGGTGCCTCCGACCGGCCAGTTCCAGATGTAAAGGTACGGGTGATAATAACCGGGGATATTTGTGAAACCTCCATGAGTCCTGCTCTGGTATTGTAAACTGCCCGACAATGTGTAACCCCAGGTTCCGGGAGCCCCGGTCATCACCAGTTTGTTCTCATCATCGTGGTCGGTACCCAGCCAGCTTGCTGAACAGTTCCATCGACCCGGGGTTACATCCACCGGATTCTCCGGACGGACGTCGACCAGTTCGAGTTCGGTTTCCAGAAGGTACAGCATTCCAGCAGGTCCGGGATTCCCTACCTGCGTTGCGTTGACCTGGACATAAAAAGTCCCGGGCGGCAGCCAGGTGCTGTCAAAATCGATCATCAGATAATCACTCATATTGTATGCGCCCTGGAGGTAATCACCGTCGGCATTATATAGCGCCATTGCATGTGTATCAGCATCGCTGTACCATCGAACCTCCCCGCTCAGTTCATAACCTGCAGGAATCTCGAACGAGTACCAATCCTCCGTGTCGACAGCATCGCATAACTCCCCGGTGACATTTTCGACAAGCCCAATTTCTACAGCTTCAGCGAGTGAATTATTCGAGTCAGCTTCGCAACCCGGATCGATGACATCGAGCACTATCGCCTGCCATGCCGACACATCGTTCGTTGGAGCCGGGTGACCAAGCCCCTGGTCATATGGAGGTCCGGTAGCGGATTGCACTCTCGTGGCAACCACGGATTCACCAGGAGCAGAGGGTACTGCGAGCCCGGTCAGGTCGTACGTATAACGTGCTTTCTCCAATGTCTGATCGAGGAAATTTGCTTCAATGGTGTTAAAAAGGTCCGGCGAGTAGATTCTCACCGTGCTGACCTCAGCCTGGATGTCCCCGGTGATCATCCCCTGCCAGTCATGCACATTTACCTGAAATCGAAGCACACCGCCGAGCATTCCCGATTCCGTATCGTAATAGAGGCTGTTTGCAGTCGGCTGAAGAACAACCCGGTACGGCTCGGGCTGGTTTGCGTTGATTGGAAAGTCGTCAGGGATCTCAACCGGAGGATTCGGGCTCGGTGCATTCCACGAAGCGTCAATTGCATACCCGTAGACAATCTGCGGACCGGGATCCATCGGAAACTGAATCTGGTAACGTCGCGTGTTACTCGAGCCAGCCGTGAAAACAGCACGTCCCTCGTCGTCATCGAGAGGTGTACCCGACACCCAGGATAGAGAATCCGTGGCCTCAAGTACGTCAGCGAAAAGCTTGTATGGATTGACTGTCGCGGTTAATTGTGGTGCTCCGGCGTTAGCGAGGACACCCTGGATGTATCCGAACAAACCAGCCGAAGTAAACTCGGTCGGATTCCACCATCGGGTGTAGCCGTCGGCATTAACCAGCCTGGTTTCATCGGTATCGGCAAGCGTGAACGTTCCGATGGCAAGCGAACCGGGTGTGATCAGGATTCCCTTGACGTCGAATCCTGACAACTGCGGTTTTGCACCAAACGGATGTTCCAGTGTTATGTCCAGGACAATGTAACCGTTAACAGGGTCCGATTCGGACGGTACCCCCGCCACGGATATTCCCATTGTTGCGTTCAGTATGCCTGTAATGTTCAGGTGAAGATCGGCTGTACGGAGGGGTTGAACGTCGACAGTCAAATCGCGTGTATCCATTGCCAATGCATAGAATCCCAGGCAGTTATGGCTCTGAACCTGTTGCAGGAGTTCACCTTCGTGGCTTACACCAGGCTCGATTGGATTCGACTGGCATCCGGTAAAAGCAATAATCAGTACTAAAAACAGTAAGGACTGCACAGTTTGCCTTAAGTTCATGATCAACCTCCAATAACGTAAATCAGTTAAAGTTCAACATGGCTGAAAATATATAAATAGAAATTAAAAATCAATACAGGTCATAAACATGCACGCCGTGAAAATATTTCAAGACATACAGCAGCCCGTCGTGTACTTTTATCTCTGTCGTAATAGCCTCTGGTGTAGGAATTGTGTAACCAGTGACACTTGAAGCGTCAGGCGGATACAAGCTCACCACCTGCACTGCTGAACCCTGGTCCGACACATATGCATACTGCCCTTCCACATCCATGAAAGCCATGTTTCCGGGATACGGCATGATCGGAGAACTTTGCCATACAAGGTTGGCGGGATCAGACTGGTCGCGGATATCCAGCATATCGGTTGTCAGCACGTAGAGGTATTCATTCAGAACTTCCGCCGCCCTGGTATCGTCAGCAAGGATTGTGTTTGAAACATGCGACCAGAGCCAGGGATCGGATAAATTATAAATATCAAATTTGGTACTTTGGTACCGAGGGGTATACGCATAATTCTTGTCGATGTCAAAAGCGAAATACGTGATCGGATCGCCATCCGGTAACACAAGGGCGGGCTTGGAGAAAATAATTGGCGCCAGCGTGGTATCGTAGATATTCAATAACCCGGTATCCAGCGACACGTAAAGCCCCTGATCGGTCATATCCATAGCTGTAATGTTACCGGTAATTGTGTCCGAGTACAGTTCATTCAAAACAAGTGGATTTGTCGTGTAATCGTAGATCCATATCTTATTGGCGGCTGACGAACCTACTGCAAGCAGACCACCGTAACCGGCGATTAGGGTTGCGACATCCTCAAGCGGGAACTCCTTTGCTATATTTTCACTAGGCGGATCATTGTTACGAATAGCAGTGATCGTCCCGTATCCAGAGACACCCTCAACAAAGAACATATAGTCGTCTTTTATCTCGACATCAAATGGCGTATTGAGGCAATGGGTGTTCGCTTGCTCGACAGGTAATCCAGGGCTGGAACGGTCATACAGCACGACACCCGGACCATCCTGGACACTCAGGAGCCAGTTGTCCGTAGCGTGGATATACCAGGCAGGTGACTGCACAGGCACATTTGCTGTGTGAATAAACGTGTTTTTAACCGTGAAGTTGTACACATCGATTCCCTGGTCGTTATTGGCGACGTATGCGTATACCCCGTCCGCACATACGCTGTTACCCCAGCTGGAAAGTGCCGCGTAACCCCAGTTCTCAAGCCCGGTTAAGTCATCCCATTTGTATACAATCAGGTAGCCGTCAGAAACTATATCCACGTGTGTTTTTACTATGTAATCACCGGTCACACCCATGTCCGCATTGGTCGTGTTGACGTTCAATTCAGTGTCCTTGAGGAGTATCGACGTTGGGTCCTCAACATCCCAACACCTCATTTCATCCCCCGTCATCGTCACCAGGACTGTATTGGGACCCTCGGGATCCAGCAGTTCCAGCCTCGATATATTATGGTCGATTATGAGCCCGCCAAGATAGACTGGTTGCGTGGGATCCGTTGCGTAGTCGTAAACGCGAAGGAACGAGTTAGACCCTTCATCGACAGCGATATACAGGTGTATCGAGTTCATCACCATCGCTTCGATCTGATCGCCTAATGCGAGAACGGATTCGTGCTTCACCGGTGCATATATCGCCGTATAATCTATCAGGTCGACCGTGCCACCGGACGGATAATCCCAGATATACAGGTACGGGTGGTAATAACCGGGTATACCTCCGAAACCGTCGTATGTCCTGCCCTGGAAGCCAAAGCCCGCACCATCTACACTGTATCCCCAGGTTCCTGCAGCACCTGTCATTACCAACCAGCTTTCATTATCGTGCTGCGAACCAACCCAATGGGCTCCACAGTCCCACCTTTCAGGGGTAACATCTACCGGATTGGCCGGCTGTACATCAATTAATTCAAGGTCAGTTTCAAGAAGGTAGGCAATACCAGCAGGTGGCGGATTTCCAACCTGGGTTGCAATTGCCTGAAGATAAAATGTGCCGGGCGGCAGCCATGTGCTGTCAAGGTCAATCACCAGATAATCAATCATATTGTATGAGCCCTGGATGTAATCACCATCA
This sequence comes from Planctomycetota bacterium, assembly GCA_030614715.1. Taxonomy (GTDB): domain Bacteria; phylum JAJVIF01; class JAJVIF01; order JAPKYR01; family JAPKYR01; genus JAUWTM01. The sequence continues at coordinate 59,545 of JAUWTM010000006.1, forward strand.
GCGTCATACAACCCCAGTTCACACGTATCGGCATCGGTGTACCAGCGAACCTCACCACTTACTTCGTATCCCGCCGGAATTTCAAACCAGTACCAGTCCTCCATGTCGACAGAATCGCATAGCTCATCTGTGACATTACCCGTAAGCCCGATCTCCTCCGCTTCTGCGAGTGCATTATTCGAGTCCGCCTCACAGCTCGGATCGATAACATCGAGCACTAACGCCTGCCATGCCGATACGGTGCTTGCCGGTGCCGGGTGACCGAGTCCCTGGTCGTATAGAGGTCCGGTGGCGGATTGTACTCTCGTGGCAACTAAAGTTTCTCCTGCAGCGGACGGTGATGCGATACCGAGCAAGTCGCATGTATACCGGGCTTTTTCCAGAGATTGATCGAGAAAAACGGCGTCGACTGCACCGAACAGTCCCGGTGAGTAGATTCTGACAGAGCTGACCTCCGCTGCAATATCCCCGGTGGTCATGCCCTGCCAGTCGTGCACGTTTACCTGCAATCGAAGCACACCGCCGTGCATTCCAGATTCCGTATCGTAATAAAGGCTGTTAGCAGTCGGCTGGAGAACTACACGATAAGGCTCTGGCATGTTTGCGCTGTACGGAAAGTCGTCCGGGATCTCCAGGGGAGGATTCGGGCTCGGGACATTCCACGAAGCGTCGACTGCATACCCGTAGACAATCTGCGGACCGGGATCCATCGGAAACTGAATCTGGTAACGTCGTGTATTGCTCGATCCGGCCCTGAAGACTGCGCGTCCCTCGTCGTCATCGAGAGGTGTACCCGACACCCATGACAGGGAATCAGTGGCCTCAAGCACGTCCGCGAACAGCTTGTACGGATTTACCGTTGCGGTCAGTTGAGGCGCTCCCGCGTTCGCGAGGATACCCTGTATGTAACCGAACATGCCGGTCGATGTGAACTCCGTTGGATTCCACCAGCGAGTGTATCCGTCCGCATTAACCAGCCTGGTTTCATCGGTGTCGGCAAACAATAACGACCCGACAGCAAGCGAACCAGGTGTAATCAGGATTCCCTTGACATCTAATCCGGATAACTGGGGTTTAGTGGCAAACGGATGTTCCAGTGTTATGTCCAGGACTATGTAACCGTTAACCGGGTCCGATTCTGACGGTACTCCCGCGACTGATATACCCATTGTTGCGTTCAGTATGCCTGTAACGTTCAGGTGCAGGTCAGACGATCGGAGCGGTATCACCTGCACCGTCAGGTCGGCTGTGTCAACCACCAGTGTATATAATCCAAGGCAGTTATGGTTCTGACTGTTTTGGAGGAGTTCAACATCGTGGCCTACACCAGGCTCTATCGGGTTCGACTGACATCCTGCCATAGCAATCAATAAAATAAGTGTAAATGAGAACTGCACTGTTCGCCGGATTAACATTGCAACACCCCTTTTAATCTAACTTATGGAAAGTTTAACATAATAAATATTATTAACAACTATGGTAAAATGATTATATTCAGGTGTGTAGTATGCCCCAATGGGAGGGATTCCCTTGGATAAGATTCAAATTGTACTCGTATTAGTCATTCTGACGATGATTGCCGGATGCTCATCGGGTCAATCTCCTGTCGCACCGACTCCCGGTCCAGACCTCGTGTCTCAGAATTCGGAGAATCAGTCCAACCGCACAATCTGGGGTTACTGGACGATCAGAATCGATCCGGATAGCCAAACATTCGAGATCGTACCTGATAGGGAAGCAGCTTTACACTTCAATGTGGTCCGACTGCTTGAGGTTGATCCATGCACTGACTGTCTCAGCATCCAAAACATATCCTGGCTGCCGAATAACATTCTTCAATGCGACTTTCAACTGAGACATCCCTTCCCCGGCCATGTGAAACTTACCGGATTCGATGTACGTGGAGTCTTAGTGACAGATGGCGACACTCTTTTCCCCGCCAGTAACAGGCATGTGTCACTCGACGGGTCGAATCCCACTCTGATTGACCCCGACGGCTACACTGCTCTGTTTAATCCGGTTGAGTTTCCACCAGACACGGCACCGTGGCCGATCCTTGGTTATTACCCCGGGAAATTTTCGATTGGAGACGACTTCACCGCGACATTGAATCCTTATATGGCCTTCAGCGTGGATAATCCGAGGCGCATGTTCGTGGCAGGCTCTACAGAGACTGTAACAGTTAATCTGAAGTATCCGTCTGTGCCGTTTGAGTTCGGGTACGTAGTGGATGCGTCATGGATTAAGGTCGATGATGTAATTGACCCTGTGATTGATTTCCCACCCGAAACAAATTGCCTCGAACCGTACGCGGTGGATTTTCACATGCTTTCGACATTAACGAGCGAGATCGGCGCGACGGTTGATGTGACAATCGAGGTTTTCGACCACCAGGGGATTGAGACAATCAGCACCGTCTCAATCGAATGTCCGGATTTGTTTGATGGCGAGGTATTCCTGAGTTACTCATCCCAGACCGGTGATGAATCATGGTTGTATGAAGGAGTGATCACCAACGAGAATGGCGTATCATCCGGTTTTTACCCTGTGTTTGTGCGAGCAGAATCTCTGGAAAACGATTTTCATCTCGGAGAACTGGCAGCATATCAGATCGAAGATATCAATGTCCTTTCCACAATCGTTGGTGACGGCAATCTCATCTGGGCAGTACGTGCAGGTGGAACGGGTAATGATAATGGCAAGGGAATCACAACGCTTTCGGACAACTCCACAGTTGTGACTGGATATTTCGAGGGTTCAGCGACATTCGGGGAGGGCGAAGCAAACGAGACTGTTCTGGCAGGTGCTTATAAAAAAGATATCTTTGTCGCGCGGTACAATCCCGACAGCACTCTCGCA
>JAUWTM010000226.1 GCA_030614715.1 Planctomycetota bacterium
AAAATAAAATCACCGCCATGGAGCGGACTATGACCAGCATACTCGAAACACTGAAGACACCAACAACTGAGAGGAGGAAGAAAGTGTCCGGACAATCCAGAACATCCGGAATTCTCACCGTCCTCGCCGGACTTTCGTCGAGACTGGCATCCCGTGCGACAACCAGGAAGAAAGCCGCGACTAAGAAGAAATCCACGAAAACCACGGCTGCTAAGAAGAAGACCACGGCAAAACGGGCAAAACCGAAGAAAGCGGTGAAGAAGTCGACGAGAAAAACAACGGCAAAGCGTGCAACGGCCAGGGTGAAGAAGAAAAAGGCTACAACCAGGGCCAAACCCGCAAAGAAAACCAAGGCTAAGAAGTCAACCGCAAAGAAATCCACTGCAAAGAAAACAACAGCCAGAAAAAGCGTTAAACCAAAAAAGAAAGCTGTAAAGAAAACTACGGCCAGGACGAAAGCAACGGCCAGGACGAAGACAAAGGCCAGGACAAAAACAAAGGCCAGAAAAACTGCAACTAAGGCGCCAGCGAAGAAAAAGGTCACCAGAAAGACCAGGCCAGCTAAAAAGAAGACTGCATCAGCGAAGGTCAAGGGCAACGGATCGGCCACGCGCCGCAAACCCCGTATTTACTCGAGCAGATCGAAGCTGGACAGCTTCCAGATTGGCGACGATGTCATTTTCCGCGCCGTACGCGACTGGAACGACGCTAAAAAACTCGTTCAGATGCGCGGGCTCCTCATTGCCATGGGCACAGATCCCGAAAATAATGTAAACTATATTGAGGTTCAATTCGAGGTCGAATTCCCGACTGGCAGGATTGACAAGCAAGTCAGACGATTCACGGTCAAGTAACAGAGGTCTAAAAAATGAGCAAACTGAACGGTACAAGTCAAGCCGGTTTCTGGCTGCCTGTATTTATCGTGCTCTCATTACTGATCACGATACCCGTCCAGGCGGCTACGATTGCCGAGATAGTCGCGATGTCCGAAGCGGGTGTGCCACCCGATGTAATTATCGATGTAATAGATGCAACGGGGATGGAAGATCCCCTGGACGCGGATTCCATCTCATGGCTGCTCGATTCCAATGTCGACAATGCTGTGCTCGAGTACGTGCTGGTTAATTACTACATAGAGGATGACATCGATATCGACGATGTGATGCTTGAATCCTCCAGCGAAAGAGATTACACCGACAACTGGGCGGGCGGTGGTTTCCACGGCAGCACGGGATACAATCCACTGAACGATCAGGGTGGCAGAACCGGCTACTGGGACGGTCCCGGTGGCAGCAGTGTCTATCACGACGATCACTACACGAACTACGGGGGAATCTATATTTACGAACCACCGGTCTACGTGCTGGACAATGACCCGTATTACCGTGCATGGCGGGTTCCGAGGAATTACTACTACAACCGTGGATACTGGGACGGTACCGGATATATAACATATGACAACGATTACCATGAGCCTTATTACTACAACAATAACCGTGGATACGATCCCTACTGGAATGACTGGTACGAGAACGGAAGAATGTACGACGGCCGTTGGCGATACCATGACGGCTGGTCAGGTGGGTTCTTCGGGAACTGGCACAACAATGGGAGACGTCACCGTTACAACTTTGGTGGGGACGCCTGGTATCACAGCGATGGGCTGAACCTTCGAATCAGTTTTTAACCAGGGATAAAATTATCTGGGAAACATTGAAACCGGGTTCCAGCCCGGTTTTTTTACGACTAAAAATAGATAAACGTATACCGTGTTACAAGCCACCCGTGGGACCCGAGGATCCAAAGTAAATGTTGATCGTGAGGAAGTAGCTCGATGATGCGTACGCGTATGCCCAGCGAATCAGGTACCCGCCGAAGAGGTATAGCGCGAGGAAAGCGAACGGTGGAATCATCGCGTAGCGGTACGTGGTATCGGGATAGAATCGTTCCTCGACCATCGGTTTATCGAGGAACATTGCCTTGATAATCCGAAGGTAGATGTACGCAGAGACAACCATGTTGAGGATCGCAATTATTGCGAGGGGGTAAAGCTCAACATTGGGCTCAAAAAGCGGCCACATCACGAAGAACTTAGCCATGAATCCCGCGAGCGGTGGAATTCCAGCCAGGCTGAGCAGGCATACGAGCATTGTATACGCTGAGGGTGGCGCCCTGTGGACGAGACCCTTGAAGTGATCGAGATGCGATCCACCCGAATGATGCTCGACGACGCTGACGATCAGGAATATGCCGGTGTTCATGATGGCATAGATCACCATGTAGTGAAGCATGCCGAAATAACCGAGTGACTGAATCGCAGCATTGGAATTTGTCTTTGCGATGACGCCTGCGGCACACAGGCCGAGTAGCATGTAACCCATATGTGTGATACTTGAGAAGGCGAGGAACCGTTTCATGTTCGTCTGACGTATCGCGAACAGGTTGCCTATCGTCATGGACAGGACGGCACATATCAGCATCATCGGGACCCAGAGGTCAGCGACAGTTGACAAACCAAGCAGGAATACACGTATAAATACGGCGGTCGTCGCGAGTTTGGGCGTGACACTCAGGAACGTGGCAATCGCAGTCGGTGCACCTTCGAACACGTCGGGAAGATACATATGGAATGGCGCTATTGCGAGCTTAAACCCGATCCCGACCATGAAGAACAAGGTGCTCAACAGCATGACAGGGACCATGGACGGATCCTGCATGCGGACTTCGTGCAGCGCCACTTTCATCTCGTACAGATTCGTAGTGCCCGATAAGCCATACATGATGGCAAATCCAAATACCATGAACGCAGAGCTCATCGAACCGAGCAGGAAGTACTTGAGAGCCGCCTCTGTGCTTGTGGGACGATTCTTAAGCCAGCCGACAAGGATATATGATGTGATTGCCACGAACTCGGTCAGAAGGAATATCGCGAGTATATCCGATGAAGATACAACACACTCGACCGCTACCACTGCGAACATCAGGAACGCGTAGAATTCGCCTGAAAACTTCTCAGGAAGCTCCTTGGAGCGCATCGCGATTACTACCACGTAATTTACCGTAAGCAGTACGATACTTTTCAGGAAGAGGCTGAACGGATCGATGGTTTCGAGACCGCCCCAGTACTGCCCCAGTGCCGCGTTGAAGTACCTGGTGGTCAGGTACATCGTAAAGATAACCGGGAAGTAACTGAGTATCAGTGTCACCTGGGCTGTCAGCGGAGCACGGAGCCTGTTCTTGTTGGGACGGATCATGTCCATAAGGAGGATCAGTATTCCTCCGGCCAGGTCCAGCATCTCCGGCAACAGCAGGAAGTATGCTCTGTAAGTCGATGCAAAAACTTCGAGTGGGGTTGAGATAAACGGCAGGTAGAAATGGTGAACGATGAATTCGTAGTTGAGGTAAACGAGAAGTCCGGTGACGACCAGAATCCCGGCCATCAAAGGTGGGAACCAGTTCCCGGCCTCGTAAAGCCGCAGCTCTTTCCTATCTTGCTCAGGACCGTTTTCCATTACATCTATCTTCAGACGGCAACACTAAAATCCCGTCCGTAACTCGAATAGACGGGTATCATGAGGGCATTGTACCGACAGTACGAATGCGTGTCAACAGTTATTTAATGTAATAAAAAAAAGCCCGTACGGGGTTTCCGACGGGCTTGCATATGCTTATCTTTATCTGTTACCTGGTAACGTGGAATGTTCTCATTACCAGGGAAGTTGCTGAATACCTGCATCGCCAGTCGTAATATCCACGTATCTGGAAAACCACGAAGTCCTCAGAGACCTGCGTGCAGCGTATCGAGAAGGAACCGAGACATTGCTGCTCATTCTCTTCAATGGTGTTTACACCGCCACCAAGTAAAGGTATATAGTACATGGCCATACGTCGCTGGCCGACCTCGATTGTACCGACAACGATAATCGGGATCATTCTCAGGTTTGCAGTGTATACGCCTTCACGAAGTCTTTCCAGAAGCTCCGGATCGACTGTACCGTCGATTCCAGTACCTTCCAGGTCCGGCCTGAGTTCTTCAGGAATTTCGTCTGTAACCCCAAACGGATCCTCACGAGGCTGGAAGTAATTAAGGGTACGGTCAGGATCCTCGGGAGCGAAATCTGTATCAATCTCAGCGCCCCACTGTTCCTCGACTATAATATATCGGTCAGCCAGTACCTCCAGGAGATCCAGTCCTTCAAGGGCACGGGTTCTTGCTGCGATCGAGCTTAACTCGCCAGCATAGGTGACCCCGAGGTCCCGAAGTGCACGAGGTGTAAGATCCTCCCTGCTGAGCGCCGTGTCGTAGGAGACCTCATAGTCCGCTATACCGGCAAGCGCGTTCTGAAGGTTCATGTTAACCTCCTGAACAGGCATCGGCTCTGCAATGACATCGCTCATCGGCTCCTCTTCAACAGACTCATCCTCGGTAGT
>JAUWTM010000095.1 GCA_030614715.1 Planctomycetota bacterium
AATTGTAATTCGGAATACTGGGAATTGAAAACGGAATAAAGGGGACAGGCATCCTTTTTGCTTTAAATAAAGTGATCTTGTGCAAAGAACTGGCAGACACAAAAAGGTGACAGTCCCCTTTATTCCAGACATCTTTGCAATTAATTATAAGAATTTTAACAATATTTTCTTATGCCTTGATCCATGAAAAGGCAACAATTGAAATATGGTCAAAGGGTAAGCGGACAGGAAACGGGACAGGAAACACAGGAAACGGGGACTGTCACCTTTTTGCGTCATCCAATCTTCTACAAACGTTCACTTTACCTTAAGCAAAAAGGATGCCTGTCCCCTTTTCCTGTCAACCAATCTTCCCAACACGTCCACTTTTCCTCCAATCAACCTACCCCGGCAGGCTCTCGACCAGTATCTCCGCTATATCCTTGACAGGCATATCCTCCTTGCCCTTGTCACCGAGACCGTCACGGATCATCAGCTGGCAGAACGGACACGACGTCGCGCATTCCAACGCTCCGGTCCTTACTAATTCCTCTACCCGCTCGTGGTCGATCCTCGTCCCCTCGGTCTCCTCCGCGAACAGCATCGCACCACCTGCACCACAGCAGAAACTCTTACGTTTTCTTCTCTCCGGTTCCTTTAATTCAACCCCGGTTTTCTCAAGCAGGTGTCTTGGATCGATGTAACCCTTGTCGTCACTGTACCGCGACAGGTAACACGCGTCATGGTACGTTACATCAGTCGACACCTTGCCGTTCAGTTTCAGACTGCCGTCGTTGATTAATTCCATGAGGTACTCGGTGTGATGTACCATCCGGATTTCCTTCTTCAGGCCCATCTCCTTGTACTCCTCGAGTGTCCTTAGACAATGAGGGCAGGTCGATACGATCACGTTGGGATTCGCTTCGTTGAGAGTCTCGATATTTCCCTCCGCCAGCATCTGGAAGAGGAATTCGTTTCCGGCGCGACGTGCCGCGTCACCCGTACAGGTCTCATCCAGCAGAACCCCGTAATCGACACCCGAGGCATCCAGAAGTTTCTTGAAAGCAATGGACACCTTCCTGTAGTAATCATCGAATCGACCCATGCATCCGACCCAGTAAAGGACCTTCTTGTCTCCCTCGAATTCGGGGAACTCGTTCTCCGCCAGAAATTCTGCCGCGTCCGTCGGCTGGTAATTCCACGGATTTCCGGTCGATTCCAGGTTGTCGAATAGCGGACGCATCGCGTCGGGGAAGACGCTGTTTGCTACGTAGCCGCGCCGCATCTCCAGCATCGGCAGTGGATGGTCGATTCCCACAGGGCACTGGAATGTGCAAGCTCCACACGTCGTGCACTGCCAGATTACCTCTGAGAACCGATCATCGGCGGAAATTTCCCTCTCCGGCTCGGTCAGGTATACGTCCCTGAGGTTAAGCATGAACTGCTTGGGATCGAGTTGTTTTCCCGTGATTCTCGCCGGGCAGTTATCCCAGCACCGACCGCATTCTACGCATGTGAAGGAGCAGAGAATTGTGTACTTGCCGAGATCGGTGAATTTCTCGGCCCCAAGGTACATGTCCTCCTCGTCTGCGTCCTCGTCCTCGAAGTCGATGTTCAATGGTTTAATGGCAACGAGTTCGAAGTCCTTGAAGAATGTCGTGAAAAGGCTGAGAAGTAAATGAAGGTGCTTCGATCTTGGAATAATGACAATGAAGCACATGATTACGATGATGTGCAGCCACGCGTTGATCTTGAACGCGAGGCCTTCCTCGTTCATGACGAAAGCACCAAGGATGTAGGTCACCATCAGGTATGCGATGAAGTCCGCTACAACCGCTGATGTGTATGATGGTTTATCGCCAAGTGCCGGGGGTCTGATGTAAAACCGTCGTATGATCAGGTAGATAATTCCACCCAGTGCAAACACCGCGAATACCGCAACAATGGCCTGGTAGAAATGGTGGAACAGCCCGTTGCCAAGTATTCCAACCGGCGAACCGAACATCCTCGCGAACAGGTCGGCGGTTTCAAGAAGGAATACACAGAATGCCCAGAACACAAGTGCATGAGCCCATCCGGCATTCGTCCGTCCGGCTATAACAGTTCCCTGGAAAAGTACCTCGCGAATCCATCTAGCGATTCTTTCCCCGAGACGGTCATAGTGGAGTTCCCCGCGCCCCATCGCGACCCTCTTTACTCGATGCAGGAATGGTTGAAGGAACAGGCCGATAGCGACCAGCATAAGGATCGCCAGGATTATTTTTTCCCATACGGACGTTTGCATTTACGAAACCCCTTTTTGTACAGACTGCTGCAGGTGGTCATGCTGACCTGTACTGCCGCAGGACCAGCATTATAGTTAAGGTATAGATGTGACTCAAATTAGAATTTCTTCCGGGGCTCTTTTTCCTGTCTCACGAATGGTCATGCAATGATTTATGCGCTGGAATCGAGGCCGATTACGCGTTAAACTGACGGGGAGGGAATAGACTAATTGGTTAAGGTTTATCTGCGATGTTTAACATGCGACGTGCCGGTCAATTGATGATCCTCCAGAGCGATCTGCTTCCGGTAACGCTCAAGCACGCCTTCACGACACGTCGGCTAACAACCAAAAAAAATCCCGGAAGCTCTGAATGCGCAAACTTCAGGATCGATTCCATCGATGAAACATCCTCATGGTGGCTAAAGCTCCGCGATTTCCTCTTCACACCGAAACACACGTGCTTCGTACACAACCAGGTCCACAGCGGAACCGTACGCGTCATCGATCCCGATAATCCCGAGGGAGAATTGCTCGAAAAGGACGGCTTCAAGTTCAGGATTCTCGGTGAAGGTGACGGCATCATTAAACCGTTCAGCCGGAAACCCGCTTTTCTCGCTGTCACGACAGCAGACTGCCTGCCATGTATCGCCTGGGACCCGGAATCGGGCGCGACAGGTGTTGTACACGCCGGATGGCGTGGCCTTGCCGCCGACATCCCCGGCAACGCTATCAAAACTTTCCAGTCAGAACTGAATATTCCGCCCCATCGACTTTTATGGGCGGTTGGACCGTCCATCGATGTTAAAAATTACGAGGTGGGCACTGAGGTAATCGCCGCGCTCGAGACGGCAGGCTACGCTGAGTCGGACTGGAAGCACGACATGAGTATCAAGCCAGGCTGGACCCGAGCGACACGTCGCGATCACTACCTGGTAAACCTCTCTGCCCTTTTTACATTGCGGCTGTTGCATTCAGGTGTGCCGCGTGAGCAGATAGATGTCTGCAAGCTCTCAACCTTCGAAAATTCCAACCTGTTCTACTCTTACAGGCGCGATGGCGACACGAAAGGTCTCCAGGCAACCGTAATAGGTTAAATCTGATATAATCCCCGGCATCAGCAATTTTGAATTCATGTTTTTTTTCACAGGAAAATAGTTGCCATTTGCAACCTTTGCTGTAGAGTAGTGTCATATTTTCGTGTTGAGGATTCATGTCATGTTGAAATTCGCTTATCGATTAATATTGGGATTGATTTTGATACCGTTGCTGGCAGGCTTGAACACTGCAGCCAGCGCGGAAGAGGCCGATCTCCTCGCGGTTGATGATATCCCGGTCTACAGCCTGGAAGACTGCATCGATATCGCCATGCAGGACAACATCGGTCTCCAGCGTGCCCGTATCGGGGTCGATATTTCGATTCTCGATCACGTCCGCAATGCCGCTGTATTCGATCCCGGTTTCGAACTCGACTTCTCAACACGTCACACGGAAGCCCCGGACACAACACAGGCATCGTCCGACAGCTCTTCGTACGATTTCGCAGCCCGGTACGTTCGCCCGACATGGAATGGCAGTCAATGGGTTTTTTCAGTCGATCAGAACAGGAGCGATGGATCATACAACATCGGTGAGGATATGTCCGATTTCACCTCCTATACATCGCAGATTGGTCTGACTTTCTCAATGCCGATCCTGGAAGGCTACGGTGAGCGCGTAAACAGGGTGGGTGTTCAGCGCGCAGACCTTGGAATCCTGCGTAGTGAGGCTACTGTCCGCGACGCTGAGCGATCCGTGCGTTACAGTGTGATCCAGGCTTATATCTACTCAGTTCTCTCTGCAAAACAGATCGACGTCGCTGGTCTGAGCCTTGAGACTGCTGAAAATCTGGTCACCGAGGTTCAGGCGAGGATCGATGTCGGTCAGCTTGCACCTTACGAGCTGCTCGCTGCCCAGGCTGGACTTGCTGAGCGCATGGAGAACCTCCTTAACGGTGAAAGTTCCTATGTAACGGCCCGTGATGCACTCAAGGAACTGATCGGACTGCCCATCCACGAAAATATCGAGGTGGACACCGATATCCTTCGACCGATTTTCATGGATGTCGATGCCGAGAGCCTTTACATCCTCGCCCAGAGGAACCGCCCGGACCTCGAGGGACTCGACCTGCGCATCCAGCAGGCTGAACTGGACCTTTTCCTTGCCGGGGATCGCAGGCAGTCATCGCTTTCATGGACGACCGTTCTCGGTCTTGCCGGTCAGGACGAGGGTTACTCGCAGAGTATCTCGGACATGAACAACTTTACGTGGTACACCGGACTCCAATACCGTGTGCCGCTCGGAGGAAACCGTGGTGCAGAGGTGGACGTAACCACCGCGCAGCTCAACCTCGACCAGCTGCACCTCGAGCGCGAGGAATTGCTCCGACGTCTTCAGCTGGATATCCGGCTTGCAGTCGAGGAGTTCAACAACGCAATGCTCAGGATCGATGTAACTGCCCAGGGTCTGGTAGTTCAGGAAGTAAAGATGGAGAGCGAGCGTCTCAGGCACGATCTTGGACTGATCACCGCGCGAGACCTTCTCGAGTTCGACCTTGACCTTGCGAACGCGCGACTGGGTCACGACAACGCACTTGCCGACATCCTGCTGGCGCTGGCAAAGCTGGAATTCCTGGTAAATGCTGATTTCATGGAAGATGCGATCATGCTTCAGGGAGTATTAAACGAATCGACTGAGATGGAGACCGCTGATTGATGGCTGACATGCCCCTCATAAAGCTTGTGAATGTGCACAAGACCTACAGAATGGGTGACAGCATTGTCCGTGCTCTCGACGGCGTGACCATGGATATCGAACGAGGCGAGATAATCGCCATCATGGGACCGTCCGGAAGCGGAAAGTCCACGCTGATGAACGTGCTGGGAGCACTGGACCGTCCCACGAAGGGCCAGTACTACATGGACGGTGAGGACGTCAGCGGGCTAACCGACAACGAGCTTGCCAGGATACGTAACGAACATATCGGGTTCGTATTTCAGTCGTTCAACCTTCTGAAGCGGACAAGTGCAATTGAAAATGTCGAATTGCCCCTTGTTTATGCGGGTGCGAGAAATCGGCGGGAACGCGCTCTCGAAGCACTCGAACAGGTCAAGCTGGGGGACAGGTCGACACACAAGCCAAACGAATTGTCGGGTGGCGAACAGCAGAGAGTCGCTGTCGCGCGTGCGATCGTGACCGATCCCGATATCATCATGGCCGACGAGCCTACAGGCAACCTCGACAGCAAGGTCTCGAATGAAATCATGGAGCTTTTCTGGGAGTTCAACCAGGACGGGAAGACCATCATTCTCGTCACTCACGAGGACACTATCGCGGCGTTCGCCGGGAGGATTGTCCAGCTGCTGGACGGAAAAATAATTTCAGATACAAGACAGACACCGAAACTGGCACAGGAACTTGTGGAAGCAACAAAATGATAGAAGAGGTTATGAATAATGGATGAAACGAATGAATATGAAGAGATGACGGAGTCCGGTATTGATGTACCCGTCGATCCCGTTGAACCGGAGGGAGAGTTCGACGATGAATACGAGGACGACGACGACCTTGATCTGTCTGTCGTAGAGAAGGTAATAGGCGTCTACGTTTCACCTGTCAGGACGTTCAAGGCCCTGGCTGTGCGCCCCGATTTCTGGTCGGCATTAATTATAATTTCCCTGATTGCCATCGCTGCAGCCATGCTGATCCTCCCCAAAACACTTCCGTTGATTGAATCCATGGTTGCTGAACAGCTCCAGTCTTCACCGGGGATGACAGAGGATTCGATACCCGTTGCTCTGAACGCCATCAGAATTATGCAGTATGTGCAGAGTACAATTGGTGTGGTTATCGGCCTTGCAGTGGCATGGCTCCTTGGCACGCTTCTGATTTTCTTCATTTCACTGATTCAGGGTCTGGATACCGATTTCAAACGTCTGCTGGGTATGGTGCCGTGGATTTCTTTTGTGAGCATTCTCTCTCAGTTTACCGGTGTGTACGTCATTATGATGCGGACCCTTGAATCGATCGAGCAGATGCAGGACATGAGGTTCATGAGACCGCTGAGCCTGTTACAGGTTATCCCTGACAGTGTCGATCTGCCTGTCTGGCAGGAGGCGCTGTTGGCAGCAATCGATCCGTTTTACATCTGGGCCCTTATTATCACTGTTATCGCACTTGAATACGCTAATCGCTGTACACGAACACAGGCGATCGTGACAACAGCAATCGCGACTATCATCTCGCTGGCCATTGGTGCCAGCCTTGCAATGCTGGGTACCGTAATGCAGGCAGGCGCAAGCTAGGGTGGATCAGACCATGGCATTAGAAAACACGGTTAAAAAGAAAAAGAAACGTAAAAAGAAGAAGAACACGCTCCTTAACTGGATTTTCCTCGTGATCCTCGTGGCTGGTGTTGGAGCGATCTCATGGTATTCCTACAACCAGACACAGAAGGAAACAAAGTGGAAACTCGCGGATTACCAGGGCACTGAATCTACCTACATGGGCGACCTTCAGCTCAGCATCCTGGCCGCCGCCACGCTCCAGCCGTTCGAAGTGGTCCAGGTGCGTCCCGAGGCAAGCGGAAAAATCGAGGAGCTTTACATCGAGATCGGCGACTGGGTGGAGGAGGGCCAGCCGATGGCACTTCTCGACCAGGAGGACCTCTACAACCAGCTTGAAGCGGCCCGTGTTGACCTCTCACGCTCACAGGCGAATTACGACCTTGTCAGTCGCGGTTACACACCCCGCGAGCTCCAGGGCTACGAAGCACAGATCGACAGCGCACAGCTCGCACTCAATGAAGCCCGTGAGGATCTCAACTACGTGAAGGAGCTGCACGAATCGGGCTTTGCGAGCGACGAGGAACTGGACACAGCAGAATACACAGTCGAGCAGGCTGAACTCAACCTTCGGCAGGCGCAGGACGCGCTTGACGTGCTGCTCGATGGCAGCACATCGGAGGAAATCCGCTCAGCGTCCGCTTCTGTCCAGATTTCACGCCTGAACGTCCAGAACGCTGAAAATTCACTGGGTGACGCCACTATCTTCTGCCCGATGTCGGGAGTAGTGCTCGAAAGATTCGTCACCGAGGGCAGTGTTATCGTGAGTTCGCTGGCCAGCTTCTCAGGCGGCGATCCTGTCTGCAGCATCGGCGACCTTTCAAGCATGAAAGCTTACGCGTACGTAGATGAGAACGACATCGGCATGGTCGAAATCGGCCAGGTATGCGAACTTGATGTCGACGCGTACCGTGGTGAGATCTTCGAAGGTTTAGTCTTGAAAATTCACCCCCAGGCGGTCAGCCAGGGTGGGGTTACGGTATTTACAGTTGAGGTGGAAGTACCGAATGATGAGGAAAGGCTTATGGCGGGCATGTCCTGCGAGGTTGAAATCATCACCGAAAAATTTGACGAGGTGCTTCTCGTTCCCGATCCGGCTGTGGTCATGAGAGACGACCGTCACTGGGTTTTCGTTGTCGACGAGGATGACAGGATCGAAGCAAGGGAAATCGAGGTCGGTGAGACAAACTACGAATACACAGAAGTCATCAGCGGACTTGAGGAGGACGAGCAGGTGATCGTCCGGGGAGTACCGAGGGATCTGCTGGACGAGGTTCTTGAGGACGAGGAATCGAATGGTGGCGGTGGTCTCAGGATTGAGGTTAATTAGGTTTCGAAACAGAATTACGGATCATTACCGGCAGGCTGGAAGGCCTGCTGTTTTATTTACGCGTGACACGTTATATCGGGCATGATAGAATACCCCGTCAACGAGATAACCTATGCCTGCTCCTGTTGAATTACTGGTCCTCTTCATCGCGATATCGATGGGCGCTGTCGGCCAGATTGCCATGAAGACCGGGATGAATGCCGTACGTGCAAAATCCGGCGGTGACCTCGGTCCGATCATTAAAGCCCTGCCGCGCATGTTTACTAATCCGGCAGTGCTCGGTGGTATCTCAATCTATGTGCTGTCGACTGTTCTCTGGCTCTGGGTTCTCTCCAGGGTCCCGCTTTCCTTCGCTTATCCATGCATCAGCATCAGCTACATCATCATTATTGTTGCAGGCAAGTTTGTGTTTCGGGAGCGAATCGACGGCTGGAAGATCGCCGCGATTGTCCTGATCCTTATTGGCGTCATTGCACTTGGTTTCAGCGAGACACCGGCCGAGGCCGATGAATCGGTAACCGACGTTATATCCGGTCTGCTCGGGGGGGGTGTCACATGACCTCCGCGGACACAACCTCACGGCAGACAGCGTCACTTGGCCTGATCGTTTTCATCATTCTCATGGTCACGCTTGCTGGTATTGGGCAGCTTTTCATCAAGCACGGTGTAACGACCGTTGTCGAACAGACCGGGGGGTTCCCGACCGACATAGTCGGCTTTATCAAACTCGTTTTTCACTTGCCGGTGTTTGTGGGGTTGGTAATTTACTTCTTCTTCGGTATAGCGTGGCTTAAAATCCTCGCCGACGTACCTGTCAGCTTCGCATTTCCCTTCCTTGCCATTAGTTACATAGTGATAATCCTTGGAAGCTACTTCTATCTTAATGAGAATATAAACAACTTAAAATTACTGGCAATCGTTCTTATTATTGCAGGGGTAATCTGCCTTTCACGGTCCGATACGACCGAACAACCTCGCCAGGCATCTGATTAATTCACCATCTTTAATCAGCCTTAACACGATCTAACCCGCATAAAAAGCGGGCTTCAGGGCATTCAACTTTAGTTCATTTATAACATGTTCCATGCATTAGCAGTGAATCTATATTGTAAGGCATTTTACCTTTCGGAGGCGTCTGTGTCTGACAAAGGCTCACTATCTTTAATATTAGCCAGTGAAAATAACGAGCTGGCCGATGAGCTCCGTGCTACCGGGATGGAAATTCATCAAACCCCGAACGGTTTCGACGCCATCCGTATGGCACTTGAGACACAGCCCGACGTTATTATCCTCGACGAGTTAACCACTGGACTCCCGACGCCAACCGTCGCCATCTGGCTCAAGCTCAATCCGATCACAAGTTCTGTTCCGGTCATTGGATTAAGTGCTCAGAACTACGGCTGGCAGGAAGCTCAGCTCGACGCTCAGGTGCCTCCGAACAGCTCCGTTGAGAAACTTGCAGAGGTTATTCACAACCTCGTAGGCTCTGCACCAAATCTTCAGATCGCTGATGATGAAGAGGACTGGTCGAAATTCGATCCGCTCTCTATCACCATTGACCTGATTGAGATCTACCGGGAACGCCTGGGCCTCGCAAGCGCCATGATCGAGCTCGCGAGCCTCCAGCACGATCTCGGCGACCCCGAATATACGATCAAGTCGATCCTTGAGGCCGCGGGACGTGCTCTCGGCAGCAAACTGATGGGCATTACGCTCATCAAGGACCACACACATTACGCGCTTGTCAGGGATTCCGGGTTTACAAAGGAACACATGCTCGGCCTCCAGGATTATGCGCTCGACAGGCTGCAGGATTATCTCGAGAAACCATTCGAGATCGATAAAGAACTCGTTATTGGCAGGCGCAGGCTGGGTGATGAGCCAACCGCTGAAACTTCTTCATGCGGTTTTTACGGATATCCGGTTGAATCCCGTGGGGAGATGATTGGCATCCTGACCGGTGTTACTACCGGCTGCGATCACCATGCCGCGTATACAGCGAGTCTTCTCCCGGACCTGACCGCCCAGATTGCACTGCTCCTGGTCAACGCGGAGCTGATCTCAACCCAGGAAAGTTACGTCTCGGAGCTTTCGTCGATCCTCAGGGCTGTCGCTGAGACTTCCAGCGTCAGTTCTTTCACGGATTCAGACTCCAAGGGTTTTCTGCTCCAGTTCCTCCTGATCATGCTGGAACTCTGCCGTACGGACAAGGGATGCGTGGTCATTCTGAACGAAGAGAAGAATGCCTTCGCTGAAACTACATCGTTCGGCTGCAGCGAGGAAGAGGTCCTTACGACGGGATACGGAAAGGGCCGTACTCTCGCTCATGAATTAGTCTCGATGCCGATTGGTGAGGTCCATGTTGATCAGACCGTTATCGGTGAAAATAAACTTACGAGGATCATCACTCCACTTGCTGCAGGTGAGGAGTTGATGGGAGGCGTTGTCGTTCTCACGTACGAACCGGTAATCAGCCCGAGAATACTCGAGGCGATCCTGACCCTTGCCAGTCTTGCTGGACACCTGCTGAAAAACAATGCAATGCATCTCAAGATCATCGAATCGTCCATCATCGAGGGTCAGTTGAACATTGCGCGGGATGTGCAGGCTGAAATGATCCCGGATGAGCATCCCGATTTCCCCGGTTACGACATTTTCGGAAGAAGCGTCCCTGCAAGGGAAGTCGGCGGCGACTTTTTCGATTACTTCCCACGGGAGAACTCACTCGGTGTGGCGATCGCCGACGTCTGCGGGAAATCGATTCCTGCCAGCCTTCTCATGACCATGAGCAGGGCGTTTTTCCTGGCTGAAAACGAATCCGGACGAGGCCCGGAAGCGATCCTCCAGTCTGTGAACACCCTCCTGACCAGGTCTATTACGAATGGCAAATTCGTCACTGGCAGTCTTATGTTCCTGAATGAGGACGGCTTCAGTTATGCCTGCGCAGGGCATCAGCCGGTGATGATTTACCGTGCGGCGACAAACGAATTCGAAGAGATCAGCGCCGAGGGAATCGCGCTCGGCATACTCGAGGACATGGACTTCGAGCGTAAGGACCTGAAAATGAACCCGGGTGATATCGCGGTCCTGTACACGGACGGTCTCAATGAAGCAATGAACGTGAACAGGGATCAGTTCGGTTACGAAAATCTGAAATTGATCATCCAGATGAACAACGATAAGGGTTCGGAAGAGATTGTGAATGCCCTTTTTGATGCAATTGAAAAACACGCCGACGGTGCGGACCAGTCAGACGACACCACCGTCGTTGCTATAAAGAAAACTCGATGAAAAGGATAAAATAATGCCAGCTGCAAAAACATCCACCAGGAAACCGACAAAGACTGCTAAGAAGTCAGCTACCGGCAGGACTTCAACGAAGAAAACCACGACAAAACGGAAGAGATCAACTAAAGCTGCAAAGCCAGGGAAGATCGAAGCAAAGATTGAGGAAACTCCGGTAATCGTACCCGAGCTTCCGATCACCCCGGATATCACTGGAGAAAGCCCGATCGAAGATATCTCGACGAGTATCTCCGGGATCTCACCCGCCCCGACGGTCGAGGACAACACAATCACCCGAATTTTCAACGAGGGTGGCTTCGATATCAGCAGGAAGATCCTCGCGAGGATCGCGCTGATGGCTGCCGGTGAGATCGACGGCCTGCTGCCTGCAAGGAAGGATCCTTTCTGCAGGATTCTGGACACGATTCAGGGCCGCACCGAGGGTATCAGGGTTGACGTCGGCACCACTGAGGCTGCCGTTGACATGCTCATCCGCGTACAGTACGGCTCCCGTATCCCGGAGATCACTGATTTACTGAGAGAACGGGTCGCGAGCAGGATCAATGAGATGACCGGTTTGAAGGTTGTCGAAGTGAACATACGTGTGCAGGACGTGACCAACTCAATCCCGACCGGCTGAGCAAATAAGAAAAATTTACAGGAACTGGCTTGAACAATGTCAATGGATCAGGAACAAACGAAACACCGGGGGTCCATGATCGGGAAAATCATGGAAGGACGTAACAGCATGTTGTTTATCCTCGTGCTATTGACGTTCGTCGTGCTGCTTGGATCGAGCAGCTTTCACCTGGCTACCAGTAACAGGTTAATGGAGCGGCAAAGCTCGGAGATGAGGGTTAACAGCCTGGTCGCGACGGTGGTCACCTCGCTTCCGGTTGCACGTTCAGGAATTGAATCGGGTTTGCCGGATGAGGACGTTATATCCCTCCTGGGGCAATTCGGGACATCAGAATCGAACACCGATATCTTCGTGCCTTTCATTACCGAAGAGGGTCGGTTCAGGATCATTGACGGTGATAATCTTTTGCCTGTAATCGCTGAGAAGGTCGAACAGTGCCATCTTGATGGTAATGTGACGACTGAATCTATAATCGCATCCAGTACTCCGGCGAGTGTGTGCTGGGTGGTTCATGATGGACATATATGGATTGCAGCAACCATTGAGATGCTCGGGACGGGTCGACGGTTTGGTATGGCGAGGGATGTTACTGCCGTTGTTGCCAGCACCAGGAGGATTGAAAAATCTCTCTTCGGCTCGCTTGTTTTCGCCTACATGGTTTTCCTTGCCCTGATGATTCTGATTCTCAAAGTCGTTACGAATCCCCTGCGCAACCTGACAAAAGCCGCGATTGAGTTCGCAAGGGGAAATCTGCAGTACAGGGTTGAGATTCCAACGAGCGTGGCTGAGCTTGGTCTTCTTGCAAAGGCGTTTAACGATCTGGGTGAGGAGCTTCAGCACAAGCATGAATCACTCGAGGCAAACTCTGACGAGCTTGAGGAGGCAAATCGTGTCGCTGGATCAGCGGTGAAGGAGCTTTCCCGGCGGCACAATGAGCAGAAGGCTATGATCGAGACGTCTCTGGAAGCAAATAAGCTTGCCTTGCCGGACGAGGTCATCCAGTTGATCCTTCACCGGCTCGACACCGACCTCGAGCTCGATGAGATTGAATTCTACGAGCCGAACATTGATGGCGAATTCGAGCTGAAGCACTTTCCCCAGCTGCCGGTCCCTGACGCTGGTAAGGTTACGCAGGATGTTTTAGACGCTATCAGAAGGTGTTACGATTCGAGGGAATTACAGCATCTTTCGACCGACCTCAAGGGCAGGGATGTTTCCTCACTGCCGGAGAACTCATCACCTACGGCTCTGCTTCGTGAACGTCTGTATATCCCGGTTGAAAAAAAGCTCAACGAAGGCGGTGTCTTCGAGCTGATAGCGAAGCCGGGCACCATCTTTGACTCCGATACCATCCATTTTTGCAGGCATTTCATCGCTCACATGGAGGTCATCCTCCGGAACAAGGCTCTCTACCAGGAGACGATTCGACGAAGCCATGAACTCGAGCGAATCAACCAGGTTTCACGTGTAATTTCAGGTGAGCTGGACATGGACCCTCTACTGAGGGACGTGGTTGATCACACCCAGAATACAATTAACGCGGAATGTGCCCTTGTCGGACTCCTCGAGGGTTCAAGGCTGCAGATTCGACATATCACTCCCGGTGTGGCCCACGTCGACAAGTGGGTGCTGGAGATCAGCAACGACGATCACGTGGCGGAACTCGTCAAGGAAGGCAGCCCGATCCTCGTCAATAACCTTGAGGAAGATCCACGTGTCACGCAAGGTGGGTTTGTTGAGTGCAATAATTTCAAATCCTTTATCGGATGTCCGATCGTCCTCAAGGATGAGGTCCTCGGCGTGATCTGCGGCTTCTCACACTGTAAAAATGCTTACACATCAAAGGACCTGTACTTCCTTGAGCTGCTGGCCAGCCAGGTCGCGATCGCTCTTCACAATGCAACGCTCTTCGAGGGTATCCTGGCACGTGATAAAAGACGTGATCACCAGCTGCTGGTGGCTCAGAAGCTCCAGGGCGACCGCATCCCCAAGTATTACAAGCAGAGCATCGCCGCCATGACATGCAGGCTGCAGGCTGCTGACGAGCTTGCAGGTGATTTCTACGACGTTTTCTCACTGGGACGAAACTCGGTTGCACTGGTTATCGGCGATGTCGCGAATAAGGGTATCGCCGCAAGCCTGATGACTTTCAGCCTGCTCTCGATGTTCAGGAACGTGGCGAAAACGCTGAAACCGCCTTGTGAGATCCTGGAGAGCATCAACAGGTCGCTTATCGCCCAGATTAAGGAAGACGCATGGTTTGCGACCGCATTTTACGGTCGTCTCAATACCAAGACTGGAGTTCTGACATACTCATCCGCTGGTCACGAGCAGCCTATCTGGTATCACGCCGACTCCGGCAAGGTTGAAAAACTCGATGCAGCCGGTTATCCACTCGGCCTGTTCAAGAGTTTCCCGTATGAAACCAGGGAAGTTGAGCTGAAGGAAGGAGACCGCATTGTTCTTTACACCGACGGTGTCACCGATGCGAATAATCATGAAGGAGAACGTTTCAGTCACAAATCCCTTCTTGACCTTGTTGCGCACGGCGGGCATCTGTCATCGGAGCAGCTGACCAACAAGATCATCGACAGTGTTGAGGAATTTACCTGTGGCAGGAAGCAGAGAGACGACATTGTCGTCGCGGTGCTCGAGCTCCAGGCTGATCCCTGGATCCACAAGACAACTACATACCAGGAATCACCGGAACTTATTACTGAAATCCTGGAGCAGCTGGCTGATTATGACCTTGCACAACAGGTTGTTTACTCGATCAGGCTTGCAATCGATGAAGCCCTGGCCAACGCCTGGCGTCATGGCCTGAATCAGCAGAACGACCTGCCCTTCGATGTCAGTTACAACATCTCGGATGAAGGTTTCAGGATCCGTGTTAAGGACCCGGGTCCCGGTTTCGAACACGAGAGCCTTCCCGATCCAACCGTCGAGGAAAACCTGTTCAAGAGCCACGGACGTGGTGTCTTCCTTATCAGGCAGGTGATGGACGAGGTGGAATACAACGATCTCGGCAACGAGCTGACCGTGTTCTGCAAATTCGCGCCAAAGGACTACAAGGACGCCATTTCCTACGATAACCTTCTTTTGGCCGAAAAGGCTGCTCTCGACAGCCAGCAGGAAAGCCTTGAGAAGGCTAAGCGCGCAGGCGAAGATTCAGAGAAACGCGATGTCGAGGCTCCAGTGCAATCCGATTACGAATAGTACCCGGAAATCGTTTGATTTTAATAAAACCATATAACTGATGTATGTAAACAGGTATGGGACGCCAATATGGCGTCCCTTCCGGTTGTTAGTACATCCCAACCTTGCTATAATCGGCTCCACTTTCAGGGAAGGATAGGAAATATGAACAGGTACCTAACTTACCAGGATGGGGAACTCCTCTTCGAGGATGTTGCTCTGAATGAAATTGCCGAGGAAATGTATACGCCTTTTTACGCGTACTCCAAAGCCGCAATTCTGGAGAAGGTCGAAGCCTTCAAGCAGGCTTTTGCTGACATTAAACCGATGATGGCATTCAGCCTTCGTGCCCAGGACACTAAACTCATCACGGACATCATGATCGAGCGCGGTTGCTCGCTCGAAGTTTCCAACATCCATGAGATGCAGCGTGCGATTGCCAACGGATACAAGTCGACATCGATTATTTTTAACTCGTTTGGCCTTCCGGAGCACGAAATCAGTGCGGTTCTCAAGCAGCGTCCGTTGATCATCAACGTTGGCAACATTTTCGACCTCGAGCCCCTCAACCGCTTCGCCGCTGAAATGGACACTGGCGTTAGGATCGGTTTGAGAATCAACCTCGGGATCGAAACGGGAGCCTTCTTCGGCACCAACGTGGGTGCTGCAGACAGCAGGATCGGGATCCAGCGTAAGGACCTCGACCTTGCACTGGCGCTTGTATCAAAGCTCCCACAGATCAACCTGGTCGGTGTGTCCTGCCGTGTGGGAACGCAGATCGCCCAGCTCGCTCCCTGGATCAAGATGTCCGAGGAGATGGCTAAGATCTACACGGACATCAAGGACGCGGGTCATTCACTCGAATATCTTGACCTCGGAGGCGGCTTCCCGGTCGCTTACAAGGACATGGACTACATCGAGATCAAGAAAATCGCCAGGAATATCATTCCTCACGTCAAGGACCTCGATTGTCGCTTGATCCTGGAACCAGGACGGTATTTCGTTGCCGAAGCAGGCGTGCTGGTTACATCGGTCCTCGGAGTCAAGGACGTCGATTCAAAGTTCTACGTGATAACCGACGCTGGATTCGCGGAGTTCCCGAGACCCGCTCTTTACAGGATCCAGCATGAGATTGTGCACGTTAAGGAGCCTGTGAGTTGTGACACGGAACCCGGAGGGGCATTCGCTATGGCTGAGCCGTCCGGTGAGCCGATGGATGTTGCCACGGGTGCCCAGGACCCTGGAGAATACCTCGGGACACTCGAACTTCCCACTGATTTCATGCATGCTTACGAATCCGCAGGGCAGTTTGGTACCGCGCGTCCTCCCGGTGAGCCTATTACTGCCGACATCGTAGGTCCCGGCGAAGAGGGTCTCGATTACCTTGCCAGGGATATGACAATGTGTGTTCCGAAACGCGGGGAGCTCCTGGCAGTTCTGAACGCTGGCGCATACTGCAGGACCATGTCCTCAAACTACCAGTCCCGTCCGCGTCCACCGGAAATCCTCATCGAGCGGGATAAATTCGAGATTATTCGCTCACGGGAAGTGGTGGACGATCTGATCTCTCTCGATATGGAAGAAAGTGAAATCGAAGCTTAAAGTCCCTGAACAATAAGAAACGACAAAGGGATCGATTCGATCCCTTTTTTTTTATTATCCTCGCATCCATTGGAAGATAAAAACGTCACTAAAAATAGGTCGGAATTGCGTATAATTACTTCGATCAAATAAAATCCGGAGCACACAGGTTATGGATGAGGGAAAATTTGCCACTGCTGTTAACTGCATGGATGGTCGGGTTCAGGAACCTGTCATCATGTGGTTCAAGATTAAAAAAGGTATTGATTTTGTCGATGCTGTCACCGAAGCGGGTCCGATCAGGCTGCTCGCAGAGGGTGATGAATCGGCTGTAGAATCGATAAAATCCAGAACGATGATCTCCGTGGCC
>JAUWTM010000186.1 GCA_030614715.1 Planctomycetota bacterium
AGAACCTCCATGTCGATCTCCACACGATCCCCTGAAAAATCATAACAGCGATACTGATACCAAGGATGATCGTGTGCGGCGCATAGAGGATGTTATTCAGAGCGAAGGCGAAGATCCAGGCAACAACCAGTGAAGGAATACAAATAGAAAGCAGTAACCAACCGATGGCCCTCTTGATGTGCCTTGCCCCGAAATGGTACATCATGACGCCGACAGCATACGGAAGCAGCCACAGGATTACTGCGAATCCACTGCTAAGGTATATGCTACGGAACCAGATCGGGTGGTCCTCCCCTGCGTATTTCAAACGAGTTAAATTAAGTTAGCATATTGCGAGTTGGCAAACAAGAAATTCAACAGAGTGAATGGAATTCGTTTGAAATTTATGTGGGACACCTGACGGCTGACGCCTGAGGTGTCCCAGTTCGAACATCATAAAGAAACTGGAAGGGTGGGGAAAAATATACAGAAATGAACCGGGGACAGGCACCAAAATTTACCGACCCGAATATCTGAAAGAAACTGCCAAGGTGAAGTGTCGGTAAATTTTGTCGCCAGTCCCCTATCCGTGTCGCCAGTCCCCTATCCGTGTCGCCAGTCCCCTTGATAAAAATCTATTTTGTCTCTGCCTCGATTATTCTGTGTCTTCCTCCTCCTCTTCCTCTTCGGGTGGGGGGTCGAGCCAGAATACGTCCGGGATGGTTGCGTCCTCAGCGGCTTCGAGGTCCCAGCCGATGCCGTAGTTGTCGTAGCCGTAGCGTTCGTCATCGGGCCCGGGATTCTCCCAGCGCATGTTGTTTCCCCATCGCTCCGATGGAACGAACATGTCCGTTGTCACTGCGTCCTCACCCTCACCCTCGGTAACCTTGACCCATTCCTCGTAGATATCGGTACCGCCCGCATCGATGAAAAGTCCGATGGAATTACAGTACTGGTAGAACGGGCTGAACGGATGCGGCGTGCCGTAGTCGCGGAAGTCGACCGCGCCCATGCAGAGACCGTTCTGTTGCGCGATATAATGATCGTCGCCTGCAAGGTCGAAGAAGAAAGCGTTCGAGCGGATCTCTGCGCATCCGATCGAGATGATGTTCGACTTGTAGTAATCGTCCCCGGCCTTGTCGACCAGCAGGTTTACCGAGAAATCCCATCCGAAGGACAGCGCGGCGCCTGCATTGGCGAAGAGGTCGTGACGGTCGTCGCCCGATTCATCGATAATCGCTCCGATACAGTAGTGCGCTCCGGACGCCTGGGTAAAATAGACCGATTTGTAGAGGTCGTCGCCCTCCTTGTCGTACATCAGGCCCGTACCGAACCAGTACCCGGTTCCAAGCGAGAAATTCCCGGCTTCATAAGTGTCGTCACCATGAATATCCGCAATAAAACCGAGTCCACCGGCCCATGAATGACCATCGGTGCCGTCACCGCGACGTCCCGCGCCCATTCCCTGCGCATTTGAGACGTTTATATCGAAATCGGAATGGTAGTCTCCACGGTCAACGACGTTCGAGTACGGTTCTGCGTAGTAGTGCTCGTCGCCGGACCAGTTCGCGATGACGCCCACACCGTTGCAGCCACCGTATCCCTGCCCATCACCGAAGAGACCGTAATAGTCGTCACCCTCACCGGAGTCGAAGGCAAGTCCGTGTCCGAAAAATCCCGCTCCCTGGCCGCTTTCCTCCATGATGTATTCGTCGGCACCATCACCGTCGTAAATTACACCAGTACCGAAGAATCCGGCTCCCTGCGCGGTCTGTATCGCGTGGTAAATGTCATCACCGTACGCATCATATAGAACTCCGCAACCTAAAACCCCCGCGCCCTGGCTCGGGCAGGTGATCGAGTCATATTCGTAGCGATCATCACCGCTCAGATCGAGGCAGAGGCTGACACCGATGTCCGGGCGGGTTGTCGCACCGACCGGGCCAGTGTAGACGTCATCTCCACCAAGGTCTATCAGGACAAAATAGTCGTCATACTCGTGCCTGTCGTGGCCTACCCCGTCGACGACGATACGTCCGTAAGGTGTGGCGGTCTCGAAGCTGAAGTAACCTGCGATCGGGTGCTCCTCGAGATATTTTTCAAGCGCGTAGCGGCAGTCCTCGGTTGCCTGAGCAAGTTTCATGGCCGCGTATGCCATTGACTGCTCGTCGATCAGCATCGCGGCATCGTCGACCTGCGGGTAGTAGATAATCCCGTCACCCTGGGTCTGCGCGAAGTACCGGATGTAGAATACATCGTCGATCAGCTGCTGCGGCAGCCTACGGAGTGCGGTATCGCGCCACGTACGGGCGTCGAGCGCGTTCAGGATGCATTCCGCGATAATTTTTTCGAACTCGGGATCAGCCAATTCAAGCTGTTCGGTGATGTCGGTCTCAGCATTGGGCCATGCCGGCGGTGCTCCGAACGACATGTTCAGGAGCCGCTGGTCGGCAGAGATGAAAATCTTACGGATTGCATCGAGAATTGGCTCGTCATCAGCCGCCTGTGGCAAAAGGTTGACCGAGTATGAACGGAAGCCGTCGACCCGACGTTCGATCGCCATGAAGTAAATAAGCTGGTGAAGGCGGTCGGGTGAATCGATGCCGTCACGGCGATGTTCGTATTCCATCTCGGGATCCAGGAATCGCTCGATGACATTGCCCATTGTCCTCGTGTAGTCGTAAACCCTCATAGGTTCAGAGAGGAGGCTGTCGAAGAACGGGAGAACGTAGGGCACTCTCGGGTATCTGACCCAGTAGCCGTCGGGACGGTAACCAAGGTCCTCTCTTGTGAATCCGACAGACGCTAGTGCTTCACCGAGCAGGTCGGTGCCGTCGGTGGTCCAGGTCGGAGTATGCTGCGAATGTGCCGGTGAAGAAAGGCCGGGCAGCAGCGCAAGTCCGGCAGTTACAGCAAGGAAGAGGGTAATTGTGATGGATAGTCGATACATCGGGGGCCTCCGTGACAGGGAAACAGCGTGAATGTTCGAACAGATCGTGGGATGGATTTTAACACAGGCAGGCTGCTGATAGGTTGGTAAATACACGAAAAATTCCGAAAGGAAAAATCAAACTGGGAAAAAAACAGAAAAAATGAAAAAAAACTGCTTTTTTTTGGTGGCAAAGTAGAGGTACCCGGACTTTAACTAGGTTGGATGCCACGGCTCGATGATATAAAACGATTTCAAAGATGCACCCTTCAAACTTATACAGGTCGATTAAAATCGGGAATTTGACAGTCGCGTTTCAATATGCTATTTGGTTAGGTCCTTTGCGGCAAAAATTGTGCAGAGGGACCCAGGGAGCTGTAGCTCAGGGCTAAGGCAGATACAGGGGTTAACAGTACGGTGTACCCGGGAGCTTGCGAACAAGGCACCCGATCGAGAGAAGTGGGATAGAAGGGGTAGATAGAGAGACCTTCCAGTCACCCCCACGAGAAGTCCTGAAATGGGAACCGCACCCCTCACTAAAAAGCTCCACGAGGAGCAGCGAGGTAACCTCGCAGGCAGAACAAGCAGGAGTAGAATCAATGCGTACCCGTCAACCATGTGAACGGGGCGCTGACAAGATAAGTACCCGTGAAATCAGATAATTAGTACAAGTTTTAACTGAAATATTACACAGAAGCATGGCTTTTTCCACAAAATAGGGGTATTTTGATTACAAAGGAGCAGTTTAATGTCATCTGAGCAGGATCACGATCAGGCCAGCACGACAGGGGAGACCCAGGCACCGATCATAAGGCAATCCCGCAGGCGGGTAAGTAACCAGATAATTAAAAGACATTTTACGACGGAAGGGGTACACCCGTACGATGAGCTCGAATGGGAGGAACGTCACGCCCTGATATCGTCGGATACCGGGGAGCCGGTGTTCGAGCAGAGAGGCGTGGAGATGCCGGTGTCGTGGAGCCAGATGGCGACCAATATCGTAGCCAGCAAGTA
This sequence comes from Planctomycetota bacterium, assembly GCA_030614715.1. Lineage (GTDB taxonomy): Bacteria > JAJVIF01 > JAJVIF01 > JAPKYR01 > JAPKYR01 > JAUWTM01. The sequence continues at coordinate 3,923 of JAUWTM010000186.1, forward strand.
TTTCCACGGACCGATTAATACCGACAAGAGGGAAAAGTCACTGAAAGCACTGCTGGATCGAGTGGTAAAGACGATAGCGGACTGGGGTCGTGAGGACGGTTATTTTCTGAGTCCCGAGGAAGCTGACATTTTCGAAGCAGAGCTCACACACATGTGCCTGTACCAGAAGATGGCGTTTAACTCTCCGGTCTGGTTCAACGTGGGAATAGAAAAACGTCCGCAATGCTCCGCATGTTTCATAAATTCAGTAGAAGACAACATGGAATCGATCCTCGGCCTGACAAGGACCGAGGGCATGCTGTTCAAGTTCGGGTCCGGCACCGGCACCAATCTCTCACCAATCCGGTCCTCACGCGAGCGGCTCACATCTGGAGGAGTGGCGAGCGGTCCGGTAAGTTTCATGAGAGGGTTCGACGCATTCGCCGGAGTGATCAAATCGGGCGGCAAGACCCGTCGCGCGGCCAAGATGGTCATCCTGGACATCGATCATCCGGACATCCGTGATTTCATCAATTGTAAGGTCGAGGAAGAGAAAAAAGCGTGGGCACTGATAGATGCCGGCTATGACGGCAGCATTGGCGGAGAGGCGTACGGCTCAGTCTTCTACCAGAACTCCAACAACTCCGTGCGAGTGACCGACGATTACATGAATGCTGTGCTCGACGACCAGGAGTGGGCGACACTGAAAGTAACAACGGGGCAGGTCATGGACCGGATGCGGGCGAGGGATCTCTGGAGGGAGATCGCGACTGCTTGCCATATCTGCGGCGATCCGGGACTGCAATTTGATACTACGATCAACGACTGGCACACGTGCCCGAATTCCGGCCGCATCAACGCATCGAATCCCTGCAGTGAGTATATGTTCCTCGACGACTCCGCGTGCAACCTCGCGAGCATCAACCTGATGAAATTCGTCGATGAGAACGGGAACTTCGACGTAGAATCAATCAGGCAGGCGGTCAGGATCACGATTCTCGCCCAGGAGATAATTGTAGATAACGCTCATTACCCCAATGATGCAATAGAAATCAACAGCCATAATTTCAGGGCACTCGGTATCGGCTACGCGAACCTCGGAGCGCTCCTGATGAGCCTCGGTATGCCGTACGACTCCGACCAGGGTCGTGCGTACGCAGCTGCGGTTACGGCATTACTGACCGGTGAAGCATATCGTGCTTCGGCGTTGATCTCAGAGAGGATCGGGGCGTTCCCCGCATACGAGGAGAACCGCGTTCCGTTCCTCAGGGTGATGAATAAGCACCGCGACACAGCGAAGAGGATCGACTTCGTGCATGTCCCGGATAACCTGATGGAAGCCGCGACAGAGGCATGGGACAAGGTATGCAGCATGGGAGCGAAGGTCGGTTTCCGGAACTCACAGGTTTCCGTGCTGGCACCAACAGGGACAATCGGGTTCATGATGGATTGCGACACGACCGGGGTCGAACCGGACCTCGCACTGGTCAAATTCAAGAAGCTGGTTGGCGGAGGGGTACTGAAGATTGTAAACAACACGGTCCCGCTTGCACTGGAAAATCTCGGCTACGAAGCAGACGAGATCACATCGGTACTGGAGTACATCGAGGAGAACGACACGATCGAGGGCTGCGAGACGCTGAAGCCGGACCACCTTCCGGTTTTCGACTGCGCGTTCCGTCCGGTAACCGGCAGACGATCCATTCACCACATGGGACATGTCAGGATGATGGCTGCGGTGCAGCCGTTCATATCGGGAGCGATATCGAAGACGGTCAACATGTCGAACGAAGCGACGGTCGAGGACATCATTCAATGCTACGAGACCGCGTGGAGACTTGGCCTGAAGTCAATCGCAATATACCGTGACGGGTGTAAGCGAACCCAACCGCTGACCACGTCACTCTCGGAAAAAGATAAGGAAGAGGTATACAAACCGTACCGCAGAAGGCTTCCGGATGAGAGACGGTCGATCACGCACAAGTTCGCGATCGGCGGCGTCCATGAAGGGTACTTCACGGTGGGTTTGTACGAGGACGGGACACCGGGTGAGATATTCATCACTATGGCGAAGCAGGGTAGCACGATCTCCGGGTTGATGGACACGATCGCAACGATGTCGAGTATCATGCTGCAGTATGGCGTACCGCTCGAGGTTCTCGTCAACAAGTTCTCGCACATGCGCTTCGAGCCGTCAGGCTTCACGAAAAACCCGGACATCAAGATCGCAAAGAGCATCGTCGATTACATATTCCGCTGGCTCGGACTGAAGTTCCTGAAGCCGTTGGAAAGCAAGGTAACCGAGGAGGAGCTGAAAAAAGCCGATGAGATTAAGATCCCGGATATCGAGCAGCTTGCGTTCGATCTGACCAAGGAGGAGCGGGATGCGATGGAGAAGGGCCAGGAATTTTTCATCGGGCAGCAGGACGCTCCATCATGTCCGGAATGCGGCTCGATCATGATTCGCAATGCATCGTGTTATCGATGCCATGAATGCGGCACGACGAGCGGCTGCAGTTAAACCGGTTACTGAATCTGAAAAGTTAAAGACCCCGGAATGTTACCCCGGGGTCTTTTATTTTATGGGGGTGTGCTTGACCAATTCACGCGAATCGGTCTAAATTCAACGCACAGAAAAAACAAGGAGGCAATGAAAGATGACGATCGATCGTTACACGAAATTTATCCTGACAATGCTGATGATTGGGGTGTGGGTGCTGGCGGCATCGATATTCTTCCAGCCCACACCGCTGCAGGCATACGAGGGTGAGTCAGATATCAATATCGAAAGGATCGGGGGAGCGTCGGTGTACGGCGCACTGCCTGTGGAAATTGAGGGAGTCGTGCGGATCGAGTTCGATACCGAGCCTGTTTTTATGCTTGAGGACTGATGTTGCTGAAGTTCGAATACTGCGATATATTGAGATGAGTTCGTAGCTTACAATGATCGATAAATCGATCAGCTTCCGGCAAGACTCTGAGCGGTCTTGCTTTTTTTTACGAAAATATCCAGATTTTATGTCAGCTTTCAGCCTTCCCGAGCGTTATAGATGTGGTAGTTCTTTTATACCCAATTGTGGGGCGACGGGGTATTGGCGAACTTTGGTTTCCAATACCCCAGGGCCGATGGTGTAATGGTAGCACGTTGAGCTACGAACTTAAAGGTCCGGGTTCGAATCCCGGTCGGTCCAGTCGCCCCACTGCTTGATTCTTACGCATTTGTATGGTAAGAAGTTAATGAGTTCGTAGCTCAACATGATCGAATAATTCGATCGACTCCCGGCAAGACTCTCAGTAGTCTTGCTTTTTTTTGGGGGTCAGGAAATAATCCCCACTGGTTAAATCAATCCTCAATTGATAACATAAAGCTTACCTTAGCAGGGGAGATTCCATCGTCATGGAGCTGATTTCGCAGCTTAACTGGTCGATCCTCATGAACTTCGCGTTCATCGACAGCGAAGTCCTGCTGCTGCCTGAAGCCAGGGAATATATTGAAAATAACCGGGCTCGCGAGGTGCCCGCCGATGAAGTCGAGGATGCACTGAAACTCTACAGGGAAATGACCCTGGAGTCGTTCGATATCGAAAGCATAGGTGAGTTGGCCAGGTTCGGACGTTATTACGAGGGCAATAAGCGTGTTCTCAGGAAACTGTTCATTCCGAGAATGGTCAAGTACGAGTTTCCATCAAATTCGGGGAAGTTTGTCAGCCAGATTGATACAGAGAACGAACCTGAACCTGTCGTTGTCGGGCTGGATGCCGAATGGACGAAGATCGGGACAGTTCCGATCGGGGAATTGATAGTCAAGTACGGACGTCTGCTGCTGCAGGCGGAGCCCGGTGCGGGAAAAACGTCGCTG
>JAUWTM010000165.1 GCA_030614715.1 Planctomycetota bacterium
GAAAACGAGCTGGGAGCCGATGTCTATTGTGTAATGGCGTGTGTGCGCAGAACCAGCAGAAAAGGCACCGCGCATTTCCGGGTCGAGATCGGTCAGGTCATCGTACTGGCTTAATCCATCGGCGTGGTATTTGTACCCGTTGAGAGTACCGGTAAAGTTTGCTGTTTCATCGGGAGTCCCAAGTCCGCCATCGATGTATCCCCACATTGGGAGGTCCTCGTTGTACGGAAACTCCCTTGGATTCCACCATCGAGTAAGACCGTCGGGATTCAGAAGCCTTAAGTCACCATCCCCAGCGACAACAATATCGGGATCGCTGAAGCCCGTGATGCTCCCCGATGTTATAACGATTCCGCAGACGTCGAAACCACTGTACTGCAACAGGCCGATAAACGGATGTGTGAACTGGATGTCCGCATCGATCACCTGCCCGTCGAACTGGAAATTCGAGATATTAATTTTCAGAGGAGGCGGTGGTTCCATGAACCTGAGCGCGTTCAGGTGGAACATGGCATCGCGAAGCGGAACCATCTCAAGATTACGATGATCTGTATCAACAATGCAGGTGTAAAGCCCGAGCAGAGAGTGACGCGCCACGTCCGATGCGTTTCGAATCGTGTCGGTTTCATCAGTTAAATCCGGGGACAACGGGTCTCCGGAGCCGGATGAACATCCCGTAACGAGACCTGCCAGCAGGAAGAATGAAAGCCAGAGCAATGATGCACGTTTCATGAGCAAAGTAACCTCCATCGCACCCACTATAAAATGATATCACACGCGGATAAAGATGACAAAATTCGGATATTAAAGCGCGCCTTGCCTGAGAGGTCTACACGCGGTTACTTATTTATTGATTCAAAATAACGCTTTGCGGTTCGATACATGATCTCCACGCCGTCCGGAAGCCCATCCTCGTCGATTGCGAACTTCGGGTGATGATGCGGGAACGCTGCACCAATCTTCTTGTTCTGTACGCCGAGGAACGCGAAGCATCCCGGGACACGCCTGAGGTACAGCCCCATGTCCTCCCCGCCCATCATGGCATCCGCCTCGTACACGTTGCGTTTACCGAGAACGTCGACCGATGCGTCCCAGATGTACGCGCTGGCGTTTTTATCGTTGACCGTCGCGGGGATCATGTGACGGTAATCGATCTCCACGGAACCACCGAGGGCTTTCGCGGTGCCCTTCACGATACTGAAGAGACGCTTCTTGACCGTCCTGCGGTTTTCGTCGGTGAAAGTCCTGCACGTACCCTGCAGCTTGACCTCCGGCGGGATGACATTGTAATTCATCCCACCGTGAATACTGGCAACCGACACAACCGCTGTCTGCATCGGATCCACATTCCTGCTGACGATGCTCTGGAGCGAGTTGATCACCTGTGCGGAGATGTAGATTGGATCGATGCTGCCCTGCGGGTACGCGGCGTGTCCCGCAATTCCTTTGATAATCAAGTCGAACTCGTCGACAGCCGCCATCGCGGGTCCAAGGACTATTCCCATTTTTCCTGTAGGGATTCCCGCCCAGACGTGCAGCGCGAAAGCCGCGGACACAGAAGGATTTTCCAACACGCCGTCATCGATCATCCCCTGCGCACCGACGCCTCCCTCTTCAGCGGGCTGGAAAACAAGTTTCACAGGGCCATCGACCGGGTGCTCCTTCAGCAGTTGCGCGACGCAGATGAGAATCGCGACATGCGCATCGTGGCCGCACGCGTGCATCCTGCCTTCATGCCTGGACATGTACGGGCTTTTGATTTCTTCTGTCACCGGGAGTGCGTCCATGTCAGCGCGAAGCATTAAGGCTTTGCCGTCCTTCGAATCCTTCGCACCGGGGATTGTCGCGACAACGCCGGTTCCTGCGATCTTCTTAGCCTTAACACCGAGTTTTTTCAATTCGGCAAGGATTAACTTCTGAGTTTTGAATTCCTTGAACTGGAGTTCGGGGTACATGTGGACCTTACGTCGAAGGTCGACCACTTTCTTTTTGATTGCCGGGGTAACAAGACCGGATTTCGCTTTACTCGACGACATGTCTGCACCTGGTTAAATATTTTTAATGGGATTTAATGATAAGGATTTTACATTGGACTGGAAGGTGAATCAACGAGGAATGGTGGTAAAAACGAGCGAAAAAAGGTGTTGGGAGGAGGCAATCTGGCGGCTTACTAATGACTTTAGGCATACAATTCTGGCATATTATTGGTTTTTAGCACAATTTTATAGCCTAAAATGAAGAATTTTTGCCTAAACTAAACATCTGTTTGTAGACGTGAGATCGAAAACCATATAATCTAATGTTTGCCGTAGCTCTTCAGGAATTTTCAGTCATTTTTATTGCGGGGCTGCACTTAATTATAGCATCAGGCATATAAAAATGCCAAACACTAACCGAAAATGCTCCTCCACCCCTCTGACATTAACTGGCATTCACGCCGTAATTAATAATCCATTATCATTACCAGAATTTGATTTCTCTCGATCACATTCTCTTGTCACTTTTTGGCATTGCCTGGGGCATGCAATTTTGAAGTATCTAATTAACCTAGAGGGGATCAGGCCGCGTGAGAAATCCTTTGCCTGGAGTTGATCCGTCAAGCGGGACCAGCTCACAAATCGGAACGCACACGCCCGTCCTCCTCGATGAGGTCCTGAAGTTTATGGCACCGTCGCCGGGGAAAAAATACATCGACGCCACCACGGGTCCAGGGAACATGAGCAAAGCACTGCTCGAGAAGTGTTCTCCCGATGGACGCGTACTTTCGATCGACTGCGATCCCCACGCAATCAGCCAGCAGGAAGAGACACTCAAGGGCTACGGCACACGCAGCGTACGCGTTAAGTCCAATTTCGCTGACATTCGTGAGGCTTCTAAAAACAACGGCTTCCTCGGTGTCGATGGAATCATCTACGACCTCGGTGTCTCCTCCGGCATGCTCGACCTTCCCGTCTACGGCATGAGTTTCCGTCATGATGCGAAACTCGACATGCGGTTTGACCCCGACCTTGAGACGTCAGCGTACGATCTGGTTAACGGCCTTCCGGAAGGTGAGCTGGTCGAGCTGCTTCGCGGGATGGATGAAAAGCGGTTCGGGCGAAAAATAGCGAAGGCGATCGTTGCAGGAAGGAGCGAGGGACCGATAGAGACCACGGGTCAACTCGCCGAGATCGTTGCATCGGCCGTACCGAGGCGATTCCACCCGAGGGGAATGCATGTGGCGACCCGCACATTTCTCTCACTGCGGGCATCGGTCAACAGTGAAAAGGAAAATCTCGAGAGGAGCCTCACTGACTGTCCCGACATACTCGCGACAGATGGGGTACTTGTCGTGATCTGCTACTCATCGTTCGAGGACAGGGTCGTAAAGGCGTTATACAGGGAGAACAGGGATCGGTTTGAAAGACTGACGAGGAAGATTATCACACCGTCAGATGCTGAAATTGAGAGGAACCCGAGAAGCCGGTCTGCCCGACTGAGAGCATATCGCAAGAGGGCATATCGCAAGGCAGCATAAATGCAGTAGTCAGCACCTATATTTAATTTATTTAATGAGAGTTCTGACTGTCCCCGTGGGGGATTGGGACACAAGGAAAAGGGAGAGACGTAACTTGTCAGCTGTACCGAAACGCGACAACACGGGATTCTGGATGGAGACCAGGGTCCAGACAGATGTACTGCCGCTGCCCGACATCATCGAGCCGCAGCCAGCGCCCAGGGTAATAACCAAACCAGGCACCGAAACTGCACCGTCCGCGGAACTGACAATCGCACCGCTGACGCTGGTGCTGAAATTCGAACGTGCAATCTCGATCGCCATAATAGTTTTCGCACTGATGACGTTATCGAGCATCTCGCTGCAGTCGCTGACCGCGCGAATACAGGCTCGGGATTCACGGCTCGCGATCCAGACGACACGGACCGAGACAGGGCAGCTCAGGGAAGAATTGCAGCAGGCCAGGTCCGACCTTGAGACGTACGATGCACCCGAAGCCGCAGGCACCTTACCAATCGAGCCTGCCGATGTCGCTATTTTGACCCTGCCGCCACCAACACGTTAATGCCATGAACAAAACCCAGACCAGGCCGGTCCCGGCTGCCGATCCCGCCATCATTGCACTCCGTATCAGGGGAGTCGTGCTGATGGCGCTCTGCCTTGCATTTCTGGCGATTGCCGCTATTCGAATCGGCTGGGTCCAGTACTCGTACCCGAATACCTATTCTGAACTGCAACTTTTCAACAACGTGCGCACGGGTACGATCCCGGCAAGCAGGGGTCGCATATTTGACACATGGGGAAGGCCGCTTGCGGACAACAGGACGACACGTTCGCTGTTTGTGAATCCGTCGAGGGTAAATCCTGAGGACCGCGACGCCCTCGTGCTCGAGATTCACAATCTTTTAGGACTGGATCTGGAGACAACCCGAACGGCACTGTACCGGTCTGAATCGTACAGGCAGATACTGATCCGCGATATGTCCGGGGATGACCTGGCGAACTGGGAAGCAGTACCGGAATACGGTCCCACAGCCGATTTAATGCGTGAAGTCGGCGTGATGAGCCAGGAGGCGCGAGTGTACCCGCTTGGACCCATCGCGGGTCCGGTGATCGGGTTCACGTCGGCCAGGGATGAAGGCCAGATTGGATTATGGGGCCTGGAATGCAGGTATGACGACGTCCTGGCGGGACGTCCCGGAAGATACGAGGATCAGAGGGACCAGCGGGGACAACGAATACCCGGATCCCGAAATGAGATCGCAGCGCCTCGAAACGGCAGCGATCTCGTACTGACGATCGACGCGGACATCCAGGCACTGGCGGAAATCGCTTTAGAGCGAGGGCTCGAAGCCACGAATGCAAAAGGTGGAACAGTGATAATCACTGAACCGTCAAACGGCGCCGTACGGGCACTGGTCACACTTCCAGCGGTCGACCCATCGAGTTACCAGGACTACCTCGAGGATGAAAATGCAATGTTCTCAAGCTCGACATGTCTTTCATACGAACCGGGCAGCGTACTGAAGGTCTTCACTATCGCAGCAGGACTGGAAGAGGACACCATAATCGAAAATCAGTGGTTCCACGTCGGGCCCGGACCTCTCTCCTTCCGGGGCGGTACGGTTCCCGACCACGAGTACGGGCCGTCCGATATCGATCTGCGTGAGGTTTGCGTGCATTCATCAAACCGCGGAGCGGCAATCATCGCGGTCGGTCTGGGACACGATGTTCTTTCGCAATATTTGAGAGACCTCGGTTTCGGCAGCAGAACGGAACTGCAAATGCCGGGAGAACCGTCGGGAGATCTCAAGGACTGGCTTGTCCCATTCCCGGAAATCGACCTTGCGAACATGGGATTCGGTCACGGCATCACGGTATCGCCATTACAGCTTGTGCAGGCGGTCGGGGTATTCGCCAACGACGGTATGCTTGTACCGCTTAGGCTGATCCAGGCAAGGCGCGATCCCCCATGGGGCGCGGAAACTGAAGTTGCGGAGTCTGTACCGAGACGGGTCATCAGCGTGGAAACGTCGCGAATCGTCCAGGATTTCATGGTCGGTGTAGTCGAAGAGGGCACGGCCATGCAGGCAGCCACTGAATGGCCAAGCGCAGGCAAGACCGGGACAGCACAGAAAATAGACACGGAAAACGGCGGATACAGCCAGACAGCTTATTACGCAACGTTTGTCGGATACGGTCCGGTTCCCAATCCGCGATGGCTGATCCTGGTGATACTTGATGAACCCGAATGGCCGTACTTTGGCGGGTACGCGTGCGGCCCGATATACCGTGAGATTTTCAATGCGCTGATGCTGCGTGAAGGACAAAGCATCGAGGACATGCCTGAATTATCCGAGACCGGGACAACGGCTCAACCGTTGATCATCGAGGCAAGCCATGCCGATGGTGAACCGTCGAATCACGGGGAGTATGTACTCTCACCCGATCCGTTCGGCGACGATGGCAGTAACAGTTGAGCGAAGACAGATTCAATGGACGACGTGAAACAAATACCGGTTGAACTGAGTAAGCTCGATGAGCTGCTCCCGAATGCTGAAAGGCGATGGGGGTTTGACGGCCCCCGCATCGCTTTTACACATGTCACGGATGACAGCAGGGATGTTGTCGACGGTGGGATTTTTGTCGCGGTTGCCGGATATGAAACGGATGGTCATCTTTATCTCGAAAAGGCTGTTGAAAACGGAGCAGCGGTACTTGTTGTACAGAGTGATCATGTGAGTGAAAATACTGAGCTGATTAAGCCTGTTGAAAACCACCCGCTGATACTTGTCGAGAATACACGGCAAGCGGCCTCAGTACTGGCATCTGAATTCTACGGCAATCCAAGCTCGCAGTTGAAAATACACGGAATTACGGGCACGAAGGGAAAGACAACAACAACCCACATACTTGGCGGGATACTCGAAGCATCAGGCAGAAAAGTCGCGATCATGGGTACGCTGGGAATTGAGTTCAACGGTGAGAGGTGGAAATCCGCACTGACGACTCCGGGACCTGTCGAATTCCAGAAACGCCTGCGTTTCCTAGTCGACAAGGGCGCAACCGACATTGTGTGCGAAGTAAGCGCGCATGCTGGAGCCCTGTCCAGAACGTCATCTGCCAGGTTCGAAACGGTAACCTACATGAACCTGAGTCGCGATCACCGCGATCATTTTTCCGAAGAGGAATACCTCGATGCCAAGCTGGCAATCGCGCGTGACGCGGTAAAAGTCAATCCTGATGTAATCGGCATTGGAAATGCACGCGATCAGCACACCGAGGAGTTTCTCTCACCAATTTCCGAGAACAGGAAAATCCGTTTCGCAGCATTTGAGGAAAGCGAAAACCACAATGAAGTGCAGGCTGACGTCGCAGTGACTATAAAGTCGAGATCGTCAACGGATTTGAACCTGACGGTCAAAACACAATACTGGAACCTGGATGTTGAACTTCCGCTGATCGGACGCTTCAACGCCCAGAACGCTGCTGCAGCCGTGGCGGTCGCGATGGCGAACGGCATTGAGCCCGAAATAATTGCAGAAGGACTGAGTAACGCCAGGCCCGTGCCGGGACGATTAGAACTTGTCGATGAGGGACAGCAGTTTTCAGTCGTTGTGGATTACGCTCATGCACCGCAGCCCGCACATGAAGCACTCGCATGCCTGAGAGATATCACGAAGGGCAACCTGATATGCGTTCTGGGTGCCGGCGGTTCGAGGGACCGCGGAAAACGTCCGCTGATGGGTGAAGTGCTTGCCAGGGACTGCGACATTGCGGTAGTCACATCCGACAATCCCCGCAAGGAAGAACCGTTGGACATAATTAACGACATCATGGTCGGGGTGACGCGAATATCAGACAAACGTGCCGAGGTAATTGTCGAGGTCGACCGTGCGAGAGCGATTGGTATCGCGCTTGAGAAGGCGCATCCGGGTGATACGGTCGCGGTGCTGGGGAAGGGCCACGAGGATTACCAGATTTTCAAGGACGAGACGATTCATTTCGACGATCGTGAGGTTGCGCGCGACTGGCTGAACAGTCACGGGCACAGAAAATAATAAATGTACCTGACATGGGAAGAATGGAGAGACGCGACCGGCGGGGAGATACTCGCAGGCGATCCAGATGCGTTTGTCGGCGGACGGAATCCCGGCGGGCTTTCCATTGACTCGCGCAGCATTGAAGAGGGTCAGTGGTTTATCGCGCTCAGCGGTAAAACCGGTCGCGACGGTCATGATTACCTCCAGAACGCAATCGCATCAGGTGCGACAGGATTAATCGTCTCGGATCGTGACGCCTATGAGGCTCTCGGGAACCCGGACTTCCCTGCCCTTCTTGTCAGTGATACTACACTCGCGCTTGGCGATGCAGCGCGCGCACTACTGGAAAAATTCAACCCATATGTAATTGCGATAACCGGTACGGTTGGTAAAACCAGCGTCAAGGAAGCGGTCGCGCATATCGCCGGCACGAAATGGCCGGTTATAAAGAATCCGCACAACTGGAACACAGAGATCGGGCTTCCGTTGACGATTTTCAACCTTACACCGGAGCACAGGATCGCGGTACTGGAATGTGCGTCACGTGGAAAGGGACAGATCCAGCACCTGAGCACGGTCGCCCGACCACACGTAGCGGTCATAACATCGATCGGGCCGGGACACCTGAGTGAATTCGGGACGATCGACGATGTCGCAAGGGCAAAATGGGAAATTATCGACGGACTAAGGGATGACGGAGCGGTGATCGCTCCCGGGGATTCAAAATACACCGCAGAGTACAAGAAGAATCACCGCACGATAACTTTCGGTGACGACAATACGAGCAATGTATATCCCACCAACCCGGAATCGAATCACCACTCGACATTCTGCACGTTCGTGACACCATCCGGAAATTTCCAGACCCGGATTCCCGGCACAAGCCGCGCAGACCTTGTCAATGCCGCCTGCTCGACAGCTATCGCGCTCGAAATCGAAATCAACAAATCTGGAAAACTCACACTTGATCAAATATCGGAATCGCTGAGGACACTCCCATCGACACAGGGACGCATGGAAATGATCAGCCGTCCAACCGGAGTGGAAGTCATTTTCGATGCGTACAATTCCAATCCCATCTCACTGGAAAATGCGCTTAACACGCTTGCATCGAGGAATTCGCTGTCGAACGGAACGCCGGTAAAGCGAAGGGTGGCGATCCTGGGCGACATGCTGGAGCTGGGCGAATCCGAAATCGAGTATCACCGTAGCGCCGGACACCAGGTCGCGGAATTACCGATCGATGTGCTGATAACAGTCGGAACACTGGCATCAACGATTCGAATGGCAGGGGAAAAGGCCCGTGGTAAGGGAATTACCGGCGAGCACTTTACGTCGACAGTCGACGCAGCGTTCGATCTTCACAACTGGATAATGCCCGGCGACCTTGTACTGATCAAGGCAAGCCGGAGTCTTGAGTTTGAAAAATTACTCGAGGAGGACTGGTAGGGAAACGCAATGACCATGACTCGCGGACAAACGATACTCCTGATC
>JAUWTM010000161.1 GCA_030614715.1 Planctomycetota bacterium
CCAGGCCAATGCAATCAAGGCTGTGGTTGTCACATACGGCGGCGACGTGATTTACATCCAGGACGCGTGGGTAAGGGCCCGTACAGCGGATGGCGCAAAAATCTGGGACACACTTATGGACCGGGCTGTAACATCATGGCCCGCCATCGGTTATGACGGCAGTATCATCCTGGCAACCCAGGACGGTTACATGCACAAACTGAACCCGGATGGTGAGATCGTCTGGTCGACTTTAATTATCCAGGAGGTTGTTGATATCCAGTGGGGCTTCCTTAATTCCGCTGTTAACATTGACCATCAGGGTGGAATTTATATCGGCGGCAGTAACGGGTACGGTGAAACGGGTACACCACCTGAACTTCGTGGCGGGCTTTTCAAGTTGTCCTGGGACGGTGAACTTCTCTGGTACAGGACCGTGACATTTCCCTACCTTGCACAGGAAAAACCCCGTCCCGTGATACCCGCAATAACTCCGGACGGCAATATCGTTGTTAACGGGCTTGGAGGAACAATGTTCACCCCGGATGGTACTGAGCTCGCTTCATTCGATTATCTTATAGGCGACGAATACGAGCAGTATCTCGGGCCCCCGTCCGTAAGCGCGGACGGTGTCATAGCGTTCACGCACGGACGGCTTCCGATCTTCGATTCATCGGGTGGACTGATGGCCGAGGTAATGCGCGATTTTATCGGTGAACAATCAGGTGAATGGAAGGCGGGATACCTGCAGACCCCGGTGTGGGGTGATTTTTCCATTACCCAGGTCCAGACCATCTGGGAAGATAACAGATCTCCTTACTTCACCATTGGCACCGATGGTGGTGGGATATTAAAAATCGAACTTAATAGTTTTTTTGTTTGGGAAACAGACCCGTACATCGCTGGAGCGGCCCAGGACGGCCTCGGTCGAGCATATATTTCCTGCCAGGGAATTCACGCGATCAGCGATATCTCCGTGTCGAGTATTTTCCCGCATACGCCGTCAAGATACAGCATGTGGACGTATGTTCGTCCGACAGGCTACATGACCTCTCCGGTTATAGGCGAGGACGGTTGGCTTTACGTCGGCTACGGTAACGACATCCTCGCAATCGGGGATTGATATTTCATTATTATTACATTGTGATATAATAGTTTTCGCATTAGGGAACTGCTGCATGGAAATCTGATCTGGGGGAAAGTGACATGTCCCGTCGAATCACCGACGCATTACTCGTGCTGGTAATTCTGTCATTCCCACTGTTCGGTATACTGCAGGCATGCAGCGGAGGTGGCGTAGTAATTCCGGACTCCCCGAGGGGTCCAACCGATCAGGCACCTGAGGACAACCATCCACCTGTAGCGATATTCGAGGTGGTCGGAGAATCGGAAGGTCCGACACCGTTCACGGTGGAACTCGACGCATCGGGGTCGAACGACCCGGACGGTGACGAGATCGAGTTCATGTGGATTTTCTCGGACAATACAACCGATGAAGGTCCTGTGATCACACACGAATTTGAATCGAGCGGACGATACGAGGTCAGGCTGATTGTGACCGATGTCTGGGGCACTGAAGCACAGGCGGGACCGGAGACGATCTACGGCTGGGGGCTCGCGAATTCACCGTGGCCGAAGTTCGCACACGATGAACGTAACAGCGGTGTGTCACCGAACGTGGGTCCAATGATGGATCTCGAACACGCCGACGAGGGCGGAGCGTTCCCGAGATACTGGCGTACTGGTGTTGAGACTGACAAAATAACCGGGATCTGTATCGGGTACGACGGCATGGTTGTGTACACTCAGGGACCGTGGCTGCGAGCACGGACGTCTGACGGCATGTGGTTGTGGGATGTCGAGTTCGAGTCGGCAATCAAGGCGTGGCCTGCGATAGCACACGACGGCAGCATAATTACGGGAACCGAGCAGGGCTGGGTGCATCGTGTCAGCGAGGACGGCGAGTTAATGTGGAGCACAAATCTCTCGGATGAGGTCGGTGAGCAGGTTATACTCAGATCAGCGGTAAATATCGACCACAGGGGAACAACCAGTATATCAGGCATAGTGGAACATTACACAATTCCAGTATGGCTATTCTCATTGGGTCCCGATGGTGTATTAAACTGGTCATTCACATTCACTGGGTACAGAGCCATGCCAAGTAACGGCATAATCGAAACCAATCCTAGATATATTACAGCCCTGACTACTGAAGGTAACATTGTAGTGAATGGAGAACAGGCTCATTTATTACAGCCCGATGGAGAGGAAATCATCGCAATAAATGCACCAACTGAAAAGTTTGGAAACGTAGTTTATGATTTTTTAGGACCACCAGTCTTAGATGAGGATAATAATATTGTGTTCTCATCACCTGTAGCACCAATGCACTTCCCTGGCGGATTTTTTTATATGACTCTCATGGATGTTCAATACAATCATCAATACGGAACTTTCATGTGGACTGAACAATGCGCAGTCTGGAGTTCCCGCGGGGTCAACCAGATCATTTCTACAAGTTATTACAGCTATGGGGATTACTTCCTATGTACGAGAACAGATCAGGGTGATTACTTTGAGTATAAACTATTCGAAGCTGGTGGTGATTACGATGGTTCTTTCCAACACCCGACGGCAATTTTTGGAAGCATCGAAGATTCAGAAGGTACTGTATTCACAAGCTGTTTTGGATTACGTGCAATCAGTCCTGTCGAATATCAAACCTATTTCCCATATCAGCCACGGCGCTACAGCTTATGGACCTATACTCGACCCTCAAGTCACATGACCTCGCCTGTTATCGGTGAGGACGGATGGCTGTATGTCGGCTACGGTAATGACATCCTCGCCATCGGGGATTAAGTTCCATTCAATCGCTCTATTGTGATATAATTATCTCGTAAACGCTTATATGGCAGTTATCCCTGGAGCCGGGAGGGCACCGTTGCTCCGAAAATTTACCGATCTGCTACTCATCACGGCAATCCTGATCCTGCCGTTAACCGGACTGTTACAGGCGTGCGGTGGCGGCGGCAACCCGTCATCGCCTGACCCGTCGAATCAGAACACCCCGCCCGGTAACCGTGCCCCGCTGGTCGTCATCGAAATTCAGTCTCCCAGCGAAGGCCCAAGCCCGATTTCAGCGGTAATCGACGCATCTGCAACGACCGATCCGGACGGCGACGAGATCGAATTCCTGTGGCTGTTCTCTGACGGGACCACCGAGACCGGTCCTGTGATCGATCATGAGTTCGCGTCGAGCGGCCGGCACAATGTCAGGCTGATTGCATCGGACAAATGGGGTGCTGTTGCGGATGAGGGACCGATCGAGTTCGAGGGATACGGTCTTGCCAATTCAGCGTGGCCGAAATTCGCTCACGATGAACGTAACAGCGGACTCTCGCCGAATGTCGGTCCGAACATGAACCTTGCCGGTGCATCGGACGGTCATGCATTCCCTCGATACTGGCGAACATGGTTCGATGAAGACCCGGTCCGATCCGTGTGCGTAACATACGGCGGAAATGTCATATTTGCCTCGGGAAAGTTTGTCAGATGTTATACACCGGAAGGCGGGCAAATCTGGACGTGGGAAGCGGACTCGCTGATCATGACATGGCCCGCGGTAGCATGGGACGGCAGCATATTCCTCGGAACCCTGAATGGAACTGCATGGCGGATCAGCCCGGACGGCTCACCGATCTGGTCAGTCAGCCTCAGTGACACACTCGGTCAGGATCTCAGGGTCCTGTCGGCGGTGAACATCGATGGCACTCCGCAGGTTCTTATCGGTGCCGAGGTACTGTCACCACTGAGCGGACTCCCCATCGGTGCAGTGCTTTTCTCACTTGACATGGACGGCAGCATAAAGTGGTCGCAGGTCATCGCAAACTACCCGACCGACGGTGAGTTGAATCCTTCAATGATCGCTCCTGCAATCGCATCGAACGGAAATATCGTTGTGAACGGTCTGCAGGGAGTAATTCTGACTCCGGACGGCAGCCTCGTCGCGGATCTAACTTACCGGCAGGGCACAGGCTCCGAAGGAGAGAGCCTCTACCCTCCCCTTGGACCTCCGTCAATTGGTCCGGACGACATGATCGTGTTTAACCATGTCAGGGGACCCGTTTTCACACCGGATGGCACATACCAGTTCGAATTATTTGGCCCAAACATCAATATGGACTTCGAAGGAGAATTCCTGACCGGATTTACACAGGCTCCTGTCTGGGGAAACGACGGTGTCAGCCTGGTGCAGTGGAAATATAACGACTTACTCGAAGGATCACGGGGATACTACCTGTCGACAAGGACGGATTACGGTGGTATCACGAGGAATTTACTCGACAGGGCACTCAACTCGGATTTCGCGTCAGGCATGTATGTGCATGGTGCAGCAGAGGACCGTCTTGGACGGCTTTACGCGACCTCCCTGGGTATTTTTGCACTCAGCCCGGTCAGTTCAGCCAGCGTGTATCCGATGGTGACCAACCGATACAGCCTGTGGGTGTACAGGAGAGGTAAACCGCAGTGGTCGGCACCTGTTATCGGAGATGATGGCTGGCTTTTCGTCGGCTACGGTAACGACCTGCTGGCCATCGGGGATTAACATGGCTCGAAAATTTACCGACATAGTCCTGGCCCTTATAATTCTGGCATTTCCGATGCTCGGATTACTGCAGGCATGCGGAGGTGGTGGTAATCCCGCGACGCCACCCGATCAGGTCACGCCGCCGGACGACAACCATACCCCGGTTGCATCGGTAGCATTTAACGGGGCCCGGGAAGGTCCGACCCCTTTCATGGTCAGTATCGATGCATCGAATTCCTTCGACCCCGACGGTGATGAATTAAGTTACACGTGGATTTTTTCGGACGGAGCTACGTATGAAGGCCCCGAGGTGCATCATGAACTGATTGTGAGCGGACATCATGATGTCAGGCTGCTTGTATCAGACGAGTGGGGCGAGGTCGTTAACGAAGGTCCCTTCGATATTTATGCTTACGGTCTCGCCAACTCTCCGTGGCCGAGTTTCGGAGGCGATGCACGTAACAGCGGCACCACCCTGAACGTGGGTCCGCAGATGGATCTCGAAAATGCTGACTCAGGCGGGGCATTCCCGCGATACTGGAGAAGCGGAATCGAATCGGCACCTGTCAGGTCGATCTGCATCAGTTACGACAACGTTCTGATCTACACGCAGGGAGACTGGATCAGGGCCCGTACGGCGTGGGGAGACAGGATCTGGGATTATCACGTGGAAGCACCAATTATGGTCCACCCGGCTGTACGTCATGATGGTGCGATTGTTTTCTGTACAGTGAACGGGCTTGTGTACTGCATCGATGCCAATGGAACGCTGATCTGGAGTACGCAGCTTATCGCAAACGATGATCCGGAAATCCGTTTTGAAGGAGCGGTAAATATCGACGGCCTCGGGCAGATTTACCTGTCCAGCGGACCGTGGGAGCAGGATTGGGATGTCTACGTGGTCACGATCTACGCGTTGAGCTCAATCGGAAACATTCTCTGGACGGAGGACATCGAAGCAGCCGGTCAACCGTTCAGTCCGCATTACCCGTCGGTTGCAGCGATTACACCTGATGGGAACATTGTCGTGAACGGCGACCAGGGTGTCATTTTCAATCCTGACGGGGAAATTGTGAAGGATATCAGCTATCCATCCCTGGTAACGACGGGGACCAGCGAAAAAACCTCCTACCCGATCACAGGTCCGCCATCGATCGGCCCGGACGGCGAGATCGCATTTTCAACCGTACGATGCCCATTACTCACACAGAGCGGAGATTACGTGACTGAGCTTCTCGGACCCGATGTTTACCTGTTCGGGTCAAACAATCTCGGGACCGGATACATGACCGCCCCGGTCTGGGGAGTCGGCGGGATCAGCCTGCTGAACTGGACGGGAGATAATGAATATAACGAGAGCTTCGAGTTTTACGCCAACACCCGCACCGAATACGGCGGGATCGCCCGAACGTGGGTTAGTCGTTACGACGCCCTGTTTCCATACGTCGGGGGATCAACGTACATACAGGGTGTAGCCGAGGACGGGGACGGAAACCTCTATGTATCCAGTCTCAAACTCCACGCGTACAGCCCGATAACGTCGGGCAGCCTTTACCCCTACGTGACACACCGTCACAGCATGTGGACCTACGCCCGACCGTCGAGCCACCTGACAACACCCGTAATCGGTGAGGACGGATGGCTTTACATGGGTTACGGCAACGACATTCTCGCAATCGGGGATTAATCAGGCTTGATTTTATAGATCATGTGGTATATTGAAATTATTCAGGGTGTGTAAAACCAGTCCGCTGAATCCACGCTGACTGAGAGGGAATCTCCAATGAACTACAAGTTGACCGATGCACTGCTTGTGCTGTTACTCGTATCAATGCCGTTATTCGGCCTCGTACAGGCCTGTGGAGGTGGTGATCCGACAAGTCCTGACGACAGGGGCGGGATAGGCGGCGGCTCCGGCTTCGATCCGAACGCGCCTATCGCCATCTATTCGGTTGTCGGACAGACGCAGGGATCCACACCGTTTATCGCTACATTCGACGGATCGGCTTCGTACGATCCCGATGGTGGACCACTCGAATATCACTGGCGCTTCTCCGATGGAGATGAGGCAACTGATCCGATAATTTCCCATGAATTTGATTACAGCGGACGTCA
Source organism: Planctomycetota bacterium (assembly GCA_030614715.1). Classification (GTDB taxonomy): domain Bacteria; phylum JAJVIF01; class JAJVIF01; order JAPKYR01; family JAPKYR01; genus JAUWTM01. Next base: position 6,689 of record JAUWTM010000161.1, read on the forward strand.
TGGGGCACTTCTGACGGTCACCGATCTCCAGGAGAAACAGGGACAGACAATCTGTTCAATCGTCTACGCATGGGGTCTGGCCAGCTCTCCATGGCCCAAATACGCTCGCGACCAGCGTAACTCCGCCACGACCGATAACATCGGTCCGATGATGGATCTTGAACACGCGGATACCGGCGGCGCTTTTCCAAAGTACTGGCGAAGCGGGAACCAGTCCGGTCGCGTGAGCGGAATCAGTATCGGCTACGACGACCGTCTCTTTTATGCACAGGGAAACTGGCTTAGATGCTGTTCGACCGAGGGAGTACCCGCATGGGAATTCAGCACGAACGGCGACATCACAGCGTGGCCGGCTGTGCTGCATGACGGAAGCGTCGTTGTGGGAACCAACACCGGCTACCTGTACCGGGTCAGCCAGAACGGGCAAATGATCTGGTACAACAACCTCGCAGCAAATATGGGCCTGAATGTACTGGGACCAGCGGTGAATGTCGGAAATGACGGGACCATTTATGTCACAGCGTCGATCGAGTGGTACAACTACCAGCAGAATGCCCGATTGATGGCGTTCGGCCTTGACGGTGTTATCAAATGGTACTTCGATGTCCCGATCTGCCATGGTGAAAACCTTACGTGGGAAGTGACAAGCGTCGTTCCGGCGATTCTTCCCGACGGGAACATCGTCATCAACGGCCAGCCGGGATACATACTAACTCCCGGCGGAGACGTGGTAGCGATACTGGATCACGTCCTGATGGACACGCATTCGTATCTGGGGCCACCGACGATCAATCCCGATGGGCAGATCGCATTCACGAACTGGACCGTGCCGGTTTTTAATCCGGATGGGACCTTCGTGGATAACACCCTGTTGAACTGGTACTCAGGTTATCGTTATGCCCCGGTCTGGAGCGATGACAGCGTCAGCTCGATATGTGTTAATGAGGAGAGCAATGGATCGGGAATCTTCCAGTTCTGGCTCAACACAGGTCAGGGCGGTCTTGGATTCAACTCAACAAATTTCCAGACGAAACAGGGGATCTTTTCTCCCGCGGGTGAAGCTGACTGGCTCTCGCAGGGCATGGCGCAGGACGGCCTTGGACGTTTATACGTATCATGCTTCGGACTTCACGCTATGAGCCCGGTAAGTACCCACAGCCTCGCACCATTCGCCCCGCAACGCTACAGCATGTGGTCCTATAACAGGCCATCAGGCTACATGACGGCACCAGTAATCGGAGAAGACGGCTGGCTATACGTCGGCTACGGGAATGATATCCTCGCAATCGGAGACAACCAGTAATAAATTAATATTGTGGTATAATTACTTCGTGATCGTTCAAGGTCACCAGGATTACTATATGCCCTTCAGTACCGGGACGTAAGATAAGGTGCGGACACGGGAGATCATCGGTCGCTGACGGCCAACAAGCCGGTCGGCGAAGTTTAAAATACCTGGAGGTATCCGATGAGACACCGGATCACTGACCTACTTTTGTTCCTGGTAATTATTACCATCCCCTTCTTAGGATTACTGCAATCGTGTAACGGCGACGGGCCGATCGCTCCCGGTGAGCCAGACCCGTCCGACAACCGTGCACCAACCGCAGTAATCACCATCGACGGACCGACAGAAGGTCCTACACCCTTTACAGTCAGCGTTAATGGAGCAGCGTCGTCCGATCCTGACGGAGATCAATTGAACTACACGTGGATTTTCTCCGATGGCGAATCAGCCACCGGGATTGACGTACAGCACGAGTTCAAAATACCCGGACGTCATACGATCAGGCTGCTTGTTACCGACCCCGGAGGGCTTATAGGAGACGCAGAACCCGAGACCGTTTACGGCTACGGAATAGCAAGTTCACCGTGGCCAAAGTTCGCTCACGACGAACGAAATTCAGGCTCATCGCAATTCACTGGACCTGAACTGGATTACGACGAACATGGAGAAGTCGTATCCTTCCCGCGTTTCTGGAGCGTTGAAGCCGGAAACGACGATGTGAGCGGGGTCTGCATCGGGTACGACGGCCATGTTTTCTTCTCACAGGGAAGCTGGCTTAGAGCACGTGCGGCTGATGGAATTACGCTCTGGGATATCGAGGTGGAATCCCCGATAACAGCGTGGCCGGCCATCGCATACGATGGAAGCATCATCTTCGCGACTTACGACGGCTGGGTTCATAAGGTCTCCAGCGACGGGGTTATTTCATGGAGTACGAATGTCAGGGAAAATATCGGAGAGCCGATTATTTTATACTCAGCAGTGAATATCGGGTATGACGGCCAGATTTATGTGGGGGGTTATCTGGAAGAATCCTCCGGCTATATACATCATGTAGGGGGGCTTGTTGCTCTATCATTCGAAGGTGAATTCCTTTGGTCGGATGATTATCCCCACGACGATTATGAGTACTGGGGTGATAGGCATGCTGCCCCAGTTGTGGCGGCGATTCTACCAAATGGGAATATAGTCGTAAACGGAACAGGTGGGCAAATTTACTCGCCTGACGGGACTAAAGTCAAAGTCCTTCAATACACGTGGACCCTTTACAGCTATGGTAATAA
>JAUWTM010000062.1 GCA_030614715.1 Planctomycetota bacterium
ATGGTCGAGAAGAAATAAATGATCCCAATCAAGATAATGAGTGCGAGGATGATGCATCCCTTGCCTGAATTACTCATATCAGCCTCCTGCTGGTTCAATAATCATATTAGGTCAGATTAACTAATACGTCAATCGGCCGCACGGACTGGTGCTGAAAATTCGCGCTTGCATATCATATTGAGAGCCACGGCTGGGATGTCTGTCTGAAATGGAGATCTGAAACGGAAAAATCGCCTGTACAAGGTGATTATCGTTCAAATCCTGCGAATTTAAGCCCGTTTGATCTGGAATCCAGCCGTTGGAACCAGTTTTGCCGTAACCATTACAGAGAACCGTGTGTGTCAGGGCAAGGAGGACATAAAATGTTATTCAGACTATGGAGTTCAGTCAGTGTAACGGTTGACTGCTGGTTCGAACAGATCAGCAGGGAGCTTATTTATCGTCACAGGGGGAAAATGGCTTAGCCCATTTACCGAATGGCCGGCGTTCAGGATTCAACCTTCTCAACGAAGGTCCTGGACCTTCTCATTGCCCAGTAGATCAGAGGGATCGATATCACTTCAGCTATCATCCGGAAGTGCATTGCCGTCATCTCGATATTTCCCGCACTGGCCATTATCAATCCCGCAAAGTAGATCAGCAGGCGATGGATCCCGAAGCAAATGATGATCCACAGCAGCCTCGAAACAATGCTCCAGTTGCCCCTGTCAGTCAGTGCCGAGTAGATCAGGAATCCGATCGTCAGCAGGACGACAAATCCGACAGCTTTCAACGGGTTACCGGACGCTCCCGCGGCTACACCTGCTCCGAAGAAACTAATCGGGATGAAGAGGACCAGCGCGAAAACCCATCGCCAACCCTTCAGCTGCCAGCGACAGCATTCCGGTTCGTTGCCAAGCAGCCTGTCGAGCCACGCTGAAATCCTCTCGAATAATGTCAGCTGTTTATCCTCAGCGGGTGGAGGCGACGTCTCACTGACAGTCTCTTTAACAGGCTCCGGGCGGGGGCCGACACCAGCTTTGTCCGATCCACCAAGGTGCGCCTTCACGGATTTCGTGAGCTGGACCAGGTGCTCGTTCATCTCACCGGAGACAGCATTGACCCAATGACGTGCGCCGATCATGTACTCGACTTCGTCCGGTATCGTTACGTCTTCGAGAATGAAAGGAATTATCGGGATCTTCTGGTTAAATGCTGCAAGGAGCTCTGATTTCACGTGGTCGGATTTTATCGAGCTTGCGGATACAGGGAGCACGATTACGCTTGCATTCTTGACCGCTTTCATTATAGCGGTGGGATAGTTCTCTCCGCCGTCGATGTCCCTCGGGGCAATCCAGCACGGGACACTGGATTGTTCAAGCGCGGCACAGATTTTCTGCGCTGTCTCCTTGTCCACACTTGCATACGATATGAAGACTTTTCCTGCCATTCGGGTTCGTGGGTATTATATCGCCCAAAGTACAAGCATCCAAAGTATTACCCGGCATACCTCCATTTGTCAGTCTTAACTTATTACACCTTCACCCCGAAGGTTCAACCCTACATATTCCTTCTGTACTGCCCTCCGACCTCGAACAAGGTGTTCGTAATTACACCGAGACTCGCATGACGTACCGTGTTCATCAACTCAGCGAAGATGTTATCTCCGGACAACGCAACCTGCCTGAGCCTGGCAAGAGCCTCGGGCTGCGTGTCGGCATACCGCTCGTTGTATTTTCTGCAACGGTCGAGATGAAGGTTCTTTTCCTCGTACGTCGCGCGACGCATCGGGATTTCCTCGGGACGGTAGTCATCCTCGAGAGTCTTTGGATCGACAAACTGGTTCACGCCCATGATCGGAAGCTCGCCCGTGTGCTTCATCCACTCGTATTTCAGGCTCTCATCCTGAATTTTTCCTCTCTGGTACGCGCGTTCCATCGCGCCAAGCACTCCCCCGCGCTCCGAGATCGAATCGAACTCCTTCAGGATCGCTTCCTCAACTACATTTGTCATCCATTCAGTGAAGAATGCACCCTGGGTCGGATTTTCGCACTTCGCCCAGCCGAATTCCCGCGTTGAAATAAGCTGGCATGCCATCGCGCGACGCACCGATTCCTCGGTCGGGGTTGTTATCGCCTCATCGTACGCGTTCGTGTGCAGCGACTGGCAGTTGTCGAAGATTGCGATAACCGCCTGGAGTGTAGTCCGGATATCATTGAATCCGATCTCCTGCGCATGCAGGGACCGTCCCGATGTCTGGATATGGTATTTCAGCTTCTGCGAGCGGTCGTTTCCGTTGTAGAGGTTCTTCATCGCGATCGCCCAGATGCGTCTCGCGACACGGCCGATCACGGTGTACTCGGCATCGAGACCGTTCGAGAAAAAATATGACAGGTTCGGTGCGAAATCGTCGATTTTCATCCCGCGCGACAGGTAGTACTCGACATAGGTGAACCCGTTCGCGAGCGTGAATGCGGTCTGGGTGATGGGATTCGCTCCGGCTTCGGCAATGTGGTATCCGGAGATCGAAACCGAGTAGTAATTCCTCACTTTGTGATCGATGAAGAACTCCTGAATGTCGCCCATCATTTTGAGCGCGAACTCGGTAGAGAAGATGCACGAATTCTGACCCTGGTCCTCCTTGAGGATATCGGCCTGAACCGTACCTCGCACGGTCCGGAGTGTCTTTTCGAAAATCTCCGCGTATTCTTCCTCCGACGGCTTCCGACCTTCACGTTCGGTGAACACATCGACCTGCTGGTCGATCGCGCAGTTCATGAACATTGCCAGCATGACAGGTGCGGGACCGTTGACTGTCATGGAGACCGAAGTTGAAGGTGCCGAGAGGTCGAAGCCCTTGTAGAGCATCTTGATGTCATCGAGGGTTGTGATCGCAACTCCCGATTCACCGATCTTTCCGAAGATATCAGGATTTTCATCGGGATCGCTTCCGAAGAGCGTCAGGGAATCAAACGCGGTCGATAACCTCTTCGCGTCATCGTCTTTCGCGAGGTAGTGGAACCGTGCGTTGGTCCTTTCGGGTGGGCCCTCGCCTGCGAACTGGCGTTTCGGGTCCTCCCATGCACGTTTGAGCGGGAAGACTCCTGCAGTGTACGGGAATTCACCCGGTACGTTTTCGGTAAGCTGCCAGAACAGCACGCGTCCCCAGTCCCAGTAGTTGGGAAGCTTCACGCGTGGAACTTTCGTACCTGCGAGGGTTTCCGATGTAAACGGCTGGCGGATTTCTTTGCCGCGAACGTGATAGATGAATTCATCGCCCGAGTATTTCTCCCAGAACTCAGGCACATCCTCCAGAACTTTCAGGCAGTATGGATCGAGTGCGTTCCTGTGGTCGTTGTAGATCCTCCGGAGCTCCCTGATCGCTTCGCTTACCGGCTCGGGCGCATCTGCTGGATACTCGGCAACACGGCATGGGGGCTCATCTCCCAGTTCGCAGAGAAGCGTGTAAGCCTGGTAAATTCTTGAGACATGATCGGCCTGGGCTTTCGCCCACGCGTGGTAGTCCCGTACAGTTTTCGCTATCTCGCCAAGATAGCCGATTCGCTCCGACGGCACGATACCCGTACGCTTTGCTTCTTCGATCTCCTGCATGGTTGGACGGCTTAATGTCGACGAAAGCCCGGCGTTCAGTTTCTCACCGAACTCATCGAGAATTTTCAAATAGAGCAGGTTCACCCCGGGATCGTTAAACTGGTTCGCGATCGTCGGGATTACCGGAAGCTCTTCGTCCGGTGGTTCGTTAAATAATTCGTGGTTACGTCGGTACTGCTTGCGGACGTCCTTGAGCGCGTCCTTTCCACCCGGATGCTCGTATTTATTCAGTGCGATCATGTCTGCGAAGTCGAGCATGTCGATTTTTTCGAGCTGACTTGCTGCGCCGTACTCAGGGGTCATTGCGTACAGTGAGACATCGCAGTACTCGACAATCGCGGTATCACCCTGTCCGATACCTGAAGTTTCAACCAGAATGAAATCGAATCCTGCAGCTTTCAGGATCCTGATCGCATCGGGTACGCAGTCCGCGATTTCAATGGTCGACTCGCGTGTAGCCAGCGACCTCATGTATACATGCTCACCGACAGCCGCATTCATGCGGATACGGTCGCCGAGAAGCGCACCACCAGTGCGTTTGCGGGTCGGATCGATTGAAATAATGCCGATGCAGGATTCGGGGTTGTCATTCAGGAAGCGCCTGACTAGTTCGTCACAGAGCGACGATTTTCCCGACCCGCCTGTTCCGGTGACACCGAGAACCGGGGTCCTGGCCATGTTGCCGGCGAGTTTTTCATCGACATACTTCCGCACGAGATCGGCCTCATCTTGCGCATCCGATGCACGCTCGATGTATGTAATAGCGCGCGCGATATCAATCGGGTGTTTCGTATCGAGATTCTTTAAAACATCCTCAATTGTCCGGCTGTCGTGCTCCCAGATGTTGTAGTCGCACTGCTCGACGAGAAAATTTATCATTCCCTGGAGTCCCATTCGACGGCCATCGTCAGGTGTAAAAATCCTGTCGATACCGTATTCGTGAAGCTCGTCAATTTCCCTCGGGACTATAACCCCGCCGCCACCACCGAAAATCTTTATGTGCCCTGCGTCCTTCTCCCTGAGAAGGTCGTACATGTACTTGAACGATTCGAGATGCCCGCCCTGGTAGCTGGAAATCGCGATAGCGTTCGCGTCCTCGTCGACCGCACACTCAACAACCTCGACCACGGACCGGTTGTGACCGAGATGGATCACCTCGCAGCCTGTTGACTGGAGGATTCGACGCATCACGTTGATCGCGGCATCATGACCATCAAACAGGCTTGCAGCCGTGACTACTCTCACAGGCGTACCGGGCTTGTACGGTTTTTTTCGTTCCCTGACCTCGTCGATCTTTGTGGAGGCTTTCTTGTCGCTCGTTAGCGTCATGTCTCAGTTCCCCTGGTAAAGCAACATCGGTATTTATCATCAAATCGTTCAATCAAAGTGCAGTATCCCTGTCCTGAACACCATTATCAGTACCGCCATCATCCTCTGTGGTTACGTCCACCTGCTCTGCATCTCCCTCGACCTCGATTACCTCTGCCCACTCGACATAGAAGTGCATTTCCTCGATTTCATCGGTTGTTGCGAAAAATACAGGCTCCTCGAGTCCCCAGCCGATGAGTGTATAGCCGTCCTCGCCTATTTTCCGGTACAGGAAATCCCCCGGTGACAGATCTTCGGTAGATGTAGCCAGCGAATCGGTTATCGGATTAATGTAGCGCGTGTTCACGTCCCCGTTATCGTACATGTCAATGAAATGGTCCGGACTCCGACCGTTCCGCTGTTGGAACGACTCGATTGCATCGATTGCATGACGACAGTACACCGCTACGAACTGCTCCTCGCGGGTGAGATCGTTTTCGAAGAAGTACTCGTAGTCCACGGATGACGAATAAAGCGCTATCCGTTTCTGCATCGACCGGCTGAACATGTCACCCTGGGAATCGCGTCGGAGATACCATGCGTCGACCCAGACCTCGCTACCCTCTTCGTGAGTGCTGATCTGGAAGTTTCCTATCAACGCGCCGTCGGGAATATCGCTCGGATATAAAGCTACTACGGGTCCACCTGTGTACGGATTTGTCATCCGCACGTTAAGGTGCCCGGTGTCCCTGAGCTCATCGATGTCCTCGGGAATCCTGTTAAATTCGACCATGAACGTGAAGGTGGCGTACTCAACAGCACCGTAGTTACGCGCGACCTCGTCGAAGGCATCGGAAAGCTGCTCACTAGTCCAGTCAATGTAATCGTGGCTCTCCTGGGCGATGCACGGAAGCGTCCCGATCAAGAGCATTGTAATAAGGATAAAGAATCCCCTGGTTATTCTCATCGAATTCTCCTGTTCTCCAAACCATTTATTATAGCACGATGGGCCGCGACTCGGTTTGATTTTAAATACCATGTACATGGTTCACCGGGAGACACCGAATTACTGGACATAATGCCTGGTACATTGACCCGGTATTACTTCTATCGTATACTGTATGTATAAAATCTTATCGCATGTTATAAGGGAGGTCAGCCAATGACCCGGCACCGGACCCCTTCCCTCCTGGTGCTCGTATCCATCTTGATCTTCTCCATCGGTTGCAGCGGTAACTCTCCAGTCATGCCCCCGCTGACATCCGGCAGCTACAATTCTGCCGGCTCTGCGTCAAATGCGGATGATCCGCACAGGCTCTGGGGCAACTGGGAGGTCGTTGTCGACATCGAGAATTCAACGATCGAATACGCGCCATTAAGATCATCCGATCTGCACTTCAACGTGGTCCCATTACTGATGGAAGGGACATTCGACTCCGCACTGACGTTCGCGAACCTGAACATCGATGCCGACAACCACTCACTATCTATCGATGTGTCCTTGGAGCATCCGTTCCCGACTCTGCCACACGTCGCAGGTTTCGATGTGCGCGGTATCTTTTTCACACGCGGCGGATCGTTCAACATTATTTCCGGTAACGTCATAATGACCGGTCCGGACGAACCTAGGCTGGTCAACGCGGACGGTTACACCCGCTGGTGGAATCCGCTCGAGTTCTTCGGTCCGAGCGTCCTTGGGTATGTCGACGGCTACTACGGCGTGAAGAAAATCAATGCAGGTTTCCAGAACACGCTTGCAGGCTACAAATATTTCGCCGACGGACTTGGAACACTGGACACCATGGCCGATCTCGATCCTCATGACCGTGGAGTGTTCCGCGCGGGCAGCAAGAACACCAGGAGTTACCGTGTGGAGTTCGGTGATATTCAGACCAACTTCCTCGTCTTCAATTACGCTGTAGACGCCTGCTGGGGACCTATACCCGGTTACACGCTCCCCGGTCCGCCACCGGTCATTCCAGACGATTTCCCGTTGAGCGCAAATTGCCCTGAACCGTACTGGATCGACGTGCGCGAAACATCAAACACACTATCAGCAACCACTCTCGGGGGCACAATTGGCACCGTCAACCTTGAAATAGATATTTACGACTGGCAGGCAATGGACCCACTCTCCAGTGTTCCAATGGAGGTCAGCGTTGTGCAGGTCGAGGCACCGATATTCGGGCTTGGACCATCGACGGCAACAGTCATCCCCGGAAGCGGCGGTGACGGGCACATGTCGACCTACACAGCATCGATTGCAGGCGGATCTGGTGTAAAACTGGACACTGTCGACCTGATTGTCACTGCAACCAGCTCTGAAGGCGATTACCAGAACGAAATCACAAATTTCCTCGGCGTCGGACCGCTGCAGGCGTTCTTCGTGTACTCGGCGAAGGTGCTCGATGCCGATCTGTATTCCGGATGGAACTGGCGATACACGAAAAACCTGTATCCGGAGGAACCTAACCAGGGAGCTAACCTTCCTGATATCGCTGTATACCCGGACGGGGGGAATGTAGTCGCTGCAACTGTCGATCAGATAAATTACGACCCTGACAACACGGGTGAAAACCATCCCGACAGCATAAATGTGTGGTCGAACGATTACGATACAGTCTCAGAGCCTGAGTTTTATCACATGCCGATCGAAATGCTGATCGATACCGGCCTCTGGAACGATGTCAATGGGATCACTGTAGCTGATCTCGGCACACGGTTCTTCTTCACGTCCAGTAACATTCATGATGAGTTCTCGGACGGTGAAACCGAACCGGTTTATTCGTTCCTGACATGGCTTACCCACTGGTATCTTGGCAATGAACAGGCAGAATCATGGAATACGGTGTTCTTCTCTGCCGGCGGTTACCCGAGATACTACTGCACCGACCCGTGTAATGGCGTCGACGCCGCAACGGACTATATCTATTCGGTGTACCTGTATGACGTCACCAACCTCGCAGGTCCGAATCCGGCTCCGGATCCGCTGAGATACATCATTATGCGATGGCAGCCCCCGTACCAGCCGATCGAGGACGATGCCGACTGGGTACGTCCGAATAACGTGCCACCCGGAAACGTGGGACCGGGATATGTCGATCGCGACCAGCCATACAATCACAGGCTGGCTGTCGACGATTCCACTCCCATGGCTCGATTCTACATCCTGGACTCTTTGAACGAGATAGAGGTCGTTGACAGTGATTTCTCGGATGAATTCTTCGGCTGGTCGCATGAGGGCACGGTAACCGTGGAGAACCTGCCGCCTGAAGTCACTGGAATAGTGGATATCGAAGTTGTACAGACCAGGGATCTCGGTACTCTCAGGAACCATGTAGCTGCATTGTGCACATACGGTCTGGATCAGTGGCGCGTGTGGGTGTTCGATTTCGATGAAGCGCAACCGTTGGGCAGCCAGGCTGTCACACAGTGGATCTCCGATCCGTACTTCGGGACACCGTGCTCAATCGACGCTTCGGACAGTCCAATCGAAGCTCACGTCCTTCACCAGAACGGTGCAGTTATTAACGTGTCTGTATTCAGGGATTATCCGTAATCCCAGACCATTTAAATGAAAACCTGCAACGCGCCATCCGGCGCGTTTTTTTTTCGTATACAATTCACGATCCCCCGGGTTTTGTATTAAAAAAGTATCCTGTGCCGCCCGTAAGCGTACGTCGAGGTTCACTCAACCATGAAAAAAATAGTACCCTGTGCCACCCGTAAGCGCATGTCAAAGTTCACTCTTCCATGAAAATAATAGAACCCTGTGCCGCCCGTAAGCGCATGTCAAAGTTCACTCTTCCATGAAAATAATAGAACCCTGTGCCGCCCGTAAGCGCATGTCAAAGTTCACTCTTCCATGAAATCTCAGGCGCTTACGGGTGTATCGTCTAATCCAGACTTCACCAAAAAAAACCCAAAACACCGATTTTATATGTCAGCTTTTACCCGTCAGAACCGTTCAGGTAGTGAAAGGATGTTCTCCTGCGTCATGGATCCTACAAGCAAACGCATGAAATACATCAGGTTCAACAATCCCGGTGATGCTCATTTCCTGGCATTTCGATGCTTTAAAAACCGGAAGTTCCTGAATTACAACCGTACCCGTACATATTTCGTCCGGGCCTTGGACAAGGCAAGGCGCCGTCATCAGTTCGATATCTGGGCATACGTCATCATGCCGGAACACGTTCATCTCTTAATCTTTCCTCGATTGGAAGTTTACTCAATGTCGGCAATATTGAAATCAATTAAACAATCGGTGGCCAGAAGGAGCATAAACTGGTTAAAGGGCAACAGACCGGAGATTCTCAAATATCTTGAAACGGGTCTCGAATATGATAAATACAGGTTCTGGCAGGACGGTAGTGGCTGGGATGAAAACGTAACATCACCCAGGGTGATCTCGGATATGATGGGTTACATACACTACAACCCTGTCAAAGCTGGGCTTGTCTTGAGACCTGAGGACTGGTACTGGTCCAGTGTTCGAGCATGGGTATACGATGAGGAGGAACCGTTAAGCATTGATAAGGATTCGTATCCGATCATCTAGGAAGAGTCTGGATTAGGCGATACACCCGTAAGCGCCTGAGATTTTATGGGAAAGTGGGCTTAGGCGTACGCTTACGGGCGGCACAGGGTTCTATTTTATTCATGGGAGAGTGAACTTTGACGTGCGCTTACGGGCGGCACAGGGTATTTTTTTTCATCTGAAAATTCCGTTACGGCAGTTCCGATGGCAGGAAAACGCTGAGTTTATAGCCGGTTGATGAATTGTACGTATCGCCGTGAAGCACCATGACCTTGCCATCAAAGTCGCTTCCGTCAACCCGTCTCGGCTGTTCGCTGATCGTAGATGAATTTCCGACCTGTCCGACATAGGTTCCACCGCCTGAGCTTCCGGTCCAGAACGTCACGATCCCCTGACCGCCGGTTTCATCCAACATCATCAGTTGATTGTTATCGTCACGTGCAAGATCCATCGGATCGTGCCAGTTCGACGGCGATGTACTTGAATCGAAGTAGCTGTTATCGTAGTTCAGATTCGGGTAGAATCCCGGCGGGGTAAACTCCCACATCGTGCAGTGATTCTCGGGTGATCCCTCGAGAACCCAGATGTTCTCACCGTTGTAATCGGTCTCATACGCCGTGATGAGATCGTAATACATGCCGTTAATGCCATACCCGCACTGGCAAGACGTCCAGGTTACATGGGTGTTGTAAAGCGGTGCCTGGTAGTTGTACCACCACATCCGGTCGTTCGTGTTCTGCCAGTATCCGCCCGCCAGGCATATAAGCTTGTCAGCGTACAGTCCCTCTGTACCCCACGTTGCGACATCGCGCATTGTCCTGCTAGTGCAGGCACTTAAAAGACCCACTTCGGCCAGCTTTGTGCCATCAGCCTCGTATCGCCACGTCCATATTGCCGCCGGTGTCTGGTCCATGAAAAGTGTTACGCCCAACGGACTGACGTCCATCAGTTCGGGATGGAATGTATGCGACGGTGAATTGCAGTCGACAGTGTAAACGTAGGTTCCTGACTGGTAATTATCTGAGAGCAGATACTTCCAGACCTGGTCGTCGTTGTAAAGAATGAACAGATCACCGTTGCTGTGACGGACACCGAGATCGAGAGCCGCGACACCGTTCCTGAGCGGGATATTTTTGAGGTCCGACTCCGTTATCGTGATATCCACGTCCACACAGCAGTACGATTCACCACCATTGTCATCGTTGACCTGCACGCATACCTGCTCGTTGTTGTCGAAGTCGAAATATTTCGTCGGATGATCGTCGGTACCGCTGTCGTACGCATCGCCAAACGTACCGTCGTTGTCGAAATCCCACAGGTAAGTCAGCGCCCCACCGTCGGGATCGTACGAAGCGGACGCATCAAAAGTAAAATCAGTCGCGGGACCAAGGTAAGGCATTGGCGGGGACAGGTCGGTATCGACCTCCACCGAGCAGACAGGGTCGTTCTGGGGTGTCACGCTGGTTACATCCAGGTCGTACCTGAAATACGCCGCCAGGTTGTCATCCTCAGCTTCGTTTGGAACACCGAAGTCATTACCGTAGTTGGCATCCGGGTACTCGATGATAATCCAGTACTCGTTTCCTTCAAGGTAAGTAAGATTATCAGCTGGAATTTCCACGTGATAGGTCGAGTATTGATCGTCACCCGAAACTGGTGTCATGTCCAGGTTGGTGAACACGTATGGAGAGCTGGTCGCGGTCGATTCAAGAACGATGAGGTAATCGTCCATGAACGGACCGTTCATCTCCGAGTACCAGTCGAAAATGCTGATGCCGAGGATGATATTTCCACCGTTGTTTATGTCGTCGTCAAACCACGCATCGCTGGTGTCGATGATATCGCACCCCACCGCTTCGATGGCGTTCGACGGATGCACATCCTCTCCCTCCCAGTTTGCGATGACAGCGTAGCCGTATGTCACGTCGGGTTCGGGTGTCGGGAACCTGAGGTAGTAATTTCTCACGTTTGTCGCACCCGATGAAAAGACACCGTACTGGCCGGGATTCGCAAGTAGCCACGTCCAGAGGTCCTCGTTATACCCGAGACCGTCCGCGAAATATCTATACGGGTTCAGGTTGGCATCGCCGATGAATCCGACCGATGCAAGGTTGCCGTGAGTGTACGCGAGGAGCGGCATTCCGCCCATGCTGAACTCGTCCATGTTGTACCAGCGGGTATATCCGTCAGGAGCACCATTGCCAACGTCCGGATCTGCGAGCATGAACTGGTCGGTATCGAGCACTGCGTGATTCAGGCCGTTGTACACGAGAGTGCCCGATCCATCACCCATGAAAACGCCCCTTACATCGTACCCGTGATACTGCGGCATTCCCGGGAATGGGTGAGTCAACGCCACATCGATATCGACATCCACGTGATCGGTTTCGGAGATGATATCGTTGATGTTGAAACCCATCGACATCGGATTGCTGTTGAGGAAGTTCACCACGTTCGCTGTAAACATGGCGGACCGGTCGAGAATCGCCGTGACCTCACCCTCAACCGTGTCGATGTGAACCTGGTAGAGTCCCCATAAATGTGTGACGGGTTCAACCCCTGTGGACTGACTGGTCAGGCTGTCTGAAAATTCAGGCCGGGGTGTAATCGGATCATTCGAACAGCCGAATAATGCTGTCAGTAGAACTATGGCAATTAGCCAGAGTGCGCTGAATCGATGCATGGCCGTGCTCCTGCGGTTTGATAAATGGAATAACCACCCATATTGTCATAAGGAATTTTACAACGTCATTCTATTAAGTTTAGGTGCGTTTTTCAATGAATTACATATATAAGGTTTATCAGAGTGAGGGTCGGCAATGTCTATATATAGTAAGGTCGCATAAATCAGCCAGTCCTGCCCATTAAAAACAGTGCCCCGAACGTAAGTGAGGGGGTAGATTATCTATTCGGGGGGACTTAAACTGAAAATCCGACCGCGCCACGGAGAGACAGTATATTGAAATACCCACAGTCAAGCTTAGCACAGGGACATCAAGTTCACATCAGGATGCCCGGATCGTTATTTTGCTGCCAGGATCAGTCGTTGATTCCCTTATTTATCCATGTCAACTTGAAAAATGTGCGCCAAGCTTGTATAAAAGTAAGTGAATCATTACAAGTTCAGGAACTGTAATAATATTCCTGCCTTGATTATTAAATAAGTATTCAATTAGTGACCGGGCCAGTTGATGGCTTGCGCATGGAAAAGACGAGACTTACATCTGACGAGCGCAAGGAGCAGATCCTCGAGAATGCCGTGAAGGTGTTCGCCTGTCACGGGCTGTCTGGAGCCAGAACCCGCGATATCGCCAAAGCCTGCGGGATCAATGAGGCTCTCCTGTACAGGCATTTCGAAAATAAAGAAGACCTGTTCCGCCAGTCGGTCGAATATACGCAGGGCAAGATGGGACAGGCCATCGCCAGTGAAATCAGAACCGCGAAATCTGGAATCGAAGCCCTTCAGAAGGCGATGAATTTTCAGATTACCAACCTCCTCCACAATCCCGAGCTGAGCTCGAACATGCTTCACGGATTCGCGTCATCGACAATCAACGAGGAAATGAGACAGTGGGTGAGGGACTGGTTCACACGGCATGTCGGCTACATCAGGATGGTGCTTGAACGCGGTATCGAGGACGGCACAATCCAGGCGGATATCGACATTGAGACGGTCGTCTGGCAGATCCAGGGAGCCGGCTGGGCGTTTACCTTCCTCAGCGTACTCGAATTCGATGAGGATGAAGTCGTCAACCTCGCCAGCAAGCTGTACAAGGACATAACCAACAATATCATTACAGATAAGGGAAAAGAGGCACTGTACGGGAGTTCGAAAGTATAGATCTGTAAATTATCCTGAAAACAACGGCTCGGGTTGAACGTAATTCATTTCATTCAACCCGAGTCGCTTTTTTTTACCGTAATTTCAGTCCCAGATCCTTGAGTTGCTCCTCGGATACCATTGTCGGGGCTTCAGTCATGATGTCCGACGCCTTCAATGTCTTGGGGAACGCCATGCATTCTGCAATGGATTCCGCTCCCAGCAGGTGCATCACAATCCTGTCGATACCCGGAGCGATTCCTCCGTGCGGGGGAGTGCCATACTTCAGGGCTTCGAGGAAGAATCCGAACAACTGCTTCGCCTCCTCCTCCGAGTGTCCAAGTATCCGGAAGATCTCCTTTTGCTGGGCCTGATCGTGGATCCTTATCGACCCGCCGCCGATCTCGTCACCGTTCAGAACGATATCGTACGACCTCGAAAGCATCCCGTACAGAAGATCACCCTCCATCGGTTTTCCGGCATCTACCCATGCCTTCCACTGCTCCGGATTCGGCTGCGTGAACGGGTGGTGCTGTGACACGATCTTCCCCTCGTGTTCGCTGTACTCGAACATCGGGAAGTCGGTCACCCAGCAGAGACGGAACACGCCCGGTTCTATGAGGTTAAAGAACCTGGCCAGCTCGCTACGGACATAACCAAGGCTCTCAATAACGACCTTTTTCTCACCGGCAACGATCAGGACAATGTCACCATCGGCCGCGTTGCAGATTTCCTTCACCTTCAGCGCTTCGCCCTCATCGAGATGCTTACCCATCGCCGATCGAAGCTTGTCGTCCTCCTCGTAGGCAATCCATGCGAGTCCCTTCGCGCCACCCTTCGCGGCTTCCTTCTGAAAGCCATCGATTTCCTTCCTCGACGGCTGCGCTCCGGCGAGATGTATCGCGCGAATGGTACCGCCCGAATCCAGCACACCCCGGAAAATCTTGAATTCCGTTTTTTCAAACGCTGCACTGATATCTATTATAGGAAGATCGAAACGGAGGTCCGGTTTGTCTGTACCGTACTTCTCCATCGCCTCCCAGTAGGTCATTCTCGGGAATGGTGCCGTAACCGACAGATCAGTAACAGCTCCAATGAGCCCGACCAGCATTTCCTCGGTATGACTGTAAATGTCCTCCTCATCGATAAAACTCATTTCGACATCGAGCTGGGTGAATTCCGGTGCGCGATTCGCCCTGAGGTCCTCGTCGCGGAAACATTTCGGCAGCTGGAAGTATTTATCGAAACCAGCGATCATGCAGAGCTGCTTGAACATCTGCGGACTCTGCGGAAGTGCGTAGAATTTACCCTGCTCGATTCTCGACGGGACCAGGTAGTCACGGCTTCCCTCAGGCGTAGATTTGCCAAGTATCGGGGTTTCAATCTCAACGAATCCCCGCTCGTGATGGAAATCGCGGATAAATTTCAGTATCCGGTCGCGCATGATAAATCGCTTCTGTACGAGCGGACGTCTCAGTTCGAGGTAGCGGTACTTCCATCTGAACGATGGCTCCTCGCCACCCTCCTGCTCAATGACAAGAGGTGACGGTTCAGCTTCGGTAAGAACACGCAGCTCTTTAGCCTTGACCTCAATCTGACCGGTCTCCATATCTGGATTTTCGAGTCCGGCCGGACGTACTGCTACAGTGCCGCGAACAAAGACCACGTACTCGTTCTTGACCTCGGAGGCCACCTTGTAGGCGTCAGGCGAGATCGACTCATCGCAGGTAACCTGCACGATCCCCCAGCGGTCGCGAAGGACGAGGAAAATAACGCCGCCCATGTCGCGACGGTGATGCACCCATCCGGACAGGCGGACCTTCTGACCGGCCTGGTCAGCCCGAAGCTCTCCGCACAGATGCGTGCGGAAGTCCTTGTTGATGGGTCCTGCTACTTCGTCGAACTCTTTGAATTTGGTCATGATATTACACCCCTGAATACGTCAAATTCAGTGAAGGCAGTGTAACAGAAAGGTAAAAAAGAATAAACACGGGGAGGAAAATCAATGGTCGTACGGTTTTACGTTCGCACTCGCACAGGTTTTTATCCAATCTACAGCGTAATCCACCAGATCCCGTTGACGGAACAGCCTTGATTCCGCGTAACCGATCTTACCGATCACAGCACGACCGGTTTCCACCTCGAAATCCTCCCCGATTCGGGGAAACAGGTCCTCGTTACACTCGATGTCCTTGTATTCGACCCATTTGCGTTCACCATCGACAAGAACAGGTCCACCCTGTTTCATCACGGGATTCGCTGGTGATTCCGCACGGAATTCTGCGAGGTGCAGCGACGTATTGTTCCCATGGCTGGCACCGATCAACAGGACATATCCGTCATTTTCATAGATCGTGGCAAGCGGTGAATCGCCCCCAAGGGGGAAATCAAGCGGTTGATTTTCAGTTATCGCTTCTGCAAGAGGTCCACGCGCAAGAAATGACGCGTGAGGATGGTAGCTACGAAGCGTACCGGTCTGTTTCCTGAAGGTCTCGGCGACAATTCCGATCTCGCGAAGTGCGGAGAGTTCCTTATCAAACGCAGGCTGGTTGTCGCGGATGATCTGCCACCATTCTTCGGGCACCGGAGGATTTCGCCATCCGGACGGTTCGGTCAGACTGCCGGTGAATCCCGGCATCACGAGTGTGCCGTCAGGACCGATGGTATCCTCCAATGCCAGGATTACCGCATGTGCACCGCCGACCACCCAGCCCATTTTTGTCATCGAAATGTGCACGAAAAGGAGCATTCCGGGCTTCACACCGATAGCACGGAGGTCCTTCGTAAGCGTTTCCACTGTCGGGGGAAGTCCCGGCGTATTTTTTACAGCGTCTGCTTCAGTCATGATGCGAGTATTATAAGGAAATTGAAAAGACGAATTCACCAAAGGAGCTTAGTACCAGGTAGTGGCCTTGTTATTTTAAGGAATCAAGACCGGAGTCGCGACGTTCAAGAATAGCTTCGAATAGACGGTAGTTCGTTCCTTTGATCGGCATCAGGTTCCATTTTGTCAGTCCAACTGAATCCACAGGTCTGATGGAAATTCCAGCTGTGTTGTATTTTGCAAAGATATTCCTGGACGGATAAGATGGAAGCAGGTTCGCCGGATTTGAGTAATCGAAAACCTCGATAGCGACCACGTTCGGTTGCAGAATTACATCCCACATAGTAGCAAGGTTTGCGTTAGTCGAGAGCAGGATACCTCGATGTGTCGTGAGAACCATTAGCCCAATTGGATTAAGTGTAAAACTGATGTTGACTGGTTTTCCAATTACCAGTGTCACCAGAATCCTTTCTTCCTCTTCAAGGTATGTCGCCAGAAAACTATCAACCTTATGGTAAATTTCATTCAGATTACCCAGCAGTAACTCCCTTATATTCAGAATCCTGACATAATAGAGATACGTTATCACCAGGATTGCAAGCATGCTGAATATTAATCCGAAGAATGAATCGAGACCACTTGAGCCCGATCTGAAAACTGTAATGAAAATTATGACAGAAAAACCCAAACTAATAATAGTCCGTAAGACAGCTACCAGGACCTTGTCAAGGTTTTCCGGTGCAGCTCGTACCAATCCCCTGGTTAATCCGACACACTTTTCCCAGCCGTCCGTCAATGGAATCTGCCCTGCACCCTTTACGTTGCCAAATATCTCTTTCGACATCATCTCCTGCTTCTCATTCATTGAATTTCCCTCTGTGTCTCTGTGATGAGTCTATTTCTTCATATTCTTCAAAAATTTCAGGGATCACCCAGACCTGCATCCTGTCATTCTCCAGTTCATACGGAACGTACCTCTCCCACGGGGTCCCGATTACATCAGCATCCTTCTCAAGTATCACATACACCGGCGCGGTCTGGAGTCCGAGACGTGTCACCCACCACGGAATCGCCGGATGCCCGACCGAATTCAGACCCGGGTAGGTCTCGTTCGTATAATTGAAGTAGCCGTCCGGTTCGTAACCACCCACCAGTTGATTCGACGGTATTCCGCTCTCAATGGCTTCACTGGCAAGGTCCCACTTCGCACTCGTCCAGTTCAACGCGTCGTACGTCCCCCACAACGCCCAACCCATGAAAATCACGACCAGTATCCATCCCGCCAGACGCGACTTCGCGGGTGCAGTCTTCAGGAGCGGTGCAATCCAGCAGAGTGCGAACGGAATCAGCGGAAGCAGATACCGATCGAAGAAATGCAGGTTTACGAAGATCAACCCGATATGAGCAAGCCCTATTAAACCTACAAGAGTTGACGGTGCGCGCCAGTCGATACCACGCAGCCTGACTGTACGGCTCATCAGCCAGATTAAAATTATCCCACCACCTGCCCCGAGCACCGTCAGTATGACCCTGATGGTTGAATCGAGCTGATGTCCGGACGTAAGCGCGATAGTATCGCCTCGTGGACCGAATCCCTCCGGTGTCAGGCTGTTCGGGATATATGGAAACATGCTCTCAAGTCCCCAATTAGATCCGTTGGACCATCGGACAAGCACCATGAGCAGGAAGGCAGCTCCGAATCCAACGTACCACCAGTTAATCACCCGTTTGCCCTCGTTTT
This sequence comes from Planctomycetota bacterium, assembly GCA_030614715.1. Classification (GTDB taxonomy): domain Bacteria; phylum JAJVIF01; class JAJVIF01; order JAPKYR01; family JAPKYR01; genus JAUWTM01. The sequence continues at coordinate 17,825 of JAUWTM010000062.1, forward strand.
TCTCGACCGTCGTTCTCTCGTGACGCGCGATAAGCGTCACAGGCAGCAGCACAAGACCGATATGAGCCAGGATTCCGAAAGCGAGCCAGAGACGGTCCCATCCGATACGGGGGTACGACATGAGTTTCCCCATCCAGAAGTTCTTAATCTCCTCCGTGACCTCCAATGATCTTGCCGGTGAAAATTCCGGGTTTTTAATGACAAGGAGGGCAAAAATGAAACCGACCAGGCACAGTATTACCGGAAACCATCCCTTCCAGCCCGAGAATCGTTCATCAGATTCCTTCCCCCGGTACAAAACCTTCGCGAACAGGATCCAGACGGCAACAATGAACAACAGTGTTACACCGTGAGTACGTTGAAGCGACGCGAGTGTCGCGAGGGCAGCGAATCCGACCCATCGCCTGACCCACAATGCGTTAGTCGGTTCAGTGGAGTCGGTCAGAATGTTAACCAGCATCCAGAGTGACGCTGCGAGGAAGAAGAGATAGTATCCATCGGTCATGAATCCGGCTGCGATTTTCAACGTGAAGGTCGGGGCGAGGCACACGAAGAACATAAGCGGCGCCCAGGATTTTAATTGTTCATGTTTCGGATAGAGGACCGATGGCAGCCTGGCCACGAACGCGCATCCGAGCACAGTGACCAGCGCGGTCATTACTGAAAGGATCGTCCAGTTCACATTTTCGGCGTTTACGTGCAGCATCCACCCGAGGACTTGCTGCGGAAGTGCGATCGCACTCGACCAGTCATTGAAAACGAAATTACAGTGCGCCCATTCGCGCACCATCCAGCCGTGAGTCCACGAATCACCGGGAGGGAAATCGATCAGGCTTGCGGGTATGAGAGCAGCGATCAGTGTGATAAACGCGATGAGCGTGAAACGTCCCGACGGATTACCCGATTGTGGTCCGGCAGACGTTACGTCCGGTTTTTTCCTGGATTTTTTCACGCCCGGTTAATCTGCTGATTTATTAATCTTCCATACCGATGCTCTTGTAGACGAAAACAAGAACGTCATTCGAAAGCTTCCCGGCTTCCTTCTTCAGGAAATCCATCTCGATCTTCATCTGGTGCACGTAGGCTTCATCCTTGATCGAGCCGAGGTTGATCGCGATGTTCATGAGTGCCGCCTGCATCCCTGCCAGAAGGCAGGTAGCAGCAACACCTGCATCGGACGCCACATTCGGATTTCCCTTTTCAGCAACGTCGGCCGCCATCTTCAGTGCCTGATGGATGTACCGTGCCGTCGACTTCGGGGTCTCAGCTGCTGTTTTCATCGCAGTCTGAATGGCTTCCCTTCGGGCTTTTTTCTCCTCGTCGTTGGTCTTGGGCAGCTTGAAGGCGGACGTGACCGTATCGTACGCGGCAGCGTCGCGGTCGATGGAATCGGTCAGCTCTTCCCGGAGATTTTCGAGTTCGGCCTTGATGGGTTCCATGTCCGGCCAGACTTCCTTGTATTTTTCCTTGCCGAGGGTCAGGTCGCAGACCATCGTGAGAAGGGCACATCCGAGTGCGCCGTTCAGTGCAGCGACCGAACCTCCCCCGGGTGTCGGTGCGTCACTGGCCAGCACGTTCAGAAAATCATCAATTGTCTTAGTGCGGAGCATATTCTGGTTCCTCCCAGTCTGATTTGGATGAGACTGGCGCATTATAACAAATGTATAGCGTGAATTTGAGTGCTCTTCGGAGTAGTTAAGTCCAGTATTCTAAATTCAATGATATAATGACGGTAGCCAGTATTACCATTCAGGAGGTAGATATATGGCTGATTTGATTCGCTACGGACCAATAATTGTTTTTCTGGTGGTGCTTCTATCCGGTTGCTCCGGATCAGGGAGTACATCAAATCCTGTATTGACAGGAATATCCCCCGACGATTCAGGCCCCGAACTGACCAATTCCTATGACAGGACATCAACAGACGGCAACCAGCATTCGCTCTGGTTATACAACCTGATTTCCGTGGACGCATCGAACCTGGAACAACCTGAGTTCGAGATCATCCCGATTCACCAGGCCGCGATACATTTGAACATTCTCAACTGGCTTGAGAACGGTCCCTGCACCGACTGCCTGAAAATTACAAACATCACACATTCGGGCTACGGTACTCTGCTGGTCGATGTCGAACTCTCTCACCCGTTCGACAACCCGAATTTCACAGGATTCGATGTCCGGGGAATCGTGATGTTCGACGGATCGCATATTTACCCTGAAACCGGAATGGTGGTTTCTGACCGGTCGGTGGGTGACGGTGCGCTTGTCAACTCCGACGGGTACACATCCCTTTATAACCCGGGGACAATCGGGCACAACATGGAGGGTTACCTTCAGGGTAACCTTGCTACAACAGAATTCCCCAGTGCTACTCTAAACGGCTACAAAAGGCACGTATCGGATGACCCATCGAACACTCGCAATGCATTTCTCGCCGGGGATTCCGTAACGGTAACATATGAAATAGACATGCCCGATACCCAGTTTGTATTCGGCTACGCTGTCGATGCGTCCTGGGCTCCACCGATCAGCACTCCTGTCACCGATCCAATGACCGACTTCGGCCTCAACGCGAACTGTCCCGAGGCATGGCAGGTATCCGTGTCAATTGAGCCTGTCGGAGACGGTTACACCGATTGCGGCGGGTCCGCAATGTTCACTATAGATTTCTACGACTGGCAGGGTCCCGATTACACAAACCCGATTGCTATAGAGTGCCCGGAGCTGTTCGATGGAACTATCAATGCTGCATGGGATTCCGAGGGCGATGGATTCATAAGGTTCACGGAAGAGATTGAAAACCTGAAACTTGCGGAACCCGGTGAATACCTCTGTCTGGTCGGTAAATCCGCGCAGGAGAACGACCCGATCGGAAAATGGTGGCTCGATCTGACCGGTTACCAGCTGATCACCCTGAATGTTATAGAGTATATCGATCATGAGCCGACTGCGGTCGCGGATGTCAATACGCACTCGACCTTCCTCAATTACCCGGTGACTTTCGATGGCTCAGGATCGCACGACAACGATTGCGATGGTAACGAGATAGTGCTCTGGGAGTGGGACTGGGAATCGGACGGCGTTTATGACGAGATCGGCGAGGTTGTCGAACATTCGTGGGATATTGAGGGCCTCCACCTGGTCCAGCTCAGAGTTACCGACGACGAAGGAAGCACTGACGAACTGGACGAACCTCTGGAGATCACTATTTCCGGCATCAATCCCTTCGACCCGAAAGATGTCACACACGACCGCGTCAACCTTGCGATCGACAGTGTAACTGTCGACGGTGACTATGCTTACTTTATTAATGAAATGGGCAGCCTGCAGATTTACGACCTGACCGATCCCGAAAATCCTGAATATACCAACGGGATCGAGCTCGGTAAAAAACTCTCAACGCTTGAAATCATTGACGGCTACGCGTATGTCGCAAATTCATGGCAGGGACTCCAGATTGTCGATGTGGATCCACCCGAATCCACGCACCTTGTAACCACGGTCGAGACCCCGCCGGGTGCAGTCGATGTCGCTGTCGCCGGGGATTACGCCTATGTCCCCGTCTACAACGATTCCTACGATCAGGACTTGTTTATAATCAGAATCAACCCACTGGAAACCGCGGAAGTGGTGCACCAGGTACCCCTGACACGCAAACTGGAGCACGTGGAGGTCGACGGCAATTATGCGTATGTCGCGGCCAGTCACAATCCGATGGTCGCCGAATATAACGGCCTGCTTCACATCATTGACATTACGGAACCCGAGTCGGCCTTTCTGATTACCACCTGGTACGATATCAACGAACCAAGGGGCATGGTTGCCGAGGACGGCTACATATACCTTTCGGAGTACGATCTTATCTTCACCTGGGAAGGATGGGTGCCGGCCTGCTATTTCACTGTTCTTGACGTGGATCCGCCTCAATCTGTCAATGAAATCAGCTCGATTTACACAACCTGGATTCCAGAGGACACCTGCAAGTCCGGAGATTACGCGTATGTAATATACAATGACGGGAAGTTACGTACTGTCGACGTTTCCGATCC
>JAUWTM010000024.1 GCA_030614715.1 Planctomycetota bacterium
ACACCGCCGATGATCATCGGGAACTGGATCAGCCCGTGTTCGTCGAGTTCATCCTGCCGGAGTGGTTTGTCCGATGCGCCGTAATCAACCGTCCTGCTTTGAATTGAGGAAATCCCTGCTCCGGAGCCCATGGACTGGTAATTCAGGCGAATTCCCGAAACATTTTCAAACTTGTATGCCCAGTGGGCATAAATCGGGTACGGGAAAGAGGCTCCGGTGCCTGTGAGCGATACATGGCTCCAGTCGCCGTACGTTTCACCAGTCCCGATCGATTGCTGACCCGATCCGCCGTCAATGCGGGTCGAGGTCCCGGTACATCCCATTGAACCAAGTATCACGACCAGCACTAATATCGAAATGGCCAGAAATTTTGCTCGCATGTTACACACCGATGTCATTACCTGATGATTCGATTTTACCAGATTCACTTTAACAGATTCCCTTCGATTGCGACGCTGGCGTGTCATGTTTATGAATTGTTTGTGACACTCCATTTAACAAGGACCATTGAGTAGTCACAGAGTTGTCACAGAATCTTAACATAACTCGTTTATCCTGCCAGCGGTCTTTCCATACTAATATCAGGGATGGATAAATCAGCCGTAAAAGCCCGGACTAACAAGGTAGACCTTTTCTTCAGGGGACTTACCCTGTTATGCGCGATCGCGGTAATTTTAGTCATGCTGGCGATCGGCTTCGAGCTCTTCCGAAACTCAACACTTTCAATGAAGGAATTCGGGCTGAGATTCCTGTCTGACCAGAGTTGGAATCCTGTCACGAGTGAATTCGGCGCGCTGAGCAGCATCTACGGCACGATCGTTTCTACAATCATTGCAATGCTGATAGCTGCACCGATGGGGATCATAATCGCGCTGTTCCTGACGGAGCTCTCCCACCCGACGCTGGCAAAGGTGGTGGGGGGTGCAATCGAGCTCCTGGCCGCGATACCATCGATCATCTTTGGCATGTGGGGACTGTTCGTACTCGTTCCCATAATGCAGACGAAGGTCGAGCCGTGGCTCCAGGCCAAACTTGGCTTCCTCCCATTTTTCAAAGGGATACCGATGGGTGTCGACATGCTCACTGCGGGCATTATCCTGGCCCTGATGATCCTCCCATTTATTACCGCTTTCACCCGCGATGTTCTCAACATGGTCCCACCGGTACTGAAAGAGGCGGGTTACGGAGCAGGAGCGACGATGTGGGAGGTTCTTAAGCATATCAGCATCCCGTACGGGATCAGGGGAATCGTTGGTGCGATGTTCATCGGGCTCGGACGTGCAATCGGTGAAACGATGGCTGTCACGTTTGTTATCGGTAACAGCCACAAGATATCGGCTTCCCTTTTCTCAAGCGGTAACTCGATAGCATCGACAATCGCGCTTGAATTCGGGGAGGCATTGAACGATCCACTCTTCAAGAGCGTCCTGATCGAGCTCGGACTAATCCTGTTCCTGATTACATTTATATTCCAGGTGATAGCACAGCTCTGGATCCTGCAGCTTAAAAAGCACGAGCGAAGTTAAGTCATGAAACCTTCATCCCTGACATTGCGGAGAAGTGTCGACACATTCATCAAGGTCCTTTCGATGGTCGCGTCGCTTGTCGGGATACTTTTCCTTCTATGGATCCTCTGGGACCTTGCCTTCAAGGGATTCGAAGCACTTGATATCAATTTCTTCACCAGGCGGACTGGTCCGTTCACCGTTCCTGAGACCGGAATGGCAAACGCGATAGTCGGCACCCTTTACATCACGCTTCTCGCAACCATTGTCGGTGTACCGATAGGGCTTCTCGGCGGGATTTTTCTCTCTGAATTCGGGAGGAACCACCCAATATCGTCCGCGGTACGGTTTTTCGCCAACATTTTAATGGGAACACCATCGATCCTTGTCGGTGTTTTCATCTACGCGGTAATAGTCCTGCCAATGTCCGGATTTTCGGGACTCGCCGGGGGTGTAGCGCTGGCAATCATCATGCTGCCGGTGATTACCCGGACCACTGAGGACATCCTCGCGCTTGTTCCGAACGAGCTCAGGGAGTCGGCTCTCGCGCTCGGAGCACCTCACTGGAAGATGATCGTACACATTGTTTTCCGTGCCGCACGAGCAGGACTGATCACCGGCGTAATTCTCGCGATCGCCAGGGTCAGCGGCGAGACGGCTCCCCTGTTGTTCACGGCATTCAATAACAGTTACTTTACGTACTACGATGTCGAAGGTCCGATGAAATATGTCTACGATATGACCGAACCGACAGCGAACCTGACAGTTACGATCTTCAATTATGCGATGACCCCGTACGAGCAGTGGCAGAAGCAGGCGTGGGCGGGATCGCTCCTTATTACCGGGGCAATCCTTGTACTATCGGTCATCGCCAGGACATTCTTCGGTGGAGGAAAAAAACGACGTGCCTGACGATACCGTACAGGAACCCGTACTGAAGCACAGGATCCAGGTAGCTGATGGTCCTGACAGCGAAGCAGAGAATTTCGATTCACTGCCGAGTAAGCTCGTTGTCAAAGACCTTTGTTTCTTCTACGGGAAGCACCAGGTGTTATTCGACAATAACATCGAGATCAAGGAAAACCGTGTCACGGCGATCATCGGACCGTCCGGATGCGGGAAGTCCACGCACATCCGGGTGTACAACAGGATTTACGAGCTCTACCGGGAACAGCGTGCGACCGGCGAGATCATCATGGACGGGAGTAACCTTCTTTCCAGAAGTGTTGATATTATGGAGCTCCGCAAAAACGTTGGCATGATCTTCCAGAAACCGACACCGTTCCCGATGACGATTTACGACAACGTTGCTTATGGACTGAGGCTTCATTACAGAATGTCCAGGAGCGACCTGAATGACCGGGTCGAAAAAGCACTCCATGGAGCGGCGCTCTGGGACGAGGTCAAGGACAATTTGAACAAGTCCGGACTGGCGCTGTCCGGTGGTCAGCAGCAGAGGCTCTGTATCGCACGGGCGATAGCAACCGAGCCGGATGTCATACTCATGGACGAGCCCGCGTCAGCCCTCGACCCTGTAGCGACATCGAAGATCGAGGAATTGATCGGAATCCTTCGTAAGGACTACACGATCTGCCTTGTAACGCATAACATGCAGCAGGCGGCGCGTGTGTCGGACTACACGGCTTTCTTCTACGAGGGACATATCATAGAATTCAGCCTGACAAGGCAGTTGTTCACGAAACCCGCAAAAAAGCAGACCGAGGATTACATCACCGGTCGTTTCGGATAAAGAGGAGCCGATTATGAGAGCCCATCTTGACAGGGACCTGAAAAATTTAAAAAAAGAAATCCTTTTAATGGGCGGGATGGTCGAAGACGTAACGTCCAAGGCCATCCGTGCGTTCAGGGAACGAAATATCGAGCTTGCCGAGGAGGTAATGGCTGGCGACGATGTAATAGACAACAAGGAGCTCGAGGTCGAGGACAAGGTACTAAAAATGCTGGCGCTTCACACTCCGGTCGCCAATGATCTCAGGTACGTAATTTCGATACTCAAGGTGAACAACGATCTCGAACGTATCGGCGACCTTGCGCTCCACATTGCGGATCGGGCAAAATACCTTGCCCAACATCCACCGATTGCACTTCCCGCCCGGTTTGATGAAATGGCAGACCTTGTGCTCACATCGGTCCGACGCAGTCTTCAGGCACTTGTCGACCAGGATGCGGAGATGGCATTCGACATTATCATCACCGACGACAAGATCGACAGCCTTCACTGGGAAACCTACCGTGAACTCCTCAGGCGCATGACCGAGGGAGATGAGGATATCGACCTCGCGTTCCACACGATTTCAATGGTACGTCACCTCGAAAGAATCGGGGACCACGCTGGTAACATAGCGGAGGACGTGTACTTCATGGTCGAGGGCGAGGTTATCCGTCACAAGGTAGAATGCGGTGAGAGGGAAGATAATTAGAATCACAACGATACACACAAAATCAGGATGATTACGTGTGTGACTGACTTAATTCCCAGTTAGCTTAGTAAAATACAGCGACCCGTTAACGCTCCAATTAAGTGAATCCTGGCTCGTGAACGGTATGACAAGTAACGTCCCGGACGCTTCGCCCTGCCCGACATGCCACGGCGGGTGATCCCCGGTCGAATGATCCTGGTAGATCACAGGCGGGTCGGTAAATCCACCGGTCGAGTCGTTGGCGACATCGAAATCCTTATTGTTATAGGAGCTCTCAAGGCTCATGATCAGCGTATCGCTCGAATTGCAGACAAGGTTAACCGATCTCCGCTCGTAGTCTCGCTGGAAATTCGGATTTGTCGGGTCCGGCGGATCGGGATTCACGTAGAAAGTGGGGGTTGGATTAATGGGCAGGTCGACATCCCAGCTTCCCGACGCATTTGTGGCATAACCAAAGGTGTACTGACTGTATCCGAGGTAGTAATAACTGGTCGGTTCATTTGTAGGCACCTGGATCTGGTGCACCCAGTGAATCGCACCGTTTGAATCAAGCGTGACATCCCCGAAATACGGCTTGTCGAACCGTCCGCTCCCGCCAAGTCCGTAGACCGTGTCAAAGTGATGGGAAATTGTCGCAAGCCTGTTGAACTGGTCCTGAAGCGGATCGTATTCAAGCAGGAATCCACCCCCATCGACCTGTGGCGGCGACGTTGAGTAGTTCCAGTCAAACAACCCGCCCATCGCTAAGATGAAGGTCTCCTTCGTCTCGTCGTAAACGATCGCGTTGTTCGGCGACTGCACCATCTCGCGGGGTGTGATCCCGACACACTTGGAAACCATGTTCTGGACCGGTCCCGGTAAAGGCGGGAGACTGGCCCAGCTTTGGGCGTAGATGTACGGGCAGTTGGCGGTCGAAAGACGGCAGATCATCAGGAGTTCACCGTCCGGGCTCGCGCAAATGTACGAGATCTGCACGTAGCCGTCTATAACATGCTTGTGATCCCAGTCGTTGACGGTCCATGTCGATGGATCACCGAGTGAATCGGTGTCGAGGTACGCGACATACATGTCGTTGAATGATGTGCTCGGGTGCGGCCTTTCGGGGAGCGACACATACACACCACCGTTCGCGTCCGCAGCCATCGCGTGACCGTTTGTCGGTGCGGTTCCATATACCGTATGAGCCCAGGTCCATATATTTCCCTTGTTCTCCCATGTATAACCGCTGTCTTCTGAAATAAACCATACCGACTCGACCACCGGGTAATTCCCGGATTCAGGCGGTGACGGTGCCGACGAGCAGATTATATGGTATATACCGTTCGAATCCTCGATAAATTTCGGATAGTAGTAGTTCGTACTCGACTCGACAAGTACCGGCCATGACGTGTCGACCAGTTCCATCGCATCAGCCAGCATGACCTCGCAACTGTCGCCGTTCGTGTAATAAAGGTCGTAGAATCCTTCCTCGGCTCCAGCGGCGAGAAAGTCAAAATCCGCCTGCACGAGGGCAGGATCGATCACCGCGATGTTGTCCCCCGTAACGTTGATCGATCCGTTCGACAGATAGCATCCCAGGCTCGGGCCGTCCGAGAAGCCGGTTCCGACAATCTGTACTCCAACCGATTCATTGATTCCCGCGGTGTCAGGATCCATGTATTCAAGTGTCACACCGCACGGCAGCTGGTTCGAGACATCGAGATCGAACCTGAAGAACCCCGCCAGCGGATCCACGCCCGCATCATTCGGGATTCCGAACTCGTTCGTGTGGTCTGCGACCGTGCTCTCGACGATCACCCAGTACTCGTTGCCTTCGAGTTGCATAACCGCGTCTGCAGGGATTCCCAGTTGATACCTGTGAATGTACCCATCCTGCCCGACCGGTGTCATTTCGAGAGCGTTGCACTCGTAGGGTATTGACAGGACTGTTGACTCCACAAAGATTTTATAATCTTCCATGACTCCCGCAGAAACTTCGGCGTGCCAGTCAAAAATGCTGAGCTCCAGGTTTATGTCCCCGCCATTCTGTAATGGATCGACGTACCAGACATCAGAGTTGTCGACCACGCTGCTTGCAACAGCTTCCACGGCGTTTGAGGGGTGGAATTCCGGGGTGTCACCCTCCCAGTTCGCGATCACCGCGTAGCCGTACACGACATCCTTTGCATTGGGAAACCTGAGGTAGTAATTACGCTCGTTGGTTGCGCCCGACGAAAATTGTCCGTGCTGGTCGCTGTACTGATCCAGCCAGTCCGTTAAATCACCGTTTGTCCCAAGCCCGTCCGCGAAGTACCTGTACGGATTCAAGGTCGAATTCCCCGAAAAGCCCGGTGTCGCGAGGTTCCCCTGGGTGTACTGGAGCAGCGGCATGCCCGCACCGGAAAATTCAGAGATGTTGAACCATCGCGTGTATCCATCCGGACCACCGTTGTCATCTACAGGATCAGGGAACATGAACTGGTCCGTTCCAAACACCGGATAGATCAGGGCGTTGTTGTACCCCATGTTGAACGACCCGTCGCCCATGAAAACGCCCCTCACGTCGTACCCGTTATACTGCGGCATCCCCGGGAACGGGTGAGTCAGACCGACATCGATATCGACATCGATGTAGTCCGGCCCGGTAATGATGCCGTTGATGTTGAACATCATGCTGAACGGGTTCGAATTGAGGAAATTAGTCACGTTTGCCGTGAACATGGCGGCACGGTTCTCGACGAACTCGATTGTCCACGTTTCTGTGTTTACGTAACAGTCCCAGTATCCCCAGAGGTGGGTGTTTGATTGCTTGTATAGGCCCTGCACCCCGGACGTCAGCCCTGATCCTGGATCAGGGACAACAGGATTACTTCCCGTTGTGCATCCGAGCACAAATGACAAAATCACCACGATAATGATTACGATGCTGTACCTATTCACAGATGGCCTCCCTGAGTTGAAGGTGATCCCGATTTCGTTAATTTGATGAAAAACTACTACCTTGGTAATGCCCCGTGATATTTATTCGGATGCTAATTATAGCACACCAGACACGTTAACCGGTCTATGACAACTGTGATTACAGTAACCGACCGGCACACCATGCTGAGATAAAAAAAGCCCCGCCGTTTCCGGTGGGGCTGAATTGATTTCAAAGGATTTGTAATCCGGGTGCAGATTAAACGAGGCCCTGTGCGATCATTGCATCGGCAACTTTCTTGAAGCCTGCAATGTTCGCGCCGGCAACGTAGTTGCCCTTCAGATCGTACTCGTTCATCGCACTCACGCACTGGTCGTGGATGGCAACCATGATTCCGTCGAGCTTCTCGTCGACTTCCTCGCGGGTCCATGACAGCCTGATTGAGTTCTGGCTCATCTCGAGACCGCTTGTGGCGACACCGCCGGCGTTCGCAGCCTTGCCAGGTCCGAAGAGGATCCCGGCCTTCAGGAACAATTCGACCGCATCAGGCGTGGACGGCATGTTCGCGCCCTCTGAAACGACGAAGCAGCCGTTGTCGAGAAGGGCTTTCGCGTCGTTCGCATCGATCTCGTTCTGTGTAGCTGACGGGAACGCGCAGTCGCACTTGACGCCCCACGGTCGCTTGCCTTCAAGGTACTCGCAACCGTACTTATCGGCGTATTCCTTGATACGTCCGCGCTTGACGTTCTTGAGATCCATGACGAATGCAAGCTTCTTGGCATCGATTCCGTCAGGATCGTGGATCGAACCGCTCGAGTCGGACAGGGTTACAACCTTGCCGCCGAGTTGTGTGACCTTCTCGGTGCAGAACTGGGCAACGTTTCCGGAACCGGAAACCGTGCAGATTTTACCCTCAAGTGAATCGTTGCGGGTCTTGAGCATCTCGCGTGCGAAGTAGGTGGCACCATAACCGGTTGCCTCGGGTCGAATGAGACTTCCGCCCCAGCTCCGGCCCTTACCGGTGAAAACACCCGTGAACTCGTTGGCGAGTTTCTTGTAGGTACCGAACATGTAACCGATCTCACGACCGCCAACGCCGATGTCACCAGCGGGGATGTCGGTATTGGGTCCGAGATGCCGGAAGAGCTCGCTCATGAAGCTCTGGCAGAACTTCATGACTTCGTTATCGCTCTTGCCCTTGGGATCGAAGTCACTTCCGCCCTTGCCTCCGCCCATCGGGAGAGTGGTAAGGGAGTTCTTGTAGACCTGCTCGAAACCGAGGAACTTAAGGATGCCGAGGTCGACGGTCGGGTGGAAGCGAAGTCCGCCCTTGTAGGGTCCGATGGCCGAGTTGAACTCGATACGGTAACCGGTGTTGACCTGCGGTGTACCGTCATCGTCAAGCCACGGGACACGGAAGATGATAATGCGTTCCGGAATGACCATTCTCTCGAGGAGTTTCATTTCCTTGTATTCCGGATGTCGATCCATGACGGGAGCCAGGGATTCAATGACCTCCTGGACCGCCTGGATAAACTCAGGCTGCGCGGGGTTCTTTGCGCGCACCATTTCCATGAAGGAATTAACAAAATCTGACATTTTTCGCTCCTTGTCTTCTACAGACCTGGATTATGGTGTATCGAAAAGGCCGCGGCAGCCGGACAATACTCACGTTGCCTCGGTCTTGATAAACATTTTTAATCGATCAGAACAGCAGTTAAACGTTCTCCAATCCGGTAATAAATCACTTAAAATTACCCCTGGGAGACAGTTTCCCGTGAGGCAAGGCCGGGATGATAACACCTAAAATGGCGCGATGCAACCCCATATTGTATTAAAGGATAAAGTTTGCGGTTTTTTTCACAAAGTCAGCGCCTACCACCACCAGCCACCGAACAGACAGCCTCTTCTGTCAATTTCATTATCCCATCCGGCATCATGGTATCGACCCCATTTAGTCGAGTGAAGACGGGCAAATGGCAGATAGCATATTAGTAAAAGCAGAAGCCACCAGAATGTTGATGAGTACCGTGGTGCTAGGATCAATCCGATTACAATGCCTGATATAACAATCGTGGCGACCACCGGATGTCCGATGATCAGTGCAAGGGGATTCTCGGATTCCTTTTTACTCCTGGGTACCTGATAGTCGTACCGTTCATCATGCTCAGAGGAACTGATTCTCACCTTCCGACCCGCCCGCGGTGATTCGCCGGATGACTCCGATAATAGTCCATCTGGGGATGGCGTGTCGTCCCGGTGGAACAACTCTGCTTTGGGAGGGGAAGGTGTGAAGAGATCGTGATTATCTGCAGTTTCGGTGTCACCGTCACCGGGGTCGATCAATTCCTCATTATTTTCGTTCGGGTCGGACATGCTAACGCCAATATCTGAAATAACGTGAGTTCCAGTTGAAAACCGAATTCTCACCGAATTCCAGTCCCGACTTAACTACGCCAAAGACAAGAAGCAGGATGATGACATAGAGCATGAATGTCAGGGGTTCATGCGTCCAGAGATAATATCCCAGCCACAGAAAACCAAGGACAACTAAGATTTTGACTGTCAAAATAATCGCGCGACCTTTACGTCCGGAAAGCGGATCACCCCTGAAGCGGTCAGACTCAGGCAGCACCTGATCCGGATGAACCTCCTTGTTAAGCCTGTCGATGATGGGACCTGTCGATCCGGAATAAAGGGTCTGACGTTTTGTTCCCGAAGCTTCCTCTACTGGATTTTCAGGCACGTAGTAATCGGGCTTGACCTTTATTTTTCTGCGTTTAAACCGGGGAAGACCTGTTTCAGTGCAGGCCATTTTGTCCTGATCGTCATTGATCTGGAAGTCAACCTGAAGGTTTTCATCCTGGTCTGTCACTGAAATTCAGTCCTTTAATGCTGAACTCCCGCTATTCAGCAGACTGACGAATACAGAATTTAGTTGCGTGCGGTCAGGTCACAGTTTCTCACGATTCAGCCACGACGTCCAGAGTGTAACGGCACCGGGAAGGCAGCGGATTTTTACAGGACCCTCGAACGAACGGTCGCCATCGGCTGCCACTCTCTGGTTGGGACTGCACCTGAGGACGATTTCCTTCGCGCGATGAATCTCGATTCCGTCAACTTCGGTATGGGTGCCCTTGAAGACGAGCTTCATGTAGGAGATGAATTTGAACTTGGACATTTTTTCGACGATGAGGATGTCGAATTCACCGTCGTTGGTTTTCGCGCCGGGTGCGACATTCATACCGGTGCCGATGAACTCGTTGTTGCAGACAAGCACCCAGTACGCGTTGACATCGAGGTCCCACCTGTCCGTTGAAAGAGACACTTCCAGTGGGTACAGACGCATCAGGGTGAGCAGGAAGAGAACCTCGTAGCGTGCGGACATGAATTTCGGTGCCTTCTCGCGTGTCGCGAGGGTCTGTGAGTCCATGCCGACACCGACCGTGTTGATGAAATGCAGGCGACGCTGGTCGCGGGGTTTGCCGTCGTCGTCGATCGGCTCGACAATGCCGATATCGACCGGGGCCGGACGTCCGTTGACGATGTTTTCCGCGGCACCTTCGGGATCGCGGGGTGCTCCTGTCCCGCGGAAAAAATCATTGCCGCTGCCCAGGGGAAAAATTGCGAAGGGTAATTTCGAAGGCTCTTCGTTGGAGCCGATGGGAAGGTGCTGCACGGTGTGATGAATAGTCCCGTCACCTCCGGCGATAACAAGGAGCTCGTAGCCCTCGTCCGTCGCTGATTTTATCAGCTCCTCAGCATGTTGAGGGGATTCAGTTGTGATGGGGGTAGTGTCCCAGCCGACTTTTGCAAAGCGGTTGAGAGCAATGTCGACTACTTTCCTGCCGCCCTTGCCCCCGGAGTGCGGATTTTCAAGGAAAAGGACCTTCATACGCTTGTTACACCGATGGGTTCATTACCCGGCCCATGAACAGTATTGTTCTCGTGCTTCGTTCGACTATGAAATAGATAAACGGCCTGTCCGCCTTGAATTCAACGGGTTCCGGTGGATCTTCATCAGGCATCTCGGTAGTTTCCATCATGATTACGACTGTCACCGCTGCCGCCTCGGTTCCCTCTTCATCGACAGCCACGAAAGCCTTGTGAATAATGCTTGAGATGAAGAGATCCCCTGCGGCGTTGTTCACCATGTTGGAGAATCCACCCATGAAGGCTGAAGGCATTCCCATCTGGGAGAGAATCTCGGAAAGCTCGAGCGAGGTCTCATACTCGAACTTTGGAAATGTCAGGTCAACAGGTCGCATGTTGAAGCTGTCGATGATTTCGGTGAAGAATCGAGGGCTGAGAATCTCTTCGACATTCCCAAACTCGCCTTCAGCCGGAAGCAGTACGATCATGGACGCCTCCCAGCCGATATACGGCATCTCGATGGCCTGCCAGTTGTCACCTTCGCAGTACCGGATGTCATGTTCCATATGCATCATGGGGACGGGGAAGTCACCGTCAGCGAATGAATGGAAGGTCTCGTCACGGGTGTTGCTTTCGGAGAACTGTTCGGCCCAGTTGGCAAGGAAGTAAATCGCGTTCACGAGAGCCATCGCGGTCGCTGGAGTGATCGCACCCTGCGGGATGGCGTTCCGGATACGTCCCTCGGTTTTATCGTTAATCCATCCGTTAATGATACCGGTACTGCCGTCGGGATCATTGATGAAATCCATTAACGCAAGACCGGCTCCGTAATTCTGGGAAAGAGTATCGAGAAAATCGGGATTGGGATCGAAGGTCTGCTCCATCCAGATCGAGTTGGTTATGTTGAGCGTGAAAGGTGTTGCATTCTCGTACCCGCGTGGAATTTCATCGCCCAGGCTCGACAGAGTCAGATCGAGGTTGTTGAAAGCCGGATGCAGAGAGGCATCGTCAAGCGTGAAATTCAGGACACCCGCCATTTCCTCCTTAGTCTGGCCGACAGCACCCGCATAAGTCATGGCAAGCGCAACTGAGATGCTGAACGGGGAGAAAATGAGGTTGTCGTTGCTCTGGACAAGCCACTGGTACAGGTGGAAAGCAAACTCGGAATTACCGTCCACGAGCTCCCCAACTTCATTCTCGCCAATCGATGGATCAGCGTCGCGCTCGATATCCGAATAGACGAAATAACTGTCGTATTCGGAATTCGTTCCCGCGCTGGCTGAAACATCGGTTTTGCAGGAGGTAAGGGCCGTCACGACAAATAATAAAAGTGCAGCGAAGGTAAAGTACCTGATTCCGTGATTCATGGTTCCCTCCCAGGGACAAGGTCAGCACGTTTATAAAGCAGGACACCAGGTAATGCCGGTTGAGGAAATTGTATTAGCGATGTGAATTACAATCAAGGAAAGTACAAGTTATTTTTTCGAGTTATTGTTCGAACGTCCCTTCAACCGTCGGATGGACTTGATCTGCTCTTCAATTTCCCTGATTTTGTCGCCATTCTCAAACCTCGACAGTGCTCCGACAGCCGGACCACCGTTTTTAAACACTTTCCGGGCGGCTTTGGCTACGTCGCCTGCAGTAACAGCATCGAGCTTCTGAATGACCTCATCGTGTTTGAGAAGACGGTTGAAAAACAGTGAGGACATGGCATTACGGATCATGCGCGACGAAGTCGATTCGAGTCCAAGCGCCCAGTGACCTCGGAGGAAGAGCTTCGTGTCGGCCAGCTCACGCTTACCGGGTCCATCGTCCGCGAGACGCCGCATAACCCGAAGGCAAAGCTTTAACACGGTAAGGAGGTTTTCCTCCTTCATGCCGGCTTCGATTGAGAACAAGCCTCCCTTCCTGAACGGCTGGTGCGCGGAATCGATGGAGTAGACAAGCCCACGCTTCTCGCGTATCTCCTGGAAGAGACGGCTCATCATTCCACCCGCGAGAATTGCATCGAGGAGGCTGAAAGAGTACCTCTCGGGGTCCAGGATGCTGGTCGACGGGAACCCGATTATCAATGCGGCCTGTTCAACGTCCTTGGATATAACCGTCACCGCGGGAGTAAACACCGGGGCTTTCGGTTGACGTTTTCTCTGTAATTTCCTGCAGGGGTACCGTGCAAGCCGTTTTTCGAGAAGGGTTTGCGCACGGTCGGGATCGATGCCGCCTGCGATCGATGCCACCAGCCTGCCCTGGTGGTAGTTCCTGCGATGATAATCGAGGATGGCTTTTCGATTGAAAGAGACGATGTTTTCCTCAGATCCAAGGATGGGACGCCCATACGGAGTGTTTCCGTGCACCGAGGCCAGATAACGGTCATAAAGAGCCTGACCCGGATCGTCCTCGTTCATGTTGATTTCCTCGAGGATGACTCCCTTTTCGCGCTCAAGTGCCTCCTTTTCGAAAACGGGATTGAACACGAGATCAGTTAATACATCGAAGGCCAGGTCGAGACGTTTCGCGGCGACGCGGCAGTAAAAATATGTGACTTCGCGACCGGTAGAGGCGTTGATGATCCCGCCCACCCTCTCGATCGACTTGACGATTGCCTTTGCGGATCGCTTCTTCGAGCCCTTGAAAAGCATGTGCTCGATAAAGTGACTGATACCGTTAACACTTCTCGATTCCTGCACAGCACCTACCGGCAGAAAGAAACCCAGGGTGAAACTTTCCATGCTGGGCATGCGTTCGACTGCCAGGGTACCGCCGTTCGACAGGTTTCGGATTTCAGCGAAGTAGTCTTGAGGTTTGGTTTTTGACATGAATTGCAGCTTATTTCTCACTTTGGTTTGTGTATCAAAGCGAGAATAATATCGAACATTCATCACCAATGCCACCTGAGCCATCAACGCACAGTGTTTTACCAGTCACCACGTACCATCGGGCATCAGTTTCATCAGGTACGCATCCGTGTCACCCGCGGAGGTGTGTTCATCGGTTGTCGACCCGGGATCGAAGTCGACAGTGTTCTCGAAACTGCCAGCTATGTAAAAATTCCCGCTGCTGTCGACAGCCGCGCCACCTGTGTAGGATTCACCTGCGGAACTATCACCAATATATCCCCAGGCAGGTGAGCCGTCTGAATACAGCATTTCGAGATAGATCTGCGGCCAGAAAAGGTCGTATGAATTCAGCCACTCCTGAACAACTAGGACACCGGCACCGCTTGAGACAAGGTCCCTTCCAAGGTAATACGCGTGATACCCGGCGGACCCGTCCCAGGTACTCACCCATTGCTGGTCACCGATATCATCGAATTTGTTGACGAATATCGAATTCATCGGGTAGGCATAATGCTCATCGATTCCCGGACCGGGATCGAAGTCAACTGCGAATATAAAGCTGCCCATGATATAGACGTTATCCATTGTATCAATGGCGATCGCTGTACCGGGATTGGATGGCCATGTGTGCTGATATTTAAAGGACTCCGACAGAGGATCGTACTTGATGAGAAAAGCCTTCTCATCAGTCTCGCCGGTGAAGAGAACCATGCCCGATCCATCGACCGCAACTCCCCTGCCGATATCATCAGCCGTATAGCCCCAAGTGGTTAACCAGGTGAAATTACCCGCAGAATCAAAGCAGACCACGAATACGTCGTGCTCATCAATCGCTGTAGCTTCAGTGGTACCAGTACCGGGATCGAAATCGTAAGTGCCTTTAAATCCGGAAGTAATGTATAGATTGTCAAGCGGATCGAGAGCTATCCCAATGTAATCGTCATGGCTGTCCATGCCGAACGTGTAAAGCCATTCAAAGTTACCGTCTGAATCGAACCTGCTTATGAAGAGATCACGTCCTCCTGCGGACGATGCAGTCTGTTCGGCTGTGCCGGGATCGAAGTCCACCGTGTCGGAGAAAGAACCGGCCACATAGATATCACCTGTGCTGTCCACAGCGATATCCAGACTAACGTCCTCGCCTGTGCCGCCCCATGTGAGTGTCCATAAGTAGTTCCCGTAGGAGTCGTATTTACCGAGACAGACATCGGTTAGTCCTTCCGATGTGATGTTCTCCTCAGCGGATGTTGGATCGAAATCGGCGATCCCATCGAAGCTGCCCGTGACATACGCATAGCCGCTTGAATCGCAGGCAACCTGCGATGCAGTCTCGGATGTCAAACCTCCCCACGTACGAACCCAGCCGCCTGTAGTTACATCGAGGACCTTTATGTTGTGGGTCCTTGTGACCGGGAAGTACGTATCGGAGTCGACAACCACCTGGATGATTACATCTGTCGCTTCATCAACATCGTTTGCCATGAAGCTTGTAGAATCGCTGGTCGGGCTGGTGAAATCACCAGCTAACGCGGGATCGCAGGTCCAGGCATACGTGATGCCGGTGTCACCGCTCGCGGTTACACTGAACGAGATGGAGTTAAGCTCGTACAGGAAGTCATCCCCGGTGATATTGCTGACGTTAAGTCCCCCTGAACCATCATCGCGGACGGTAATACTCAGGTCGCGAGTAACCGGACCGTAACTGTCAGAGTTGACTGCAACTGAAATTACGACCGGGATATCGGCTGAAACCGAAGCAGCGTTGAATGAAGCCGTAGTAGTTGTCCCGTTTGTGAAGTCCCCGGCAGTTGCCGGATCAACTGACCAGTCGTATGTGATTCCAGTATCTCCGGTCGCAACAACGCTGAAGTCAGCCGATGTATTTTCATCGACAGACAAGGGTCCGGCGATGCTTCCGACCGAGAGTCCTGTCACACCAGTGTCCTGAATGTAAACACCCATGGATTGCAATTCGGGTCCGGCATTGTCGGACATAATCAAAACGCGAAGTGAGACAAGGGTTTCCTGGTCGACATATCCCGCATGGAAAGTAGCGAGTGAGGAGGTTCCGTTGGTGAAATTGCCTGCGGATGACGGCTCGCACGTCCAGAGGTAGGTGATACCGGTGTCCCCGGACACGATAATCGAATATTCACCGGACGTATTTTCATCGAGGGATACGGGTCCGAAAATACTGCCTAAAAAAAGCGGGGTTGCATTTTTCGGGCAGCCGACCGCCAGCACAAGTGCCGTGATAGCAAGTAACCAAAGTAATTTAGTGTTCATGACCTTCCTCCCATCAGGCTTTATACAGATGATTATTATTTACATAAGATGCGTTGTCAATCATCGTTGATATTACGGTGAGATTTTAGGGTTCCCGTCTTTACGCTGATGAGGCAGCGGAGTACAATCAGCTATACAGATGGAACGACCGATTCGTGTAGGATTCGATGCCCAATCACTGACTGGCAAGTACCAGACAGGTCTCGGCATCTATGCCAAGAACATCGCACGGATCATGGAAAAACACCCCGAGACGATTAACCTGAAGATGTTATGGCCGAAGGGTCGGAAACCCTTCAGAAGGACAATGGAACGACTGACATGGGAGCAGTATTACCTCGTCATGGCTGCTCACCGTGAGGAAGTGGACATAATTCACATGCCGTGCTTCTCAGTACCGCGTTTCACAAGGCTCCCGAAGGTCGTAACGGCTCACGACCTGATCGTCATGAAGCAGCCGAAACTCATGGCTCCGGGCAGCAGATGGTATTTCTCGAAATGGATTCCATCGAGCTACCACAGC
This sequence comes from Planctomycetota bacterium, assembly GCA_030614715.1. Lineage (GTDB taxonomy): Bacteria > JAJVIF01 > JAJVIF01 > JAPKYR01 > JAPKYR01 > JAUWTM01. The sequence continues at coordinate 16,365 of JAUWTM010000024.1, forward strand.
GCGGACCACGTCATCGCGGTATCGCAAGCAACAAAAGTCGATCTTGTCAATATACTGCAGATCCCCCCTGAAAAAATATCAGTTATCTATCACGGTGTAAATCCTGTCTATACCCGCGTCACCGACCCCCACGACATCAACCGTATCAGGTTCAAGTATCACGCTCCGATGGAATTCTTCATGATGGTCGGGAGTTTCGAGCCGAGGAAGAACCACAAGGTGGCGATCGAAGCGTTCGCTAAGATCAAAGACGCGTCGGTGCAGTTGAAACTCCTGTTAATCGGGATTCCGAACGATTACCAGAGGAAGCTGATTGAGTTGGTTAAGGACATGGATCTAACGGAGCAGGTACTCTTCCCGGGCTACATCCCGGACCCGGAAATTGCTGTCCTTTATTCCGTAGCAACCGCATACCTTTTCCCGTCCTCTGCGGAAGGATTCGGACTTCCGATAATCGAGGGAATGGCGACCGGATGTCCCATAATCGCGAGTGACCTGAATGTTTTCCATGAAATCGGGGGACAGGCAGTCTCCTACGTGCCGATCGGTGATCACTCCAGCCTTTCCGAGGAGATGCTGAAAATGCACGAGGATCCGCCGTACAGGGCCACTTACGTGATCGAAGGCTTGTCGAGGTCGATGAAGTACAACTGGGAGCATGCTGCTGAGGAGACGTTGCGGGTATATTTAAAGGTGCTGACGAAGCACGGCGTTGATATCTAAGCTGAGCCTATTTTCCCCCCGGCAAAATCCGATACACAATAGAACAGCGGTTTGATTATTTTCTTTTCCAGACGCACTGCGGCGCATTGCCATGCGTCGCTACGAGGGGGGGTAGGATTGGAAAGCTGGACGCACTGCCGTGCTGTGCTACGGGATTGTGCTTCAGGTTAATGGAAGGCTGGACGCACTGCGGCGCATTGCCATGCGTCGTTACGGGAGTCAGGTCGTTAAAACAGGAGGGGGTTGACTAGACGGCTATAGTATGGTATATATACTATAGTTCGCTATAGGATTATAAAGGCTCCAGCGGATTCGACACCCCCGTATGCGGGGGCACGGCGCTTTGACGTCACCTGAATCCCGGGGCCTTTTTATTTCCGGGAAACGGGACGGCAATCCGCACGTGATTGGAGGAATATTATGTTCTTTAGACACATGACAAACGAACTGAAATGCATGGTTCTCACCGGTGGGATCTTCGTAATTTTCTTCTCCACATCGATGGTGAACGTGGCAAAAGCTGACATACAATGGAACGATGAATACATCCCGGTGTACGAGATGATCCACGATGAAACAGTGGATCTGGACGATACCGGTGACGAGTTGGTTGCGATTCATGATGACGATCCTCAAGCGGGAGGACCGCCAGATGTCACTCCCGACGCCGGTGGGCCGAATGAAAACCCGCCGGTTGCCTCCATAGAATGGTGGCAGATCATCGGTTCGTTCATCGATGCGATGCTTGCATCACTGGCATTCTGGGGAATGCCTTAACTGCTCCGCTCCGGGACGACCGGGGGTTTGTCTTCCGGTGCGCGAACTTTGCAGCATCGCGGCCCGATAATGGGTCGGCCAGGGTTCAGCAAGGCGCCCTTGCGGGAGGGCGCCTTTTGTATTTTTCAGTTCAATTTTGTAAATTCTTACAGCCTGCGCCAGGGGCCTGCGCTGATATCGGTCACATACCCTGAAAATATATGTTGCCCCGGTTAAGAAGCCTTGACACCGATTAACGCTGAATGCTACCATGCCGTTTCAACCGTACCGGGACTTTTCCGGGTGGTTGGTTGTCCCATAAGTCGAACTTGTCCGGAGGTGCGCTAGATGCGCGTATCCATTAGCCGCTTTATACTCCCATTCGCAATAATCGCGATACTTTTAAACCTCGGCTGCAGAGGTGACACACCAGCAAGCATTGAGCCGGTAGGGGATCTCCAGTCTATTAATATTTTTAATGTTCCCCAATCCATTCGACCGGGTCAGGTTCATGCACTTGGCGCGACGGGGATATACCCGGGAAACGCTACCTTCAGGATCACAGCGTACGCCAACTGGGCATCCAGCGATGTCGCTGTAGTCGAGATCTTCGGAAAAGGTCTGCTCCGCGCCATGGGTGGTGGAACAGCAACAATAACTGCTTCGTACCGTGGTGTAAGCAGGTCCGTTGACATCCTCGTAGAAGGTGCAGCGATACCGGGCACCGAGGCACCCGGACCTGTAGAACTTTCCTCGATCCAGGTCGACCCGACATGGGCGTCCGTAGCGATGGAAGGTTCCGTCCAGTTCGAAGCCACCGCAATTTATTCCAACGGTGTAACGCAACCTCTCACGAACCTTGTCGACTGGCGTGTATCGGACGACGACCCCGGCTTCATTATCGACTCAGACAATTCAGCCGCATGGGGAGCGTTGTTCGGCTTGTTTAAAGCAACAGGGCCGGTAGGTACAACAGTCGTGAGCTGCGAGTACATGGGTGTTGTATCCAACTACGTGACGGTTGTTGTGAGGGAATTCTGATAAGGGTACAACCTGAATAGCCATGAAAACAAACACCCCGGGTCATATCCCGGGGTTTCTCAACTCCAAATGAAGAGAGGAAGGTAATGAACGAAAAACCTGCAATTGAAAAAAAATATAAATCGCATAAGTTCCACACCAGCGTCAGACTGACCGGAGAACGTATTTGGGACGTGACGAACAGCGGAGGACATTCCGTCAAGGGCGACCCTCCCCCGGTGTTTGGAGGGACGGAAAGCAACTGGTCTCCGGAAGACCTGCTCTTGTCCGGCGTAAACGCATGCCACCTCGCGTCGTTCTATTCATATGCGACACGTAAAGGTTTCGAATTCAGCGCATATGAATCCGAGATAGAGGGTCTTCTGGAGCATGAGGGAACAGGATTCAGGTTCACGAAGATGATCATACGTCCGAAGATCACAGTGAAATCGGAAGATGATATCGAAACCGCTAAACAGTACATGAAGCGCGCACACCAGATATGCTTCATGGGACACAGTGTGAATGCAGAGGTCACTGTCGAAACCGAAGTAGTTGTCGGGTGACCGGTTGAAGGAAGGAATCGTATGAACTGGCTTGGTCTGGTGATTGGCGCAGCGATAGGCGGTCTGCTCGGATGGGTGTTCAGGTGCACCGGCGGGACGTGCCCGATCACGGCGCAATGGTATATTCCAGTGATAATCGGGGGATTGGCCGGGCTTACCTGGACGGCATCTCCAAAGGATGAAATGCCGGGTGAACCCGGTGATACACAAGTAGACAATTAACCTGCCGTACAAGGTTGTAGCAGCTTATCAATCCTGTTAGAATACGCGGGTTTCATCGAAGAAAATCCGGGAGTAAAAAATTATGGACGTTGCACTCGATGGCAAGACAGTAACAATCGACGATGTAGCTGGAGTAGCAAGAGAAGGCGGAGTACTTTCGTTTTCGAAGGAAGCGGAGGATAGAATATCAAAGTGTGAAAAGGTAGTGAAAGAACTCGTCGATGGCGGAGAGGCAATCTACGGTGTCACGACGGGTATCGGTGAGTTCGCGAGGATCAGGATCGATCCGGAGATGGGAAGCGAGCTCCAGAAGCGGATAATCTACTCGCATGCTGCCGGCTGCGGCGACCTTTTCCCCGAGGACAGGGTCAGGGCAGCGATGGTCGCACGTGCGAACGTAATGGCGAACGGCCACACCGGGGTCCGTCTCAGCACCGCTGAAAAGTACATTGACGTGTTCAACAACGGCATCGTTCCGGTCGTAAATCTAAAAGGATCGGTCGGTACGTCCGGTGACCTGAGCCCGATGTCGCAGCTTGCCGAGGTAATCCTGGGTGAAGGCGAGGCCTTCTACCAGGGTGAGCGGATACCCGGCGGTGAAGCCCTCGAAAAAGCAGGGATCGAACCACTCGAGCTTTTCTACAAGGAAGGACTCGGGCTGATAAACGGGTCGCAGATGATGACCGGCGAGGCATGCCTGCAGCTGGTCGATTCGCGAAGACTCATCAAGAACGCGATCATCGCGGCAGCAATGACCATCGATGCACTCAAGGGCGTACTCAAAGCGTATCATCCGAAACTCCACGAAGCGCGTCCGCATAAGGGGCAGATGACCACCGCCCATTTCCTGAACAGGATTTTCGATAAGAGCGAGATAATGGCCGATCTTTCCGGGAAGGTTCAGGACGGCTATTCGATGCGCTGCACACCCCAGGTTCAGGGTCCCGCGATCGATATATGGCACTTCGCGAAGGACTGGATCGAGCGGGAGCTGAACGCCGCTGCCGATAATCCCCTGTTCTTCCCGGATGAGAAGATGCATATTGCAGGTGGAAATTTCCACGGCCAGGGCATCGGTCTTTCAATCGACTACCTTAAAATTGCCATTGCAGAGCTGGCTAATCTATCAGAACGTCACACGAACCGTCTTCTGAATCCTGTGCTCTCAGGGCTCCCGGACTTCCTCGTCGAAGGTCGAGGCATCAACTCGGGACTCATGGTCGCGCAGTACACGGCGGCAAGTCTCGTCAGCGAGAACAAGATGTACTGCTGGCCGGGAAGCTGCGATTCGATTTCAGTTTCCGCGGACCAGGAGGACCACGTAAGCATGGGCCCGACGTCCATCCGCGCGTTCAACGAGGTCCTGAAGAACGTGGCAAACGTGCTCGGAATCGAGATGATGTGCGCGGCACAGGCTTTAGACTTCCATGCACCGCAGAAGCCGGGTATCGGAACGCAGGTCGCATACGATGTAATCAGAAAGCACGTCGAGCGTCTCGAGGAAGATCGTGTTCTTTACCACGATGTCATCAAGTGCGGAGAGCTGGTCTGGAGCGGTGAAGTCCTCGACGCGGTCGAGGCGGAGATCGGTGAGATCGACATCAGCCTGAATCACAAGTAAACCATCACCACAATTTGGAGGTGGGACAGTAAATTGGAGCGGGGATGGCTAATGGGAGCGGGGACCTCCGGTCCGCGGGATCGGGTACGTCCCGTGCGCGATTTCCCGGTAAGAAATGCGAAATCGGGACGATTCCGCTCCGGCCGACAGGATGTCGCCCCCCCCAGTGGTCACCACCCCCAGTAGTATAAAAAAACACCCACTGCGTTAGTGGGTGTGTTGTTTTAATAATGATTATTTTTTACCCCCTCCCTTACGGTCGGGGCACTGTTGGTCGGGGCACTGTAGTTAGGCCTAATAAACTATCTCGTACACGTCGACATGGCCTGTGTCGGGAGCGGGGTCCGGGACGAACAGCATTTTTGCGGCACTCGCCAGTCCAAGGAAGCTTGGATTCCCGCCGGTGGTGTCAGCTTCGTACATTTTCAGGTTGGTGGCCGGGTTAATCACGAAGACGTGCCCAGTCACAATGGTCGGCTGACCCGTGGCGAAGAGAAATCCGGAACCGGGATCGTAAACAAGGCCGACTATCGGCTCCGTATCAGGCGTTGCGAGGATGATTTGACCTTCGTAAACGGGTGGATCCACCGACATATCGTAGTAATCCACCGTACCGGCCATCAGCGTGGTGACGTACAGCTTGTCATTGGTCGGCACGTATGCCATTCCGGGCGTGGCCGGCAGGATAGGGTCAGGACTGATCATCGGCGTGTGACATGCGATCGATGTGACGTCTTTGGTCCAGCCGTCGATCACCGCGATGGTGTCGTTGCCATCGCAGGCGGCAAAAATCTGGTAGCTGGCATCGTCAATCGCCAGTGTTGTCGGTCCGGTACCGACATCAATACGTTCGATTGTCGGATTCTGCTCACTTGCAGGGAAGTAACCGACCTCGTTGTCCGCGTTCAGGGTTACCCAGACCTCCTGGAAGTTCTCAAATATTGAGAAATCAATCGGCCTGGCACCGTTAAGTCCGGTCGACGACGGTATGTCGATGTAATACTCGACAACCTTGCCATTGAGGTTGATAACAGACACGTCCGCAAGCCAGTCTGAAAGTTCAAGGTCGGTTGCGATGAATACGCGGCCGGCAGTAGCACTGAGACCCATGCCGCCGGTAGTAAACCCCAGCTGCGGGAATCCGCTTTCCTTTATCAGCGTTGTTGAAATTCCCTGTAATGCGACATTTTCAGTGCCGGGAATGGGCGCGAAGTAACACGTGTTGTCGTTAGTATTGAAGCAGCCCTCGATCGGGTAGAAATCCATAAGGATAGTATCGATAAGGTTAAGCGGTGGTTTGACCTCGATCATTACGATGTCGAAAGCATCAACAATACCGATGATCGGGACGGTATTGGTGTCCTTGACGGATATCAGCAGCGGGTATTCACCGACACCGGCGTTGAGCGTGTTCGGAATCTGCACTGTGTACTCAGCGTATTCTGTCATCACCTGCTGAAGTGTTGCCCCGAGGACTCCCTCGAATAATTCAATACACTCAACCTGGACTGACTGGATGGTTGTTGCTCCCTGCCAGTCGTAGATCCTGATTGCCGCAAGTGCCTGACCACCGAGTGATGTCAGGTTGCCGCTGAAATCAGTTTCGATTCGGTAAGCCTCAATCGAATTTGCCTGTGGCGGAAAATCATCAGGCACATTAGGATTATCAATATTAGCGGGAGACGCCCAGCTGGCATCGACAGCGTAGCCAAAATCCAGCGGGACAGTCAGGTCATCGGGGAATTTAATTGTGAAGATCTTATCCGCATGATCGCCTGCACCGAATGCGCGGCGCTCGGCCAGTGTCCAGAATGCCATGTATGGATTCAGCGTCGTGGTGATATTTACACCATTTTCCTCGTACTTTGCCGGGTAATATTCAAAGATCGGCCTGCCCAGGAAACCGGGCGGGAATGCCTCGGGAGACCACAAGGTAGTGTAACCGTCTGCGTTTACGACAGTGTATTCGTCGTTGGCGTACGATGAAATCTTCAGTCCGTGCTCATTGAAGTAATGAGAACCTTCGAAAATCGCTATGCCACGCACGTCGAATCCCGTGAAGACTTCCTTTTTATATGCCCCGTCAATGTTGACCGGATGGATAATCCCGATCTGAACGTCCAGGTTACCCTCTGGATTGATCTCGTTATCACCGATAACAAGGCATGTCGTGCACATGCCATCCTCCAGCGGCTTCAGAACATTCAAATGGATCTCCGTATGCCGCGCAGGAACGACCTCGAACTCGCTGGTGTCGCGATCGTAGCTGATGTTCCAGTAACCCCAGAGGTAACGGTTATCAGCGGCTTGATTAGAGCTGTCCTGAAGAAGTAGAGACGTGTCCGGGGAATTTGTAGCCTGAACACCGCTCGATGGATCGACCGGCGATCCCGCACATGCAACAATCGTGCACAGCAATATTGAGCAGGCTGCCAGAAACAGGTTGCGTACCATTTTAGTCCTCCGTTGGACGGTAAACCTCTATTATCCCCTACACCGTCATTTATAGTATAACATACTGCCCACCAGTTGAGTTAAGCCCGCCGGGGAATATCCTTCGCGAATTCGAAGCTCAGAAGGCTGTCCGACGCTGCCGCTAAGAGCAAATTACCTGTCATCAGAAGCCCTACAGGACGTGCGTCACCAGGAATCGGGGTCAGCGACCACGTCCTCAGGCCCTCCACATCCTTCCTGAAATGCCTGTAGACTATGAAAAGAGCCTGACCCTGCGGATGGACGAGGTAATCTCCGTTGGGAAGCGGCAGGAAGTTCCTCGCAAGTATCACGTCCTCCGATTTAACAGTTCGTATCAGCTCGGGATTGTCCGTCAGGACGAGATTGAAGAGATATGTCGGCCAGTGAGCACCCTGCTCGGCAGCGATGAACTCGAATCCGTCGTGTGTACGTGCAAACGGGCTGATGAATCGGGTGGGACCAATCTCAGCCAGTGCACTTTTCTCATTTGCCTTCGGATCGAAGTAAATCAGCACACCCTTGTCAAGGATTATGAGTCCCTCATTCCAGAAAGCCTTGGGATTTATGGTTCTTGCGAGTTCCTTGTCGAACCTGAACACATTGAGGCTGGTGTCGAGGAAAACGAGCTGCCCGTGATCTGCAACTTCCTCGTAGCAGACGGCACCGTTATCACAGGCGAGAACCCACGCAACCGGGTGACGCCTGATCCTCCAGGGTTTCGATTCGGGATCTTTATAATAGTAGAGTCCTTTGGAAGAACCGATTAGAATGCCGGGTTTAGCAGAGGTTGAATGCGCAAGTGAGGTCAGGCGTCCGATACCGAGAGGACGGGCTTTTTTTAACTCGATTGCATGGGACTTCGCAGGCATCGATGTTGAATTTACCGCTTAGAAAGGTAAGAAAGCAAGTTTTATTTATGCAACGGGGACTGGCGGGCAGATTTGGCGAAATATTAATCATGACTTACTGTAAGTGCAGTTGGAGCCAAATCTGAGTGCCTGTCACCGCTGTTATCTTTATCTGAAATAAATGCATGATCGGGTCGATCATGCGACCGGCAATCATGTGCGAGTCGCACATGCTACATCGGCTATCTTTCAAAAAAAATGTCCCCGATTTGTACCGGGGACATTTACTATGTGTATTTCAGCAAACGTTCTCTACGTTATTCAATCTCAATGTCATTCAAACGGAACCGCCATGAACTGACGTACCCACCCGGAGTTAGGGCTGAATGTCAGGTACCTGATGACAACGCTTGATCCATCGTCAAGGAATTCCTCGTACGCTTCCGCCATTAACTCATCGTAATCGTCGAGGTCTTCGACGGGCTCACGGTTAACGCTGACGATCACCATTCCCTCCATGAGACCCTTCTCGAAAGCGGGACCATCGGGAGCTACAAAATCGACCAGGACACCGGTCGCATCGTCGGGAAGCCCGAAGTACGCGATATCGTCATCGGTAAGCTCCATAACATCGATCCCCAGGTATTCCGCATTCTTGCCGGGTTTATCCGGAGTCTCACTGTCCTCGTCGTCGTCGGTATCATCAAGTCCAAGGAACTCGCCCAGATCACGTCTTTCAGGCGTAATTTCGACCGTCATCTCCTCGCCGTCGCGCAGGATCAGGAATTCAGCAGGTTCTCCGACAGGAAGCGAAGCGATGAGCCGGGACGCGGTCTGTACGCTCACAACCGGCTGGCCTTCGATCTCGAGCAGGACGTCGTACACCTGCAGTCCGCCTTCGTACGCGGGATCTCCCTCGTGAACCTCTGACAGAAGCGCGCCGCGGTTGTCTTCGAGGTCGAGGGCACCGGCCATGTCTGCGTCGAGGTTTTGAATTGTCACACCGATCCATCCGCGGACGACCTCACCGTACTCGATGAAGTTGTCATAGACGAACTCGGCAAGCTGGATCGGGGTGGCGAAACCAATACCGCTGCCTGTCGCGGTAATTGCAGTATTGATGCCCACCGCGCGACCGTACATGTCGACCAGCGGTCCACCGGAATTGCCGAGATTAATCGCGGCGTCGGTCTGGATGAAATTCTGGTAGTAGGTGTTGCCGGGAAGATTGAGGTACTCGCGGTTGGTCGCAGAAACGATTCCGACTGTCACCGTCCCCGCGAGGTTGCCGAACGGATTGCCGACAGCCATGACCCAGTCGCCTACCTGCAGCGAGTCAGAGTCACCGAAACCAATAAACGGGAAGCTGTCATCGTCGTCTATCTTCAGAATTGCCACATCGGTGTCCGGATCCTCGCCGACGACCTCTGCTTCAAACTCCCTGCCATCGTCGAGGATTACCCGAATCTCATCGGCACCGGTGACCACATGGTTATTTGTCAGGATATAACCGTCGGGATCGACGATGAATCCGCTGCCCGCCGACAGGTTGGGAAAGCTGTATTCGCGGGGATCGGGTTCACCCCGCCTGTTGTGCGGACCCATCGGTCCGTTGAACCACTCGAAGGGGTCGCCCATCTCGAAGTCCATCATTTCCCCTGTGTACACACCCTCCGCCTGTATGCTGACGACAGCGGGACGAACAGCCGCGACAAGCTCGCGGAAGCTTTCCTGTGTGTCCATGAGAAATTCGCTTGGCTCAACCGCCACGGGTCGCTCGGTTTCCGCCACGGTGAACGGAATCATATCGAAGCCGTTCGCAAGGATGAATCCCATACCGATTCCGATCATCACGGCGAAGAAAATAAGAAATGCTATTGATCTTGACCGTTGTGTCGCAATTCTCTGATCCATGTTTATTACTCACCTCTGGTATTTACGTTACTCCTGATGACATTAGACTCATCAGAAACGAATCGGTTCGGTTAAACTTATGAAAAACCTGTGAACCGTAACAGGGAATAATCAGTCGAAACTCAGAAATGGCCTTAAAGATGCATTTAACAAAAGTATGCCACACGTGGTACCATTTAGTGTGGTTTAATTGCGACAATATTATAAGAGGTTAAGCCGGCTTAAATCCATGATTGTGTTTAAAATAATACAATGGCTTTTTATCAAGGTGTTCGCCCTGATAAAGTTCATCCTTTTTATTGTCCTGTTTGTCCTGCTGTGCACGACCGCTTTCATTAATGGATTCCTGTCAGAGGTCGTGAGGGACATGCCCCTGATCGAGAACCTGGGCGTACCAGACCTCGCGATGACCTCGAAGATATATGCGTCAGACGGGACACTCCTCGGGGACGTTTTCGGAGAGGAGAACAGGGTGCTGGTCGGCTGGCACCAGATTCCCCAGGACTTGAGGGACGCAATTGTCGCGACAGAGGACAAGGATTTCTACGAACACCCCGGTTTTGACATATACGGCATCGCGCGCGCTGTCCACGCGAACCTGACGGCTGGAGATTCAACAAGCCAGGGCGCAAGCACACTCACCCAGCAGCTGGTCAGGGCACTCTACCTGACACCGGAAGCCACGTACGAGAGAAAAATCGCCGAGATAATCCTCGCGGTAAAAATCGAGCAGAAATATTCGAAAGACGAAATAATTACCTTCTACCTGAACCAGGTATATTTCGGGTCAAACGCTTACGGTGTTGAAGCAGCCGCGCAGACATATTTCGGGAAGTCGGTTCAGGACTGCGACCTCGCTGAAAGCGCGATGCTGGCAGGACTTCCCCAGGCACCGAGCAGGCTGTCGCCGTATGTCGATATGGACGCAGCAACAGGCAGACGGTCGCACGTGCTGGACCGCATGCTAACCGAGGGATATATAACGCAGGAGGAGTTTGACGTATCCGACGCAACCGAGATATTACTGACCGGACGTCGGGATATCGGATTCACAGGCCTTATGCACCCGTATTTTTCAACCTATGTTGTCCACGAGGTCCAGGAGAAATTTACGCTGAGACGTCTGTACACGGACGGTCTTAGAATATACACGACGGTCAACCTCGAATGGCAGCAGGCAGCGGAGGAAGTTCTCGTACAGAAGGTCGCCGACTTCGAGAGCGCCAACGTAAGCCAGGGAGCGCTGGTGACCATTGAAGTGGATACCGGTGCGATACGCGCGATGGTAGGCGGTACGGACTTCATGGAAAGCGAGTTCAACCGCGCATGGCAGGCGCTCAGGCAGCCGGGATCGAGCTTTAAACCATACGTGTACCTTCGCGCGATGATGGATGGCTACTCCCCCAACAGCCTCGTTCGCGATGAAGAGGTCGAATTCACACTTCCCGGCTGGGGTGTCTACAGACCACATAACTACGATTACGGCTACCGTGGAGTAATCACGTTGCGATCGGCGCTTACTGCGTCGCGGAATATCCCGGCAGTGAAAATTGTGGACATTGTCGGCGCTCAGCAGGTCGCCGATGTCGCACGGGCATGCGGAATCCAAACGGAAATCCGTCCCGCGCTGTCGATGGGAATCGGCACGAGTGAGGTCACACTTCTCGATCACACGTCGGCGTATGCAACATTCGCCAATGATGGTGTGAGGAACATGCCGTACGCCATTGAGCGAATAACCGACGCGCGCGGAAACGTTTTATACACTCACCAGGGATCACCGAACAGGGTCGTAGATGCCAACCCGACCCGTCTGCTCGTCAACATGATGGAGGGTGTTGTTTCCGGCGGAACGGGAACGAGGGCGCGGATTTCAGGACACCATATAGCAGGAAAAACCGGGACAACCGATGACTGGCGCGATGCATGGTTCCTGGGTTATACACCGTCGATTGTTACCGGTGTATGGGTCGGTAACGACGACAATTCGGGCATGTACAGGGTTACCGGCGGCGTGTATCCTGCGGTTATCTGGCATGACTACATGGAGATCGTGCTTGAGGATATCCCTGACGAAACATTCCCGGCACCCGCAATCCCTCCCTACACGCGAGCAATGGACCCATACGACTCGCAGGCAATGCTTGAAGCGGACGTGGAGCTGCAGGATCTGCAGGAGGAGCTTGGCGACGAATATGAGGGTCTGACCCTCGAACAATTGCGCGCAATGATCGCGCGTGAACGCGATCGTGAAGACATCTTCGGCAACATACGCGACAAGGAAGACGACGGAGATGAAGACGAAGGCAGCTCCGGCGAGGAAGGCAATGAAGAAAAAGATGATGAGGATGAAGAGGATGAAGAGGATGACGGGGAAGAGGACGACGATGATGAAGATGACGAGGACCACGTCTGGTTCTGAATGATCCGTTACAATCCCAGGAAGATAATTAAATTGGTGATCGCTGCGGACGGGACGTCCGCGGGACAGCCGGCGGGACGCCCGCGCTACGTATCAGGGAATAATTTGTTAGATGCAGAAATTCCTGGTAAAAAAAAAAGCCCTCCGGTGTGGAGGACTTTATTGTTTTCAGTTCGTATATCCAGTTCGTGAGTAAATTTGTTACATCGCGATAACCTGGACCGATGCCACGTCAGTGAGACCGTCGTCGTCGGTTACGCGTAGGGTCGGATTGTACGTTCCGACGCCGCTGTAAGTGTGATCGACTGAAGGCTCAGTGTCTGATTCGTAGTCGTAAACACCGTCCGGCTCGAAATCCCACTCCCATTTCACAACGTACCCGTCGATGTCGTACGAGCCCGAACCATCGAGGCTGGTTGCTAACGGAGCGGTTCCCTGTGCTGGAATCGCATACGCCTGGGCGCTGGGCCCGGATGCCTTGACGTCGACCAGCGCGGTAGTTCTGTATGCTGCACCGGCGGAGTCCTCTACTTCAAGGAGGATTTCGTAAAGGCCGGCCGAAGCATAGTGAACAGCGACCTCCTGGACATCCCATCCGCCGTAATCCCACCAGCCGTCACCGTTGACGTCCCAGCGGAAGTAGAAGGGTGCGGTACCACCGATAATATTCGCGATCATGTTGACACCCATCGGCGCATGGCCGACGGTTTTCGACAGATCAATGGTGCATATCAACTGATATGCGGTCCCACCGGGATTTGTTCCGGGAGGAGGAGTGGTCGGGTTCGGGGTGCCCGTCCAGATCAAGCCGTCACCGGAATTGCAGCCGGTAAAGGCGAGTAATATGGTTAGTGCGAACAGCGTAACTAGAATTCGACGCATTTTCGGGCGTCCTCCAGAGGTTATCAGTAAGCAATACCATGCGGGTTACACCCACAAAGTGAAAGGTTATCGTAGCAGATTTCCAGCCTCTTAGCAAACATTAATCAAACCTTAAAGAAGCTCCTGAACATCGCTGATTTCATGGCCGGGAAGGACATCCGGAGTCATTGCAGGATCATACCTTTCACATACTGCACATACCGGGTACTCCTCGAGATCAATGCCGTAAAGGTTGCATTTCCAGATCAGTACCGTGTTTGAAAGCCCCCTGTCATCACCGAGACGGATCTCGGTACCTTCCACGTCATCCAGCATATCGACGGGGATATCCTCTTCGTCGCAATCAAGGTGCCTGCACACGCGCAGCTCCCTACGCTGCTCGATCAGGCGGTCGAGGCGGCGGGATTTGAACACGTTCGAGACCCTGTGGACCCCCCAGTAGAAGACAAGGTGTATACCTGCAAGTGTGAACAGTGCTGCAACGAAGGTAATGATCAGACGGTTGTAACCGACGATGTTACCCATGCCGATTGCGCTTGTAATCGGCCCCAGGAACCAGCCAAACACGGCAAGCACCAGCAGCAGGACCCCAATCGGGAGGGTCAATGCGTTCCCGCCGGTCAATGTGTCCCTGAACTCCTCTGCGAGCCTCTCCTCAAGCTCCTCGATTTCCCTGTCGAAGGTTTCCCGGTCTTCAACAGGGGATTCATCAGAGTCAGCAGGGTCCGATGCTTTTCCAAGTATATCCGCGAACGAAGTTACTCCTGTATCTTCGTCGACCACATCCGGTTCCTCACCGGCAGGCGGCCCGGATTCCTGTTCCGCAACGGTAAAAAGAGACAGTGTATCGCTCTCGGGCGGCTCTGCTTCAAGCGGGAGTCCGGTGTCGTCGGGAGATTCAATGTGGTCCTGAGGTTCAGGGGCTGTTTCATGCTGGTCCGGCCCGGTTTCAACAATGTCCGGGGCCGGTTCCCCGGTCTCGGCAGGCCCTTCAGTGGATTCCGGGGACTCGGGGTCGGGTGTTGCGGGTTCCGGACCTGTTTCGCCTGTCAGTTCGTCCAGCATGCCGTCACCGGGTGATGAATCACCGTCATCGGGCATCTGCAGCCAATCTTCAAGCTTGCCGGAGGGAAGGTTTTTGCTGTCGTTTTTATCCGGGCTGGACATAATATGGGGTCCGGTCAGGTCCCGCGAAAACATGAATCGGCGCGATCAGCGCCGTGAGTATCGCGATGGAGCCGAAGAGGGGATTTGAACCCCTGACCTGCTGATTACGAATCAGCTGCTCTACCCCTGAGCTACTTCGGCATGAGAAGCGAATCAGGCTGGCAAAGTATACCCACCTGAAGTGATATGGGCAATAATCGTACCGTCTTATTCTTTAATACTTTCGCAAAATGGTGAAATTCAGGACCTTATGAACGGACGGGGATAAATCTTATTAATAGCGATCAAAAGAGGGGTGCATCGTGACGTAAAATCGCCACGGATGGCTTATTATTACAGGGAAACGCGTTGACGAGTGAATTAGAAAATGATAGTATTTAATACCAGTGAATAAACCTGCTTGTCGATTTGCAATCCATGCGAAGTGTATATTTGGTATGAAATTTCATATAATGTTCTGATTGACAGAACAAAGGAAGCTAACATACCCTGCGGGGTATTGACATAACAATGAGCACTAGCGAAACGTGCCGGATTTATTTGGCACAAAAAAATAATAACTTAAACCAGGAGGTTTGAGATGGTCTTTCCCCATAGGACCTTACTTCTCATTTACCTCGTCATAATTGCCCTTGTGCTTGGCTGCTCGGGAGGCGGGGGGGAGACCCCCACGTCGCCCGAATTTACGGAGAGCGACTTAACTACTCAGTTGAACTCCGATAGTGCCAACAATTGCATAATCTGGGAAACAGGCGAGGTTATCCTCGATACAGAGGAATTGGAAGTGTCAGTTGTTCCGCTGCGCACAACCGACTTTACACTCAACATTGTATCCTTTCTTCAACCACCAGCGGGAGATCCAAATAACCTGACTGTCAGTTTTGACATCGCAGGTAGCGATTTCCCCAACGCTTTCGTAGATCTTGACCTGACCCTGACCCATCCGTTCCCGGGAACCCAGTACTGGGGATTCGATGTCAGGATCATAGTCTTCGGCGGCGGCAGCACGGTTGGACAGCAGGATGCCACCGTTCTTTATCCTGACGCGACTGAACTCAGGATGACGAACGCAGACGGTTACACCCGATGGTATAACCGTGACGAATTCGGGCCGTTTGGCAAGATCTTCGGATACACCGATGGTATCATGGCCCCGATATTTTCACCCCCTGCTTTCAGCATTGTTAACGGGTTCAAGTACTTCGCCGAGGGTATAGGCGTTCAGGACGTACCACCGAATCCCGCGTTAATCAACCGCGGCGTATTCTCCGATGGAGAGGTAACCCGTGAGATGCAGTTACAGTTCCCGCAGGTTGTGGCCCCGTTCAAGTTCAAGTACTCGATCGCGGCCAGCTGGGACACCCCGACTGCGAACCCGCCGACCAGTGTCGGTGATTTCGGTGTATTGGCAAACCAGCAGGAAGCCTACCAGATCGAAGTGACACAGGATGCGGCATCCACCGCTTTCTACAATCCCGACGATGGGACATACGGTGGAGACCTGATTCTCGATGTCGAGGTCTGGGACTGGCAGGCTGATGGTGACCCTGCAGGCGAGGTCGCTGAAATCTGGATCGAGAGTCCTACTCTTCTTTCGAACCAGGGCAACATGGTCGAAATTACAGGCACATGGACAGAGAGTGCCGGATCCACACTCAATTCTGTGATCTACTCCGGAACTCTGGCCAACCTGGCACCAACTGCTGTTGACGGTCAGGAGCTCTTCCTTACCGTTACATCAATGGATCCGGTAACTTACGAGCCCCCGCTGTCGGGTTACCTTTACCCGAATGCTCCGCTGGCAGCATACCAGCTGTTCCTGCCGGAGATTCTCAACACAGGGGTGCCTCCGCCTAAGACCATCACGGTCACATCACCGAACGGCGGCGAAGGCCTCGTTGTCGGTGAAACCTTCGAGATCACGTGGGATTGGACCGGAGCTATCGTGGACGTTGTTATCGAGTACGACCTGAACAGTGGTGGCGATAACTACCCGCTTCCGGTTGTTCTCTCAACAGAGTGCGACGGCAGCTTCACCTGGGATCCGATTCCTGACACACCCACAACAACCGCAAAAATCAGGATCACTGAGGATCTCCCGGTTCCCGAGGCACAGGATGAATCGGACGACGATTTCACCATTTCCTCGGAGGCTCTTCCCGGATGGAATCCCATCCCCGGTCAGATCCAGATGCTCGTTGACACCCCCGCCCCGAACCAGAGTACCGCAGTTCCGGATCTTGGAATCCAGAACGATGATGCCGGTGCCGAGGGTGCGTGGATGATCGACCAGGAAGGCGG
>JAUWTM010000110.1 GCA_030614715.1 Planctomycetota bacterium
GAACAGCCATCTGCCATATAAATTCGGGTACCATCTACCAGTATTGCCACTAGCACTGCCGATCAGTGCTTCAATACCACACGCTGCAAGAAGGTAGACAATCAGGTTAAGGACCTCGAAAGGCAGGAGAATGGTCACTCCCCATGCCGGCAGTATTTCAATTAAAACAAGGTAAACCTTGGGAATCCAGATGACGATTGCGAACAGGAATCCGAGGATTCCGAGAAGACGCGCCCTCGGACGTCCGGCAAGAATTCCAAGGAAGGCAAGGAGATAGACGATTATTCCCCCGTACTGCCACGCGCGCTGTGTCCCGCGACCGTTGATCGGCAGGATGCTGTCGATCGTCTCCCCGAACTCCTGGTAGATTGGATCGACACCCGCTTCCTCCGGGGGTGTTATCAGAAGGCGTTTTTCACGCTCGTACGCCCTGTCGGTGAAACCCTCGACCTGCCTGACCGTCTCCTGCGAGTATTTGTACGCAGGATAGTTCGCGATCGCGGAGATTCCTGCCCCAAGAAGATAGACGGCTGCGAGTGTCAGGATGGGAATCGTCCAGTGAAGCCGTCCGGGACCGATTCTACGTGTGCCCCACCACCTGCAGATGAAATAGATCGCGGTGAAGTACGAAAGATGGACAACAAGCACCGGATACCCGACCATCAGTATCAATCCCGTGATTAATCCCGCAAATAACACCGGCCTGAGTCCCGGTTTTTCAAGAAATCCGTCAAGCGACCAGAGCAGCCATGGAAAACCCGTGACGCCGAGTGTCCAGAGTGGGAACGGCAGGAAATGCGCACCGCAGGTAAGCCAGAGCACAGATGATCCCAAGGCAACCCACTGCAGCATTCGCCATCGACGCAGCAGAAAGTACATTCCCCATCCTGACAGGATCATGTTGAAGAACTGGAACCATGCGATGATCTTGTGAGGGTGCGCAATCAGTTCTGCGACAATGAACGGCGGGTAGAAAAATGGGATGAGACGGTTCGCATAGAGCGGTGCTCCGCAGAACTGCCACGGATTCCAGTGGGGGATTCGCCCCTCCTTCAGGCACGTCTGCGAATACTCGTACCACGGCCCATATTCAAGGACCGTGTCGTAGATGCTCGCATTGTTCTCGCTGATGTCGACGCCTTCAGCCCAGGGATGGATGGACCTCCACGTGTCGGGCATGAGGGCTTTTCCCTGGATCGTAAACGGGTACATCAGGATGAAAACGTAGACAATTATCAACGCGAGAAAAATAAGTTCCGATTTCAGCGATGGTGCGGACACAGGGGGTGGGGATTCAGGATTGACGGGGATTATTTCATCCTTCACGCTCACCTTTGGTTCACCCTGCATGCTGGAGGACGTAGCGAACGAGCTCTTCCGACGGAGCATCGTCGCCGATCGTCGTCCGTGCTTTCCTTGTAAGTTCACGGGCGTCCGCGCGCTGGTAACCAAGCTCCGCCAGTGCTTCAATGGCCTCTACAAACGCGTTCCCTGACTCGGATGTAATTGCCACTGGCGCGATTCTACTCCTGGATTCGGCTGATATTGTGTCTGCCCATTCCTCCATTAATTCCTCGGCGAAGCGGTCTCTCAGTTCGAGCACGATTCTCCCGGCGGTTTTTGCGCCGACTCCCTGCACCTGGCGAAGTACCGCCGAATCACCCGCAGCAATTGCCTCGACGATTCGATCGCGTGGAAGGTCGAGAATCGCAAGCGCCGTCTTTCCTCCGACTCCACTTATTTTCAGGAGGGCTTCGAATAAATCGCGTTCAGCGGTGCTCGCGAAGCCGAACAGGTCCTGTGATGTTTCCTTGACCTGGTAGGATGTATAAAGTCGCGCGGTTCCACCCTTTGGGGTGAGTTCAACCCCTGTCCGCGGAGCGACGTTGATCACGAGCCCGAGACCCATGCCGTCAGGACGAATCACGACGTGGAATTCGCCCTTATCGATTATCTCTCCTTCAACGAAAGCGTACATTTTTACTCGATTCTAGCTTACCGAGTGGTCCTCGGGTGAGTTGCGTAAATGAGCGTGAGTCAGTGCCACCGCCAGCGCGTCGGCGACATCCGCCGGTTTCGGCATTTCGTCGAGACCGTAATGCGCGACGATCATTTTCTGCACCTGCTCCTTGGACGCGCGTCCGACTCCGGTTATCGCGCGCTTGATCTGGAGCGGTGCGTACTGACGTGCTTCCATTCCAAGGTCGGTCGCGAGCACCATCGCCGCGCCCATTACCATCGCGACATCGATGGCGGTCGACACGTTACGGTGGAAGTATACACGTTCTATCGCGAGTTCGGATGGTTTGTGCTCTTTGATGACGTCGCGAATTTCAGCGATGATTTCCGCAAGGCGTTTGGACGTGAGTTCCTTCGACCCGGTTTTTATGAGCCCGTGTTCGATCGATTGAGGGTGTCTCCCATCATAGTCGATGACCGCGTAGCCGCATTTGCTGAGGCCGGGATCGATTCCGAGTATGCGCACTTTACCAGTCACGATGTGCATTTTCCCACAGGGAGGGCAGGGGGTCAATTGAATTAATGCCCGGGCTTATTCCTGGGGTCCTGCCCTGCGACGAGAGATAATTATTGCGGTGATCCAGCCGACGATCAATCCGAGCCACGCTGAATGCATGTAAACCCATTCGAGAACGAGCCCCTCATCGAATGACATCGTGACAAGGTTAGCCCTTTCCCTGTCAGGAGCGATATGAGCCCAGATCTCGCCACCGTACAGCGCCAGCGCGAAGCCGATACCCAGTCCAAGCAGCCCCCCCGTGAGCTGCAGGCTTGATTTTGATGTCATCAGGAAGGAGTAAAAAAGCGCGACAACGATTGCACCGAAAATCTGCCATGCTAGAACCACTCCAGGATCGGAATAGTACCAGAACGCGAA
Source organism: Planctomycetota bacterium (assembly GCA_030614715.1). Taxonomy (GTDB): domain Bacteria; phylum JAJVIF01; class JAJVIF01; order JAPKYR01; family JAPKYR01; genus JAUWTM01. The sequence goes on from JAUWTM010000110.1 coordinate 2,897, forward strand.
ATTCAATCCGCCGATCAGTCCCAGTCCGCGACCTATTATCGCGCCCAGCAGCAACCAGAGCGGGTGAAATCGTTTGCGCGTGATATCGAATCGTTTGAGCATCATGTGGCTCGAAAGTCAGAGTTTATCATACTCGACACATGAAAAATACTGCGTGCAGTTAGTCAGGACATTATCATCGATCAGTCGGTTCGTTCTCCGATGAAGGATCTCAGTTTTGCATCGATGAGCCGGACGTTCAGCCTGCGGCCGTAGTCGTCCGATGTGCCCGGCAGCACCACGACCTCTTCCTCTCTCGTTCTCCCGGCAACCATGCCGTCTTCGGATGATCTCATGGACGGACCCTCGATCAGCACGGTTCTTTCCTCTCCGATTTTTGACGAAGCATTTTCAAGTGCGATCTGGTTCTGAATTCCGATCAGAATCTGAAGGCGCTGTTTTTTCACGTCTTGCGGGACGGGATCGGCCCATTTCTCAGCGGGTGTTCCACTGCGCGATGAATAAAGGAACGTAAACGCCTGGTCGAACCTGAGTTTTCTCACAACATCGAGAGTATGCTCAAACGCGTCCTCGTCCTCGCCCGGGAAACCGACAATCAGGTCAGTCGACAGTCTCATTTCGGGAATCTTCCGACGTATCATCCCGATCGTCTCAATGTACTCACTGGATTTGTACCCCCGTCCCATTCGCTCCAGTACCGCATCGTCACCGGCCTGGATCGGCAGATGGAAGTGCCGCGAAAAGCATTCATGGCTGGCGATAACATCGATCAGGTACTCGGTCACATCGCGGGGGTGACTGGTCAGGAACTTGAACCAGACGTCACGGTCGCTGAACCTGTCGCGAATTCCTGAAAGCAGGTCCGCGAAATCGAATCCGGATTGAGTGGAGTTCTTTATCTCCAATCCGTACGCGCAGACGTTCTGGCCTAAAAACGTAATCGACTTCACGCCTGAATCCAGGAGCTTTTCGACCTCATCGAAAATTTCATCCGGTGGTTTGCTTACCAGCCAGTCGCCACGTGCGGACGGCACTATGCAGTACGTACAGTGATTAATGCAGCCGCGGATTATGGGAAGAAACCTCTCGAACTTTTCCTCGGGACGGAGTAACGGGTATGTATCAGGCCCGGATGATTCCTTAAGCTCAGGCCACGCGCGGAGAATGCGCTCTTTGAAGGTGTCGAGTTCCCTTGCGGGAATAATGGTCCTGACCTCCGGGAACCTTTTCAGTATCTCCTGTCCGCGAACGGTAGCCATGCATCCGACAAATGCAATTCCCCTGTGTCCTGTTTGAATACCGGGTCCCTTCGTTTCGGTCCGCTGCTGTATCACCCGTCCCAGGTAACTTACGGCTCTCTCCTCGGCTTTGGCGCGTACGCTGCACGTATTGACAACAAGAATGTCGCCCGACTCCTCCGACTCCGCACGAACACACCCGAGACCCTCAAGGATACGTGCGTAATCCACGCTGTCAGCGACATTCATCTGGCAGCCGAAAGTCCGTATGTAATAGGACACCGGGTGCATGGTTTCATCAGTGGCGTTCATATATTACCGTTAGCAAGTATAGCCAATGCTGTGCTAAGATTGAAATGCGGAGTTGAAGCACAGTCCAGGAACACTGAATTTCAAAGATAAGGTCAAGGAAGATTATGGAAACTAACTTTTCATATGACAAGCCGTTGCCGGAACCGGACACGGATCAAAAACGGTCGAACCAGTCGACCATCGATGGTGACGAAGCTGCAGTCGAAGGGCACGTGGTCATGAATGAAGCCGCGTTCCAGGCATTTATAACCGCTGCTGACGGCGGGATGAGTGAAGCCTGGACCGTGGCGCGCCTGGCAGGGATCATGGGAGCCAAGCAGGCGGACGAATTGATCCTTGTCTCGCACTCCTGCAACATTGCCGGAATAGAGATGAGTTACAGGGCGGACGAGGAATCGAACAGGGTGACAATCAGGTGCGAGGTCAGGACGAGGGAACGTATCGGTGCCGCTACATCTGCCATGGTCGGTTGCGGGCTTGCGCTGATGGGCCTGGTTGATTCGATGAGGGCAATTGACAAGGAAATGTCGATAGAGGGTCTTCACCTCGTAAAAAAATAACCTGATTATTCTGGTTCTCTGGCGATACCCATGACTGAACATCCGAGACCGCGACTGCGGGTAGCCCTGATAGCCCTTGATGACGAGGGTCGTGTGCTGCTGCTCCAGCACGAGCGGGTGCATGGAAAATACTGGGTGCTGCCGGGTGGGGGAGTGGACGTGGGAGAATCAATCGAGGACGCACTCGTTCGCGAAATTGCGGAGGAGCTGAGTGTCGGTTGTTCCGTTGATGAACTTGTCGCAGTTGGAGAGTTGATACTGCCCGGACGGCATGTCGTGGATTTTTTTATGTCAGGGACAGTTGCCGATACGTCGAACTTTAAGATCCGGTACGAAGAAGGGATTTCTGATGCGCGCTGGTTCGATACATCTCAACTCGACTCCCTGGCAATGCTTCCACCAGAGATAGCACCAGTCATAGTCAATCTGGGTAAGCGGAAGGCTGGTCATGTGGCCTATCTTGGGGCGTACAGGTTGATCGACCGATCTTAGTACTTAATCGGACTTTATAACGGCATGATTTTGGCCTCAAACTTGTACACTTAGACCGTTATTTCAGCATAAATTAGCCAAATGTGCCCGAAAAACTTCACATTTTCACCGCATTTTCCACAGGAACTCGGCAGTGAGTATGCGGTGGCGCTGTACGAGCCGGAAATACCCCTGAATACGGGCAGCGTAGCACGGACATGCGCCTGCACGGGGGTACCTCTGCATATCGTGGGCACGACCGGTTTCAGGCTCGACCATCGTCTTGCCAGAAGGGCGGGGCTCGACTACTGGGAGCACGCTGAGGTGCACGTATTCAGGACGTGGGATGAGTACGCCGCTGAAATGTCTGGCCGGAGAATGTGGTTCCTTTCGACAAAGGGTGAAAATACGTACTGGAATGCGGATTTCTCACCTGGAGACATCATGATGTTCGGGTCAGAGGGAAGCGGACTACCGTCGAAGATACTCGAATCAGGCAGGGGAGAGGTGCTCAGGATCCCCATGGTTCCGGAGCGTCGGAGCCTGAACCTGTCGAATTCAGTTTCGATTGTTTTATATGAAATGCTAAGGCAGCAGCATGGCCGTGATATCCGCTCCGGCACGTGATAAAACAGTATTTAGATGTATAAATGTGTCTTGATTTTCCCCCGATCGTCCCATATACTCTAATTAACGTGGGTAAATCTCAGACCACGAATTTTTGTTCACTTTTGATTACTCGTGTAACGCTGCATCAAAGCAGGTTAGTTTGATATTACGCAAGCATGTGCGATATCCGTGCTTTTACATATTAATAAACTCGTAGACTACTAACTGCCCGCAACCTGCCTCCGGGACAGCGAGGCAAGGAGGTTCTATATGAATACGCTCAGGACCGGTTTATGGACCATGCTTATCATCGGCATGATCCTGGTGTTCACCCTAGGGTGTTCAGGAAACGGAACCGAATCTCCTGTACTTCCCAATGATGGCTACACCACACCGTCCAATACTCAAACTGCAGACACCGGATTATCTGCCACTTCACAAAACCGTGAGGTTCTGTACCGGGGTCACCTGCAGGTTGACACCGAAAACATGACAGTGAAGGTCGTTCCGAACAGGACATCGCAGCTCCACTGGGACGTTACATGGGTTAAGGATATCTGTCCCAATTGTATTACTGCATCGTTAAAGGGCTGGGATCTGGACTTACGTGTGTTCTGGATCGAGCTTCACACGCAGAATCCATCGAACAGGATCGGGCGAGATGTAAGGTTTATCGTCGATCTGGACATTGTCCTCAATGACTTCGATATGCTCGACCCCGCTAACTACACCAAGCTTCACGATCCCGATGACACACCGAATCCCTTCGTTGCTCTGGCTGAGAACCAGCCGGACAGGATGTTCCTGCCCGCAGCGAACCATATCGCATACTTCCAGCTGTGGATCGCGGAGTCTCACGTACCGATGGCTGACATTCCGTTTATCATCGATGCAAGTTATCCGAACCGCTGCCAGGAGCCTTATGAAATTACCGAGATTCAGGTTGATGGTGAATTCCCGCCCGGCGGTGGTGGATCGGTTACTGTCAATCTTGTTTCATGGGACAGCCAGGAGGACTGGGGGGATGTTTACCTCCGCACCGGTGGGCTTTTCACGACCGATGACGTACTGATGACACCGGGCGCTAATGTTGGTGTGGATGGCAAGGCTTACTCTGCCACTTTCTCGAACGACCTCGGTGGCGGATCGGGCCTGAACAAGGTGCTGATTGAGGCTTACAACTCCGACACCTTGATCGAAGCGTACCCGTTGAACGATTACGCGCCGATCTTCAGCGATCCCGGTGGTGAGAGTGCCATCGCAGGTGAGGTTTTCAATGCCATCACCAAGAATCCCGTAAACACTTCTGTCGTGACAATAACAAATACAGGTGGGGGACCAAATCCGCTCCCGTACACGGTTACCGACGGTACATACTACGTAACAGTACTGGCAGGCAACTACAACGTAAACGCCAACCATTCAGCATACTTCCTGCAGGAGACCCTGTACGATGTAATCGTACCCCCGGAGACCGTCGTCTACGTGTGCTTTGGCCTTGCTCCGAAGTACCTCAATGATCCCGATGAGGCCCTCGCGACTATCTCGGGTCACATCAGGGACGATACCGATGGTGAACCCATTCTGGGTGCACAGGCGACACTCGATGGTGGCCCGACAACCGGTGGTGTCATCCAGGCGAGGATCACTGACGAGCACGGGCACTATTGCTTCTACGCGATACCAACATACCAGCAGGATAACTGGACCGTTCATGCGTTCCATCCGGACTATCTTCCCGATGACCTGGAGGATATCATGAGCGCCGCAAACAAGAGCACGCCGCAGGTTGACTTCGACCTGGTTCCCCTTCAGGCCGAGCCGGTCTGGCGTGAAAATTTCGAGGATGGTCCGAGTAACGTCGGCACACAGCAGGACTGGTACTACGACAGCGTAGTCACCGAGACCTGGCCGGGTGACGGCACAACAACGTACCACTCACAGCATCGTGCAAGTGACGTTCTCTGGCGTGTCCAGGATCCGGTTTCAAATCCGTCGCAGTGTATCTTCTACACGAATGGTATCAGCCAGCTTCCTCCGGATGATACGTCAGAGGGATGGATACCCGCTCCGTACGAGGGACATCGCTATATGTGGTACGGCGAGGAAATCGACGACACCGGTGGACCGGTGCATTCCGGATCAGTCATCGATGAGTGGGACGGCAGCACGTCCGGTGGTGGATCGAGCTCGAACGGCTACAACGCCGGATGGGCCAAGTCCGGACCCATCGACCTCACAGGTTACGATGAGCTGACACTTTCAATACAGAATTACTGGGAAGTCGAGGCAGTCGACCCGTCGATACAGTTCGACGCGATGGACATCCTGATCTCGACCGATGACCTCCACTGGAACAGGCTGGACAGGCTCAATCCTCTTGCCGAGCCGGTTCCCGACGATGCCAACTGGTCCAAGGCTTATACATCAGCTGGATTCGATCAGGCTGCTGTATGGTCACCCAGTCTTCTGGATATCTCCAGCTACGGTGGTAATTCAGAGGTATGGCTCAGGCTCGACTTCGATACCCGCGACCCGCTGTATAACGGGTTCCGTGGATGGATCGTCGACGACATGATGATCTGGCCATACTCAATCGAGTAATACAATTTACAATTGGAAATAAACAGCCCCCGGAAATTCCGGGGGCTTTTATTTTATTAATTGATGTCTGCAGGGTTTCAGTTCGCTGGCAGAAGCCGATCGTAAGCGTTCTGGAATGCTGCGTAGGCATCCTCGGTAAACAGGACGAACCTGATTTCCTTCACGGTCGTCTCTCCCGCGAGGTGATTACGTGCCGCCTCGATGCTAATCTGGGCGCAGGTTTCCACGGACAGACCGCCGACACCGGTCCCGATTGCGGGAAAAGCGACAGATTTGAGTTCCTTCTCCCTCGCGCGAGCAAAGCTGCTCCTGATGGATCTCATGACAAATTTTTCTGTTGCGCTGCCCCCAAATTCCATCCCGGCCGCATGAATGATCCACGGAATTCCGGTTGCGCCGCCGCTGGTGATCGTTGCTTTTCCCAGCGGTATCGACCCAATTTTTTTGCATTCAGCCTGGATCGTTCCATCGTCGGCTTCGCGTATCGCGCCCGCGACACCACTACCGAGTATCAGGTCGGTGTTGGCCGCGTTTACGATAGCGTCGGTGTCCTGCTCGATTATATTACCCCTGATGATGGTGATTCTGTCCCTGAGATTCATCGTTGAGTTACCCCTCTCATGATAACTGGAAAATCCCAGCACCTATTGTAATACACGTGTGCTAGTCGTACCAGACATATTTTCGGGGACGGCGCTGGGTTGTTCGTGTGGTAATCTTGGAGGTGGCCCGGGGTCGGAACACCTCTCCCTTGTATCCACGGTCCCCGGGGTACCATGTAATCGCTCCGACAGCGTTCAGGAACATGGCCAGCAGCAGGCCGGTAACGAATCCCCCGATATGTGCCCAGAAAGCGACATTGCTTCCACCGGACTGAACGAATCCGCCGAACAGCTGCAGTACGAACCAGATTCCCAGGAATACCTGGGCGGGGATGTGGACCGTAGAGTAATACCAGTACCAGCCCCAGAGGGTAGCGATTTTACCGTGCGGGAAGAAGTAGATGTAGGCTCCCATGACTCCTGCGATCGCTCCGGATGCCCCTATCGCGGGTACGGTGGAGTCAAGGTTTACAAGGACATGAATCAGTCCCGCAACGAAACCGCATATTAAGTAAAAAATGGGAAAGACGAGTTTACCCATCCGATCCTCGACATTGTCACCGAACAGCCAGAGGAACCACAGGTTGCCAATCAGGTGGAAGATCCCGCCGTGAAGGAACATCGCCGTGAATAGTGTTAACAATGGAGCCGCGAAATCGTCGGGATCGACACCGAGTCCGCGTATCAGAGGTTCCATTTCCTCGTCGAACTGGAACTCTGCATCCGCACTGGCAACGAACCGTGCCGGGATTGTGCCGTAGTTGAAGATCGTCCTGATGTACTGGTCGTGTCCGGCAAGATATGATCCCGCGAAAAATAGCAGGTTCAGTACAATCAGGATTATTATCCAGAATGGAAGCGAGTACGAAGGGGTATCGTCAGCATACGGCAGCATAATTTTCTAACTGTAATGTACCTTAGAAGCGTGCCATGAAAAGAATAGTACGTTTATCACATTAACGCCACATTATGTCTGCAGCGACGTATGCAATGAAAATCAGCGGTGCCGGATAAACTCCAATTACAGCTATGATAATCACTGTTGCCAGCACCCCGATCCTTGCAGGTAAAGTTAAGGGTTTAGGGCTGGTCCTGTGTGACTTATCCTTGGCAGGTGCCTTCATGTACATGAACGCGATGATTCTCAGGCAGCAGAATACACCGGCCAGGTTTACGATCGCGACGAATAGTACCGGTAATAACAGCCCTGACTGAACAGCCTCCATGTACACCATCAATTGCCCCATGAATCCGGCCGTCGGCGGCAGACCCGCTATCGACAGCAGGATCAATGCGAAGATGCCCGACACCTGCGGCATTCGCCAGCCGAATCCTTCGAGCTCCGACAGCTTCGAGGCTCCACCCTTCTCGAGCAGTCCCGCGTAATAAAATGCAGCCACCTGAACCGGAGCCCAGGTCGCGAGCCAGAAGAACATGCTGCCGAAAGTATCGGCGTCGAACGATGTCAGCATCGCGAGCATGCATCCGACCTGCGCGACAGCAAGGAAGGCAAGCATTCGTTTAACATTAGACTGGACAAGAGCGAGAAGGTTTCCTCCAAGACACATTAAAAATGCCGTTAATAAAACTGACGAGGAGATCGTGTCCGCTGCACCGGACACGATGAATTCCCGCATCAGACGTGACATCGCGAATACCGTTGCCGATGCTGTTATAACTGCAACGATGGCGTATCCGTAATCGGTGCCGTACTTTCCCGAAACGGGTCGCCATAAGAGCAGGGGGAGCAGGCAGCCCTTCAGCAGTAACCCCGCGATTATAAGCAGGATTCCAATGGAACCGGGGATGTCTCCTGACGCGGCTATTTCCGCTCCGGACAGCCAGAGCGTGCCGGTGCCCGTGTAATAAAACGCACAGCCGAGAAGCATGAATCCGGTGGAAACAAGTCCTGGTACAATCATCCTGATTCCTGCGTCGCGTGCTTCACGCGTTGTCCGGTCGAACATCGCGAGCGTGTAAATAACAACTGATACAATCTCCAGTCCCAGTACGAGCGGAATCAAATGGGCTGAAGAGGAAATTACAATTGCACCTGCCGCTCCGATAAGGAGAAGCGCAAGCCAGGTATGCTGGTGGTCTCGTTTAAGGCCTGATTTGTAATCGAACAGGAGACCGATTATCAGGGCTCCGAGAATTATGTAATTCACCAGGTGCGCTGCATTTTGTTGAGATACAACCAGTGCGATAACTGTCCCGATAAGGGCTAACGACCAGTCTTCGACGCGGGTTTTTTCCGATCTCCACTTGATCGTGATGAAAACAGCGGTGAGGACAAGAATGGCTTCCGGGAATATGAGCAGGAGGGAGTCAGTCATTGGTCACCCCCCGTCTCAGAGCTGAACGGAGTGTAGGGGTGAACCTTGTAGTAGGTCCTGTCCGTGGCAGGTTCGATTTTACTCGTCAGCGACGGGCTGCTGAGCCCGAAGTAGAACATGAGCAGCACAAGTAATGCCAGGACGTAGAACTCCCGACGGTCAAGGTCCTTTATTTTTTCTATCGCCGGACTTGTTGCCTTCCCCAGCATGATTTTCTGGATCAGTCCCAGCATCATTACCGCAAGCCAGATAAGGCCGGTGAGGGTAATCGCTCCGATCAAGTAATTACCGTGCTCGAACAGGCTTGTGATTATTAAAAACAGCGACGCGAAGATGTTCAGCCCGGGCAGGCCAATAAGTGCAAACGCAATTATCCAGAACATGACGCCCAGGGTCGGTGCTGACTTTATCAGCCCTCCGAAATCGGTGATCTTCAGCGATCCTCTGCGTTCGAGGAGGATTCCTGCAATGATCGTAAGGCCGCAGATGCAGATGCCGTAGTTGACCATGTGCAGGATCGCACCGGTAAGTCCGTTCTGAGTCAGTGAAAACAGTCCCAGAACGATGAATCCCATGTGACTGATCGACGTGTACGCGATAAGACGTCGCATGTCACGCTGTATTGACGCGAGCCATGCCCCATAGATAATACTGATCACAGCAAGAACCATAATTGCTGGCGCGAAGGCGATCGCTGCATCTGGAAACAACGGAATGCAGATCCGCGCGAATCCAAACGTGCCGAGTATCAGCATCAGTGTATTAATTATTACAGTACCGGTGGCTGGGGAATCCCTGTTAAGGTCTGGAAGCCACGTATGGAGTGGGAATACCGGAATCCTGATGGCGAAAGCGATAAAGAATCCCCAGAACAACCACGATTGACCGTACGGACCGAGATTCTGGATATTGGGGTCGTTCAACAGCTCGATAATGTTGAATGAGCCGTGAGTGCTTAATGAACGCAGTGTGAAGGCCGATGCGAACAACGCTATGCAGCCGATCAGTGAAAAGATGATGAATTTAACTGCGCTGCTTAATTTACGTCCGGTTCCCCATACGCCTGTTATGAAGAAGACCGGGACTAATGAAGCTGTCCAGAAGACAAGGAACAGGAAGAGGTCCAGGGCACACAGGCAGCCGAGTATGCACGACTCCAATGCCAGAAGCGCCAGCAGGAACTGACGGTAATTCTCACGTGGTCTGCGCAATGCAGTCAGGATAACAAGGGGTGTGATAAATGTGGTCAGGAGCACAAGCAGAATACTGATTCCGTCGATGCCCAGAAGGTACTCGATATTCACAACGTCCTCGATAACAATCCACGAACGAAAACGGTCCGGTGTCAGGAATTGGAACGCATGGCCGTCCGGATCGAAGGTCCGGAGCAGTGTGAGTGAGTACAGGAATGGCACGATGCTGACCCCGAACGCCAGCTCGAATAGTCCCTTGCGATCGTCGTGACGCATGAACAGGAGCCCGGTTGCGAGTACAATCGGTCCGAATACGATCAATGTTAGGTCGGTTGTAACCATTTATTCCTGACGGCTTGCAAGCCAGATCACCAACGTAATAAAAATTGCCAGGTATAGAAGGTAATATCTCGTGTAGCCGTTTCTGAGCAGGTTAACCATGCGTGCCAGAATAAACGTGGATTTTCCGGTTCCCTCGACGATTCCCCTGTCGATCAGGCCTTCGTCAACTTCACGCCAGAGCCAGCTCACAATCCATTTTGCCGGCCTGATCAGGATTACATCGAGAATTTCCTCGACCCTGAGCTCATCCCAGAGATACATGTGAAGGTCCTTGTGATGGATCTTGAATTCGCGCGGATCGTCGGGCCTTCGCAGGTATATGTTACGGGCGACCCAGTATCCGATCAGGAAGACGCCAACTGTAATCGGCATGAAAAAATATGAGGAAAACGCATCTTCCGTACGTCCCCAGAATCCGATTGCAGAAATCATTGGTGGGTCGATCACTGGTGACAGGTACCTGTCGATTACGTTGAATTCGGGCTTTGGAAACGCAATTATCCCGCCGATAACGCTTAGTGCTGCAGAGATCCAGACCGGAGCTTCCATTGACAGATCAGGCTCAGACGGTTCAACTCCTGGCGGTTTGTGGTACTCGCCTTCGAAAATGCGGTAATACAGACGATACGCATAGAATGCGGTCACGGGTATGGCAGCATATCCAACTATCCCTGCTAGCCATTTCCATCCGAAGATGAATGGCAGCGTAAACGTGCCATGGAATATTTCCGACACCGAGAAAAACCCGGCCAACATTGGGAATCCCGAGAGCGCAGCGACCGCGGCAAGGAAGGCAACTCGCGTGAACGGCAGTAATGATTTCAGTCCACCGAGGCGCCTGATATCGGTCTCACCCTCCATCGCATATTTGACCGATCCCACGCTGAGAATCAGGCAGGATTTCACTACCGCGTGCGTCACCAGGTGGAATATTGCGGCAGCCACAGCTCCAACACCGCACCCGAGGAACATGAGTCCGACCTGCGATATGGTTGACCATGCCAGGATCTTCTTCATGTCGGTCTGGACGAGTGCCACTCCTGCCGCTATAAATGCTGACAGTGCTGAAATGACGGCGATTATCGCCATTGCTGTTGGTGCGAATAAAAGTACCGGATGCAGCCTCGCCATCAGGTATACACCGGCGGCCACGGTCGTTACCGACTGCATCAATGCAATAGCAGGGATCGGCGTATCAGATGTGTTCGGAAGCCAGATATGCTGCAGTAACTGTGCGGATTTTCCGGCAGCTCCGATGAAAATCAGGATTGCGATTGTTTCAAATAGTGGAACCAGGCTTCCGAGAAACGGTTTGTCAGTGACAGAGAGAGTAGTGAGATTTTCGAACACTGCCCTGTAAGTCAGTCCCGCTCCTGTACCGGAGTAGTTGAGCGCGATCGGACTCGTGATCAGGAGGATCAGGCCGACGAGAAGTGCCGTGTCCGAAACAGCGTTTATTATGAAAAATCGTTTCGCGGACTGGACAGTGTCACTGTTGTAGAACCTGAATCCTATCAGCAGGTAAGTTGTTACCGCGATACCCGACCAGCCTATAAGCAACGTGATGAAATTGTCCGCAAGGATAAGTGCAAGCATGAAGAATACCGACAGCGTCATCAGGCCGAAGAACCGTGAGGAGGAAGACCGCACGACCATGTATCCTGTCGAATAAACCAGGATCAAGCTCGCAACAGCCGTGACAACGGTCAACAGGAGGACGGAAAGCCCGTCGAGATGGAATCCGAGCGGAATTTCAAGCCCGGTGACCTCGATCAGGTTCCCGAACGATAGCAGGACCGGGTCGCCCGTCCCCCAGAATTTCAATGCGATATAGAGCGAGAGGAGAAAACTTCCGAAGACGGTCGAGATCGCGACGCTTGCGATTGTTCTCTGCCCGAACCGCCGTCCCCACATGCCCAGGATGATCGATCCGATCAACGGCAGCAGTAGCGAGTAGAGGACTGGATATTTCAGGTCGATAAAGAACATGGTTTACTCGGGTGTCCTCCTGAATTCGTCGATATCGGCCATCTGCTTATCTTTATAGATCTGCCTTATTGCACCGAGTCCCCATGCAAACAGAATTCCGGTGAAGATCAGGAGCACGACCGACATGAAACTGCCATCCGTCACGGCACGGATCCTGTCGACTGTCGCGAGTATCAAAATCGATGCGTTTATGATCAGAACGACGCACATCAGCATGATTATGGGGTTTCTCTGACGGATAATTCCCAGCACACCGCAGGTAATCAGGGCTACAGCGATGAAGAACAGGAACC
>JAUWTM010000082.1 GCA_030614715.1 Planctomycetota bacterium
CGAGAAGATCGGCGTTATGTTCGGAAGTCCCATCACCACAACCGGTGGTCGCGCGCTTAAATTCTATGCGTCGATTAGAATCGACATTCGCCGCATCGGAAGCATCAAGCAGGGCAACGACGTGATCGGCAGCAAGGTTATTATCAAGATTGTTAAGAACAAGATCGCGCCCCCGTTCAAGCAGGTCGAAAGCGAGATAATCTTCGGTAAGGGTATTTCTAAGATCGGGGACCTGCTCGATCTCGCGATTGAAAACGGCATCATCCAGAAATCCGGTGCATGGTTCTCGTACGGCGATGAAAAAATCGGGCAGGGACGTGAGAACGTACGGGAGTTCCTCGAGGAGAACGAGGAGCTTCTGATGGAAATCGAAAACGCAACACGTCATGAGCTGGGTCTGGACGCAGAGGACACCGGACCGGGTATCGATGGTGAGGAGATTCCGGATGAGGTCCCGCCGGAAATCCTTGAAACGGAATAAAATAACAGCCCCAGGCTGATTAACACAGGATGTTTCTCAATTTACTGGTTGGGAATCGTCCTGTTTTTTTATACCCCTCAGCATTATTTAACATTGCCTAAATACTCAAATTGAATTAGAATAGATCCTTGGAGGTGGCTTATTTCCTCATGCGTAAAGCGTGGGGAAATGGTCGTTTGGATTTTTTTCAGTCAGTTGATGCCAAATGCTAACTAGTAAAACAATGAAAGAACAGCCCTTGGAGGTGTTATACATACATTATGCTATGGTCATCAATAATTATAGGAATCGTATTTGGATTCCTGATTGGCGGATTCTTCGGATGGTTCATGAAGCAGTTTTTAGATAAAGCCAGTGTGGAGAGCGCCAAGCAACAAGCAGAGAGAATAATAAAGGACGCGACGACAGAAGGAGATGCAAAGGCTAAAGACATCCAACTGAAGGCGAAAGATAAAGTAGATAACCTTCGGAACGATGCAGAAAGAGAAATTAAGAAGCGCAAGAGAGAGATCGAGAGGCAGGAGGTTAAGTTACAGCGCAAGGAAGAGGCTTTAGAAAACAAGTTAGATAACGTCCAGAAACGTCTTGATAACCTGGACAAGAAGGAAAAAAGGCTTGTGTCACTGGAGGAGGATCTGGACTCGAAGGTCGCGCTTCAGGATAAGGAGATAGAACGCATCAGCGGCCTTACCCAGCAGCAGGCAAAGGACTTCCTGCTCGAACGAACCGACAAGAAACTTGACCTCGAGTACGCCCGTAGACTTGCAGACCATGAGATGCGGGTGAAAGAGGACGCTGACAAGATTTCCAAGAAACTCATCACGCTGGCTATCCAGCGTACCGCGGTCGATCATGTCGCGGAGACAACCACAAGCGAGGTAAAACTCCCATCGGATGACATGAAGGGTCGAATCATCGGACGTGAGGGACGTAACATCCGGACCTTCGAAACTATAACCGGCGTTGAGGTTATCATCGACGACACGCCCGAGGCTGTCGTTTTGTCGGCGTTCGATCCGGTTCGCCGCGCAGTGGCCAAACTGGCACTGGAGAAACTTGTGCAGGACGGACGTATTCATCCCGCACGTATCGAGGAAGCGCACGAAAAGGCAATCAAGGAGATCGAGAAATCAATCTGGGAAGCAGGGCAGCAGGCCGTTCTGGAGGTGGGAATCGGCGATGTAAATCCGGAGCTGGTGAAACTGCTTGGACGTCTCAAGTACAGGACAAGCTACGGACAGAATATTCTGAAACATGCGGTTGAAGTGGCGTACATGACGGGCAACCTTGCTGCGGAGCTGGGAACGAACCCGACCCTCGCGAGAAGGTGCGGACTGTTCCACGATATCGGCAAGGCCCTTGATCACGACGTGCAGGGCACGCATGCATCGATTGGTGCGGAGCTTGCACGCAAGTACAAGGAGCCAAAAGGCGTCGTTCATGCAATAGCAGCGCATCACGCTGAAATCGATCAGAAGACCATCGAGGCGATCCTTGTCCAGGCTGCCGATGCAATTTCAGCAGCAAGGCCGGGTGTCCGCGGTGAGACCCTTGAGAGCTACATCCGCAGGCTGGCAGACCTCGAGGAGATCGCCAACGGATTCGAGGGCGTCGACAGGTGCTACGCTATACAGGCGGGTCGTGAGATCAGGGTAGTTGTTGTACCTGAAGAAGTGAACGATCAGCTCACGCCGCTGCTTGCGCGTAAAGTCGCGGACAAGATCGAGGAACAGCTCGATTACCCGGGACAGATCAAGGTTACGGTGATCAGGGAAATCAGGGCACACGAGATAGCGAGTTAAAAGCCCGATACCTCATTTGGAAATGTGGAATTATTCCCCCGGTAAACCGCCGGGGGATTTTATTATATTTATTACGGTTTCACTTAAACCATTCCAGGATTTTATCCTGCGCTACCCTGTCACTGAAATAATTCAGATGATGCACCTGTGCGTCGTGGCCGAAGACAAGGTCATCCTTAAACGTCAGCCCTGCAGCTTCATGAGCGCCTTCTGTAGGGACAATACAGTCATTTGGGGCTCCGAAAATCCTGTCGATGATTGCGTCACCGGCCCTTTTTGCCAGGAATCTAAGCAGGTTTTGGTCGGCGGGCTGGAAGTCGGAAGCAAGCGCATAACTAACCGGGAAGGGCGAGGCTGGATCCTCCTTGAATCCCTTGATGTATGCACCGCCGGGGTCCATGGCCTGGAGTCCTGGCAGAACATTGAGTCCTGCACATCCGACCAGCTTCACGAGTGTCAGAATACCTTCCAGGATCGTTGTCACGACCGTGTCCGGTAGATATTCCAGAAGGCAGGTGAAACGGTCAAGGAACTGGACCATGTGTTTGTCATCAGTGATGATCGTGCCCTGCAGGGGAGCTGCGACGAGCACCACCTTGTTGAATTTGATATCTCGACGGTTTCTATCGACCGTGAGGACAAGTTCACGTGCTACAAGACCGCCGCGGCTGTGTGTGATGATGTCGAGATCGAGGCCATCTGGTAGTTTCTCTAAAAGCCAATTGACGTTATCTACGGGAGACTCATGGAGCGTAGGATGTTCGAACGCTAACACGCGACCATCGTACGTATTCACCAACTCCCTGAGAGGATCGCCGGCCAGGGCGCCAAATGCAGCGTTCGCAGTGCTGAATGTGCCGTGAATCATTAGAAGCGATCTTCCCTCGCGCAGGAAGTCCCAGTCGATGTCGCCGCCTTTGTCAATGGGTGAGTCGAAAGTGACCATGTGCAGCCCGTAGGGCCGTTGTTTATCTTCCCAGGCCTTCACTGCTGCTTTGACGCCAAGTTTGACGAGACCACCAGTCGCCCATTGACTGACCCGGACGCTTCGTCTGCCAAGTGTACTGAACAGACTGCGTGTTCCATCTTTCTCGGCCTTGTCATCCGGAATTGTGTCGCTTGTCCGGGGCAGGTGGAAAACCAGACCGCCTTCCCCCCCGCGTACCGGCGAGGTGCCTGATTTCGCGAACTCGGGAAAGATCCACCTTGGGATACCGGCCTCGCTGATGTAGAGCACAGCAACACCGGACTCATCACCAAGGTATGGCATTTCGAACACCATCGCTGGTTCACCGTACGTTGTCTCAGCCGTAAGGTCATCCGTCCTGATACCGTCGATTTTGGGGGGAGATGTATCCCTTTCAATTTTCAGCTCGAAGACCTTGAGGAGGTTGACGTCCGTATTTTTCATGACATCATCGAAAAGGTCCTCCTTACGTCCGGCATGAGCGCTGCGAGTTCCGATATCCCTGTCGATTTCCTTGATTGTGCCGACAAGCCCGGGAGTCCGGAGTGTGTAACCACCGTGGGCGATCTCAACCTTCCTGTTGCTGCCATCAAGTTCTTTCATGCATTACCCCTTTGTGACTACTGAATTTTATTCAGTAACTTAGTGTTCGGGTGCCCGTAGTAAACGTAAGCCAGTGGTGTGACGGAACCATTTTCTTCGTACGTGGCGCGCAACATGGTCAATGCTTCCGAGACAGTTGTGTCTTTGCCTAACACTTTATCGTAGAAATGCTCTGCGTAGCTGATTGCGTCCTTACCTACAACACTCCACAAAGGTGCGATAAATCCCTTTGTACCAACCCTTATTAGATGGGGTGGAAATCCTGCAGCCTGGCCCAGAATCTGGTGTGTCGCTCCGACCTGGCAGGCGTTCAGGAATACAAATGAAAATCTCGGTGGATTCCCTTCCTCACGTACTCCGGCAAGCTGTGTGGGATAAACTTCAATCGTCCCGCTATCAGTGGAATTAACGAGGATCAGGGCACATTTTGCAGAATCTGTCGGGTCAGAAATACCGTGGATCGCAAAGTGAATAAGATGGCCCGGCTCAGGATCGTCCATGAGCAGCTGTCCAAGAACATTGATTTTCGCATCAACCGATTCGGCTGCATATTTATTTTTAAGGATTTTCGCTTCGTCATTTGTATACTCTAAGAATCCCAGGCCAGTTGCACCTCCATAGGACTGGGACATAGCTGTAAATCGGGTCACTTCGATTGTCGTTGGTGGTGGTATCTCAATTTTTTCTCTCAAAAGCCACCTGCCCATGTTTACCTGGCAGCAAAGGAACGGTAGTTGATCGGGATTGCGAATATCTGCAGGAACGTATGCAAGCTCCCATGGAATTCGTGTCTCATCTGTATACAGGAGCAGAGATGGTGTTTCGCTGGTTTTCGATTTTACTTTCCCAAGGATTTCCCAGAACAGCTCCGGTATCAGATCGGTTATATCCTTGCCACTGCTTTCAAGTGTACCTAATGCGAAGACACTGGTGAATCCGTGTTCCCTCAGTTCGGTCTGAATCCTTTTAGCGAACACCCCCGTCTCGGTTGCTTTTTTCTCACCAGTGATGGTATGGACCTCATCAAGGTGTCTGGTCGCGATAGTCCACTGCAAAGTCCCATCATCATCCGTCCTGCGAACACTGACACAGATATCGACCTTATTTTCCCTTGTAAGGTCACTGAAAACTCGGCGGACCGGTGGAATAAATGCGACCCCGTCAGCATATGCTGCCTGGTCGTCGATAATTACGATGTGTGATACGGTTCCTATCAGTTGACCTTTAAAGATGTAATCAGCATGAAGGATCACGTGGTTGACGTTGTCATTGGGTATACATCTCAGGCGTTCAATAGCTTTGTGATCCAGTATGAGTTTGACTTTACTGACTTCGCTACCTGGACTGTCGTCAACGAGCGTATAAACCTTCCCGCCCTCCGCCCGGATACTTATATTGAAAACATCGCCTGGATCCGGTTCGTGTACGACCAATTCACCGCTGACTGCGACAGCGTCGTCCTTGACACGCCCGTAGCCGATCGTGAAATCAAAAGAGAGATCGTGATTGAAAGTGGGATCACCAATATGGGGGTAAGCTCGGAATTCCTTGAGGATGGTTTCGGAACCATGACATGGTTCTTCTCCAGATTCTTCCTCTTCCTTGCGTGTTATCTCGTCAACACTAGAGCCAACGGGGATCAGCTTTTTTTTAGTTTTTTTCTTACGTATACGACCAATGCGGTCGGGGTGTTTTAAATCGAATGTAAATGCTTCATCGATCAGTTTCCTGTCGTATGGCTTAACCGTTATAAGCGCCTCGTGGCTGGGTTCCAGAGTTTCAGTCAGGATTTCGATTATTTTATATGTAGCCTCTAAGATACGCTCAGCACTGGATCGGTCGATGTGCAATGCCTCAGCAGAATCGAGTCGCTCCCAGAACTTCTGAATTAATTACAGAAGGTCCTGGAGTTCAGGCGAGATACGCTCGTTACCCTTGGCCATCTTTGTGTGAAATGTAACAGAAGGTCGAGTAAACAGATCCTTTAATCCACATTTCGTCAAAGCAGCTCCTGCAGCCAATAACGTGACGTTAGATGCATCCTGGATTATATTTACGTATTCTCCTCGCTCAACATTTGTGGCCATGTCACGTAGCTTAATGCGAGCTCTTCTCAACAGGGAATCAGCTTCACTATCCAATGACATCATTAACCTCCTAAATATCCATTCTGCCTGATATATGTACTCCGATTAATCGTTATTATATCGCAATATATGCGATTTAAAAATAAATTGATGTTGATGCCGTTCGATATCGCAACTTTCGGCTTTCAAGGCCATATTGCACCTTTACATCCTGTTTAATTGCCTCTTATAATTGCTTTCTCCGACAGGGCATGACTGCATCGACATGCCCGGCGTTATAATCTTTGTAGGTTGAAGGGAGACAATTAATGCAGATCGCCAATTCAATGGCTTTTCTCGGCGAGGAATCAGCGTTCGAAGTCCTGGCCAAGGCGAAAGCGCTCGAGGCCCAGGGCGTTGACATGATCCACATGGAGATCGGTGAGCCGGATTTCGACACTCCTGAATTTATCAAGGAAGCAGCGATTAAAGCCCTTGCCGAGGGTAACACTCACTATACGGCAACCAAGGGCATCCCCGAGGTCAGGGAAGTGTTTGCCAACTATATCTGTGAGACGAGAAAAATACCGGTGAGCAAAACCGATATCGTTATCACTCCGGGCGCCAAGCCGATCATTTTTTTCAGCCTTCTCGCGACAATAAATCCCGGCGACGAAGTTATCTACCCCGATCCCGGTTTCCCAACATACAAATCGGTAATCGAATATCTCGGAGCGAAAGCCGTACCACTTCCGCTTCGCGAGGATAACGCATTCCGCTTCAATCACGAGGACCTCTGGCGCCTCGCGAATGAAAAAACGAAGATGATCGTTCTTAACTCGCCGCAGAATCCGACGGGCGGGGTGCTGACCGAGCACGACCTTGTCGTAATCAGCGAGGTAGCCAGGGAGTTCGATTGCTGGGTACTTTCGGATGAGGTCTACTCGACCATCGTCTATGACGGGTGGCGTCACAGGTCGATTGTCGGGCTTCCCGGAATGCGCGAACGGACTATCATTGTTGAAGGCCATTCAAAACGATACGCAATGACCGGTTGGCGTCTCGGCTACGGTGTGATGCCCGAAGGTCTGGCAAGTCATGTAACACGTCTTGCCAACAATGCTGTATCATGCACTGCCGCGTTTACGCAGCTTGCCGGGAAAGCGGCATACGAGGGTTCGCAGGACTGCGTGGCTGATTTATGCAGGGAATTTCAGGAACGACGCGACCTCATCATCGCGGGGCTGAATTCAATCGACCACGTTTCCTGCATAAAACCGGACGGTGCATTCTACGCGTTCGCCAACATCAGGGAGTTCGGCTGGACGTCGCGCGACATCGAGATGTACCTGCTTCAGGAAGCCAACGTTGCGGCTCTGGCCGGGACGGGATTCGGTAAGTACGGTGAAGGCTACATACGATTCAGCTACGCTTGCTCGCAGGAGACCATCGAGAAGGCAATCGAGCGGATGAAAACTGCTCTTGCGAACCTGCCCCAGCTTGAGTCGTTCCGACAACCGTACTATGCAAGCTAAATGGGATTGAATTCTTCAGATCAGGAAGGAGAGGACCATTGTCAATTGGAACTGCTAACCTGTCGGTCGATGAGCTTAAGGAGATGGCCCGCACAATCCGTCGCGACTGCCTTGTGCAGACGCATGTCGCGAAGTCCGGACATCCGGGGGGACCTTTATCAGCAGCCGATTACCTCACAAGCCTGTATTTTAACTACGTTAAGGTCGATCCGAAAAATCCAAAGGATGACAGTCGGGATTACTTCATAATTTCGAACGGTCACTGCTCGGCGTTGAACTACGCGCTCCTTTCAAGACGTGGTTTCTTCCCGCCGGGATACCTTATGACCTTCAGGTCGACAGGATCCGGACTCGAGGGCCACCCGAATCGTCACAAAACTCCCGGAGTGGACATCTCCGCCGGAAGCCTCGGCCACGGACTGCCAATTGCACATGGAATCGCGCTAGGCGCAAAGCTCAAAGGCTCCGATCAGAGGGTTTTCGTCAATCTTGGCGATGGTGAGCTTCAGGAGGGGAGCTGCTGGGAAGCGATCATGGCTGCAGCTCATTACAGGAGCGATAATATACTCGCTGTAGTGGACTACAACGACGTGCAGATCGACGGTCGGACACACGAGGTGATGAATATTCGTCCGCTGGACGGAAAATTCAAGGCGTTCGGCTGGAAGGTGTTCGAGGGCAACGGCCATGACATGAACGAGGTCATAAGGCTCCTCGATCATGCGATTGACTCGATGGGTAAAGGGCAGCCCGTTGTCGTGCTTTTCCACACGGTCATGATGAAGGGCGTGCCGTCGTTTGAAAACGACCATATATGGCACGGAAAAGCCCTGGCTGACGATAAGCTTCTTCAGACGGCACTGACGGAGCTGGGATACAATGAGACACCGAAGGAAGCAGTGGCATCTTACGGTGATGTGAACGTTGCGCGTGGTGAATACCACAAAATTATGGGTTGGCCTCCGCCCCAGGTCTGCGACCGCGATTGAAAATCAAACCGGGTAGAACAATGGTTAAAACAGGAAAAGATAGATGGACCTACGAACTTACGAGAAAGGCGTACGGTGAAACTCTCGTCGAACTGGGTCATGAAAATCCGCGGATTGTCGTGCTGGACGCTGATCTCGCGGAAAGCACGCTGACAAAATTTTTCCGCGATGAATTTCCAGATAGATTTTTCGAGATCGGGATCGCTGAGCAGGACATGGTGGGAACTGCCGCGGGACTCGCACTGCAGGGATTCATCCCGTTCCTGTCATCGTACGCGATTTTCATCACCGGACGTGCCTGGGACCAGTGCAGGCAGGACGTCGATTACATGAAGACGAACGTCAAGCTGTCGGCAGCGCACGGGGGGATATCGGTCGGGAAGGACGGTCCGACCCACCAGTCGATGGAGGACCTCGCGTGCATGAGCGCGTGCACGAACATGAAGGTTCTCGTCCCGGCTGATTACCACGAGACCATCAAGGCGGTCAGGTGGTCCGCGGAGTACGAGGGCCCGGTTTACTTCCGCCTGGGACGAGAAAAGGTCCCTATGGTGACGGAGGAACCGTCACCATTCGAGATGGGAAAGGGATTCGTGCACGTCGATGGCACCGACGGAACAATAATCGCGTGCGGACTGATGCTGTCGCAGGCGATCGAGGCAAGGGAAATTCTCGAGGAGGAGGACGGGATCAAACCGCGCGTCGTGAACATGCCGTTTCTGAAGCCGATCGATGAGGAAATGATCATTAAATGCGCGAAGGAGAACGGCCCGATCGTGACAGCGGAGGAACACCAGGTGTACGGCGGGTTCGGGAGCATTATAGCCAGGGTCGTTGTTGAAAATCACCCGGTACCGATGCGCATCGTGGGGATTCCTAACATGTACCTTGGATCCGGCGACCCGTTTGACCTCCTCGCAATCGCCGGCCTGACCGGACGTCACATTGCCAACAAAATGAAGGAAGTCCTCTGACTCAATTGACAATAACGGAGGGGTAACGTCCACGTCACCCGGCGTGAGCACGTCCCGTCCTCACGGCAGTGTGTCATGCAGGGGACTGGCGACGAAATTTGCCGCGACGGTGATCTCGATGACCTTCTTAACATGGTGACGGCAAATTTTGGTGCCTGTCCCCGTTTCATTTTCTTAATATTATTGAACAGATTGTCAGTCCCCTTGTTGCATGCATTTGAATTTTATCCGTAGCACCGCACGGCAGTGCGTCCAACATTCAATTAACCATAAATCCGTAGCGACGCATGGCAGTGCGTCCAACATTCAATTAACCATAAATCCGTAGCGACGCATGGCAATGCGTCGCAGTGCCACCAGTGTAAAGTTTCTCGGATAATTTCGTTTCTTTGGATTACGGCGAGAGTTGTCAGACCGCGGGTGGAAAGATGAGAGGCCAGACAGCCTTGCCGACTGTAGCCAGACCGAGAAGTATTGTTATCACAGCGATGAGAGTTGTGAGACGTTTCATGGTAAGTTGACGTACGGTGTACGCGGACAAAGGTACACTGCACATTGCGCCAATCACCAGGGGATAGGCGACCTCGAGATCCTTGACCACACCGGTTGCCAGGAATGCCATCACCGCGACAAGGCATGTTAGACCCTCTGACAGTGCGGTTATTCCGATAGCCTGTTTCCCGCCGATCCCGCTCAGGATCTGTCCACCGGTTACGATAGGTCCGTATCCTCCCGCTGAAAGTCCCTTGCAGAAACTGGCGATAAGTCCAAGGACTATAATTTTTCTCCACGAGAAACGAAAGCGCCGTCCGCGAGTAGCGAAGATTACAATTCCCACGATCAGTACGAGGACGCCGATGATGGTCGTGAGCATGGATGCATCGATGCTGACGAAGACCTTGACCGCGATCAGGGCGCCGACAATTCCGCACGCTGCGAGGACTAGCGCGACACGGAGGTGTGGGGATCCCGAGCTCAGGTCTATGTTACCGGCTGACTGGTGGCTGATCCCTGCCGCGATTCCCGCGACCCACTGGCAGACCAGGAGAGCGGGAACGACCTTGAGTGGATCGTATCCCATTAAAAGCAGGATTGGCGTGAGCGTAGTTCCGTAGCCCATCCCGAGCGTTGAGTCGACGTACATGCAGATGAGCGAGACCAATGCTGTAATTATAAAATAGGTCGTCGAGATAGATTCCTCACCACACGGGGAGTAGCTCGCCGGGAGAAGTGTTTCAAGCATGTAGACAACGAAAAGGGATAGCGCCAGGCCGATCGCCCAGACGGGCAGGAGTTTTCCCACCACACCCATTTTCAGGGATAACCAGAATCTTGTATGCAGTGGTATTTTTGGCGGAGGATCCAAAACCGGACCGTCATGAACGTCTGGATCGCTGGTAAATTTTTCCTGATCGCTGTCAGTCATTTGCGAGAATGAATTTTATCACACAGTCAACGTCGAATGTCCGAAAAAATCACGGTTTAAAACTGTCGCTGCTATAATAATAAACAAGAGTGGTATACTTGCCTGTAGCCCGCGTCGACGGGCTGTTCAGCTGTAATACGGGTTGGTTCGCATGTATAAGGTTCCGGACAGGAAAATCAGGGAGCTGCTTGACCGGCCGTTCGATGGATCGGATATCCGCGCGATCCTTGGAACCATATCCCCATCAGCACCTGCAAGCCTCGAGACTGTCGCTGAGCTCATCAGGGCATGTGAATCATCTCCCGATTTGCAGCGTGAGGTCATTCGAAGGGCTGATGAGGTTAAAAAGGACGTTTTCGACAACAAAATCAAGCTCTTCGTCCCGGTATACATCTCCAACATCTGCATCAACAAATGCCTTTACTGCGCGTACCGTTCGCCGAACATCGACATGCCGCGACGGATGCTCACGCCGGATGAGTTCAGGGCTGAGATCAGGGAGGTCCTGTCGATGGGGTACCGTGTGCTTGAGCTCGTGACAGGTGAGACTCCATCGCTGAAGGAGCCCGGTGCACTTGCAACGTATGTCAGGATCGCACGCGAAGAGCTCGATAAGGTTTCCGATGGGAACGAGAAGGGTGAGGTCATTCTCATGAGCTGGACTCTGGATGATGAAGGATTTTCCAGCGTGAAGGATGCGGGTCTGGACGGGTTCTATATCTGGCAGGAAACGTACGATGAGAAGGTGTTCAGGGACCTGCACCCGGACGACTCTCCTAAAAGCGAATTCAAAAAGCGTCTGGAGGTGTTCGACAGGGCGATATGGAAGGGTATCAGGAAAATCGGGATGGGTGTGCTGTTCGGGCTTGGTCGATGGGAATACGATGTGCTCGCGACGATCGACCACGGGCGGTACCTTGAAAAGACCTATGGAGTCTGTCCCGACGCAATCGGAGTCCCGAGATTCAAAAAGGCCGATGGCGCGATACTCGCCGAAGCCCCCAATCCCGTCACCGATGAGCAGTTGAAGCTGGCGACAGCGCTATACAGGCTGGCTTTCCCGCAATCGCATATCTTCCTGAACACGAGGGAGAAATTAACGCTTTTGATAGAGCTTCTGGAGGGCGGGGGATCTGAGATGAACATCGCGTGTGCGGTGTATCCCGGCGGGTATACGGAACCCACGAAGGACCGTCAGTTTGACTTTTACTCCTTCCCAACCGAAACGACAATGGCAAAACTGCAGGAGAAGGGCTTCGAGTTCACGTATTTCGAGAATCCCACAGCGGTAAAAATTTAGAAATTAGTGGTTAGGGGGTTGACAACCACTTAAAATCTGTTATACTAATTAAAAATTACGTGTTTGTAAATGTCTGGAGACTGCTACGGAGGTTGTAAATACATGATAAGGCAAAGGTTACTTGAATTATTTTGTATATATTCTGCCTATAGTGCAATTATATTTGTTTTATATTGTATAAACTAAGAAATTAACAGGATTACAGTAAGTGTTATGACATAGAATTGGCTGATTGTGTCTAATTGCAGTCTATTATTTGCTGATTGGACAAATATGGGCATACTGCTAGATATTGGAAATCTTAGATTTTAAGCATCATTCGTGAAGTATCGATAATGGGTCGGTATGATTTAATTGTCTGTTATGGCAATAATAGACAGTATTATATTATGTCTGGACATATGTCTTATTGATGTTAAATGACATTTTTCAGGCTTTCTCACGCCTTCCTTCGATTTACCACTCAGATCTTCTCTCAAAGCTGGATATGCATCGCGGTTACTTCGTCGGCCACGCCGTTCCCATTGGTTCCTGCATGGATTAACTCAACTATTCCATCAAGCATCTCGCTCGGAGCACCATCCACCGGAAGCATGTCGAGTTCGCCCAGCACCGTGTCCCAATTCCTCAGACCGCCCTTCGCACCGTTCAGCTTCAGGAACCCGTCTGACAGCAAAAGGACCTTCGTGCCGGGAGTGAACCTCCTTGAGAACTCGCGGTACGTCTCTCCGCCCCTGATTCCAAGCGGGATCCCGTGACTTTTCATCATGCGCCAGCGACTACTGCCCCACGGCCTGTAAAGCGGTGGCAGGTGACCCGCTGTCGCGTACGTCAGGCACTTATTAGAGACATCGATATGCAGGGTTAAAGCGGTCAGGAACTCTATATCCCGGTGTGCCCGGAGCAGCTCGGAATTCAGCTCTTCCAGAAGACGTGCCGGAGAGTGGCATTCCACCAGGTGCATGCTGATTCTCGGCTTCAGGTGCATCATCGATAGCTCCCTGATCGATTCCGGACCTGTAACTTCGCCGATGAAAATGGAGTACCTGTCGTTCCCGAGACCTGCAGCGAGTGCAATGTCCTCGACCGGTCCCGGTGCGGTAACCTGGCTGGTTCTGATCATTACCTGGGAATCTGCCAGCGAACCTGTCAGATGTGTACACGGCTGCGTTGTGCATCGAGGTTGGGCCGACTCGTTCATCAGCCGGTTGCTGGATATCCGCTGGATGTTTTCATGCACGTGACGTGCAAGTTTATCGACACCATCGACGCTGGTTTTGATGTATCCATCGAACGATTCGATCGCACCGTCGCCTGTCAGCGGTTTGGATCCCGGGCCGGTTAGAAAAATCAGGGGTTTATGGTTCGCAGTACTGCCGGATTCCACCGGAGTACGGCACGCTGAATCGACAAGTACACAGTCGTATTCCGCAAACGAATCGAGTTTTCCATCAACGGACGTTTCGGGCAGTTCGTCCACTGAATGCCCGAGCTTATGAAAGATTCCAGCTAATTCCCGACGGTTTCCAGAGTCGGGATCGATGATGAGAAATTTCGGCTCTCGCATACTACCAAGAACCCCCCCAACCTTGATATATCTAATATCTTTATACGTGCCGTAATTATGTTTAACCGGACTTAATGGAATTTAATAATACTTTCAGAAACTGGATGATTCTGGATGATTATATAAATGTGTATTTTGCTGGTAAATCGTTAACGGGCAGTTCGTTGCCAGCCGGATTGGAAGGGACTATACTGGCTTTCGTATGGTGGAGTCTGATCTGTTATTAAGGCTGGTGCTGGCGCTATCGATCAATGCCGTTGCAGCGCTGGGCACGTATTTCGCGAAGCTGATCTCCCGAACCGGGGCCATCGGCGGCTTTGTTGTTGGTGTAATTATTTATTTCTGCACCGACTGGCGCGGGTACGTTGTCCTGGTCGCTTTTTTCATTATGGGAACCCTTGTCACGAAGGTGAAGTACAGGGATAAGGTTGAGTTGGGTATCGCACAGGAGGACGAGGGACGTCGCGGGGCAAAGCATGCGGTGGCAAACTGCTCCGCTTCGTTGCTGCTCGGGCTTGGATCGTACATCGCAATGGTGAACAACGCCCCTGAAACGGCTGTCCTCCTGATGGTCGGATTTACTGGAGCCTTTGCAACCGCTGTATCGGATACCGCGTCGAGTGAGATAGGCCAGGCGTACGGTAAAACAACAATCCTCCTGACAAGCTTCAAACGGGTACCGCCCGGGACCGAGGGAGCCGTCAGTCTCGAGGGTACATTCGCGGGGATTGCCGGGAGTGCAGTACTCGCCGCCATCGCACTTGCCGCAGGGGTCGTTCCGGGATGGATGGGATTATTAGCAGTTGTGCTTGCTGCATTTATCGGCAATACACTTGAGAGCGTAATCGGTAGTACAATAGAAAAGCTGCCGTTTGTCACCAACGAGGTGACGAACTTCATTAACACTGTAATAGGGGCACTGGCAGCGATGGGTATCTATGCATTGTTAACGTAATCTCCTTTACGGTGGAGATTAATACGAGGAAGCGATCATGACATACACTCCATCGCAGGATGAATCCAGCTTTCTGGAAACAGTTGGAGACGGTTCTGACTCAACCGGGGATGCGCCGGCAGAAGGCGTGTTCGAGCCTGTCCAGAAGGATGAGTCGGCTCCGCCACCATATTTTGGCAAGGGTCGGGAGACACCTCCGGGGAAACCCGCACCGAAACCGATGCGATTCGTGTTCGGTGACATGGCGGGAGCGGTGTTCCTCGTCTGGATCCCCGTGGTAGCGGCGTTTTTCCTCCCGTGGAGGGAGTTCGGACTGGATATCGAACTTTACGGCAGCCTGACGGTAATGCATCTCTGCGTGGCGGGACTGATCGCTCTGCCGCCGTTTATCGTCCTGACAATCCACCTTGCGAAGGGACGCCTGTGGGACGGGATCATGGACATGTTCCTCTGGGCGATCTGGGAATGTATCGTGATGATCCTCCTGTGCTTCCTGTATCCCGAACGTGGTGCGGATATTATTTGGCATGCATCGGACTACTGGGTTGAAATGAGGGGATGGCTCGCGACCGGAGAAGGCATCGAGGGAGACCCATTGCAGTGGTACCAGGTACATCTTTTACATCTTGGCCTGCTGATAGTTGGTGCGATAATTTTCGGCCTGCCCGCGCTTATCCTTGGTGTGCTGCAGTTGAATTACATGAACTACTACGTGGCACGCTGCTGCCTGCTGTCCGATAACGCACTTCCTACTGCGTTCGTCGCGTGGCATTTCTGGTCGATCTTCAGGGTGGCCGGGTACATCATGATCGCAGCTTCGTTCTACTACCTGGTGCTCAGGATGTTC
The DNA here is from genome assembly GCA_030614715.1 of Planctomycetota bacterium. GTDB lineage: Bacteria > JAJVIF01 > JAJVIF01 > JAPKYR01 > JAPKYR01 > JAUWTM01. The sequence goes on from JAUWTM010000082.1 coordinate 15,513, forward strand.
AGGATACGATGGAGCGGCACCTCGTTCGCCGGTGGACTTGTGTTCGGGCTGATTCTTGTCATCGCGGACGCGTTTCTCAAGTGGCAGTTTGCGGAGCAGGTGAGGGTTATCCTTGCCGACTATTGCGGTCTGTAATCTGGAGCGATTATGGTACTGGACAAGGTTAAAACAGTTATCTGGGGATTTGGAGTACTGGTTGTTATTATACTCCTGGCTGTGATTTTCAGGTCACCCTTCTGGTTGCTGCTTATTCCGCTTGAACTGGCAGCAATCCTGCTGATCCAGGCTCAGGATACGAAATTCAGGTAATAATTCCCTTATTTTTCTCTGGTTAACTCAGTGAAACAACCGTTTAATAAAACTCACACTTTGACATAACATCCCATCGATTCCTATACTGCCTGTTAATATGGAACTGACATTTCTCGGAGCAACTCAAACTGTTACAGGATCATCCTTCCTTCTTTCCGTGGGCGACCGCAGGGTGATGGTCGATTGTGGACTCTACCAGGGCCTGCCGCAGCTGCAGGAGCGGAACTACACGCACCCGTCGGTTGACTGGTCCGAGGTGGACGCGATTCTCCTGACCCACGCTCATATCGATCACAGCGGTCTCATACCACGAGCGGTCCGACTCGGATTCTCGGGTCCGATCTACGCTCACGGTGCGACGTTCGATCTTGCTGAAATAATGCTGAAGGATTCCGCTGAGATCCACGAAAAGGACGCTAACTGGCTGAGCCGCAAACGTAAACGTGCTGGCAAATACAAGGTGGAGCCTCTCTTCACTATGGTCGATGTCGAGCAGGCCCTGATGAAATTTAAAAATGTTGAGTACGGCAAACCGGTTGAGATTGGTCCGGGCATGGTTGCCGAGTTCCGCGACGCGGGTCACATACTCGGGGCTGCTTCGATTGCGATAGATTGCACGGAAGGCGATCTGAAGAAGCGGGTAGTGTTTTCAGGCGATATCGGGAATCATCAGGCCCCTATTCTAAGAGAGCCCCAGACATTCGACAGGGCTGACGTCGTTCTGATTGAGACTACCTACGGTAACCGTCTTCACGAATCGAAGGAAGACCGTGTCGAAATACTTAAAAAAATAATTGACGACGCTTTCAAAAAAAGAAGCAAGGTTGTAATCCCTGCTTTCACCGTGGGACGTACACAGGAGCTTCTGTATATCATCGGGGAGATGATGGAGGACCGGGTGGTCCCGAAAATTCCCATCTTTCTCGACAGCCCGATGGCCATCTCCGCTACGCAGGTCCATGAAAAGCATCCGGAATGCTACGATCGGGAGACCCTCGACCGCCTGAAGGCCGGTGAGAATCCGTTTAACCCGTCGACACATGTCCTTTGTCGCTCGGTCGACGATTCCCGGAAGATCAATTACCACCGTGGTGCAGCGATCATCATTGCTGGTGGCGGTATGTGCGAGGGCGGGAGGATAGTCCATCACCTGAAACACAATCTATACGACCCGGACAGCTATCTCGTTTTTGTCGGCTACCAGGCCCAGGGCACGCTGGGACGGGTTATCCAGAACGGGAGGAAGTCGCTGAGGCTGTTTGGTGAACAGATTGCGGTCAAGGCGAAGGTGACATCCATCGGGGCGTTCAGTGCGCACGCTGACAGGGACGGTCTCACTCACTGGCTTGCTCAGCTTGATTCACCACCCGATGTTGTCTTCACTGTGCACGGCGAAAAAAGTGCAAGTGAGGATTTCGGAAACCACGTCAGGAAGGAGCTTGGATACCAGGCGTACCTGCCGCGCCTGGGACAGGTGGTCGACCTTGCACGTCTTGACGTTGTCGATACTGCGGACAGGATTTTCACCAGGACACCGACACCCTCGGTAAGTGACGTCAGGCAGATGGTCGCACGTGTCAGCATGATGGGACAGGAGTTCCAGAAAACGCTCCAGGATTACACCCGCGAGCTTGCCGGCAGAATTAATGAGGAAGAGGAGTCCGGTCTGGACGCTCACTGGAAAACGATCGATACAAGGGAAATTATGGGACATCTGTCCGAAGCTGTTGGCGGGGATATCGACCGCCTGGAGAACTTACTCGATTCTACTGAATCGATAGACTGATTTATTTTTCTCACCTGATAATATTCGCAAGCAAAAAAGGGCCGTGATGTGGCCCTTTGTTTGTTTTCGAAGTCAGGTCGGGCTTACGAGTAACTTTCCAGTGCTGCCTTTTCGTCATCGAAAATCTGGAACACCTTGTTCAGTCTTGTCAGTTCGAATATGTTCCGTACGTCAGGCTGCAGACCCCAAAGGCGAAGGTCGCCGTTCTGGCGGTTCGTATTTTTCAGTCCGGATACAAGGACACCGAGACCGGCTGAATCCATGTAGGGAACCTCTGATAAATTAACGAGGATCCACACTTTTCCAGTCTCAATTTTCTCATTCAGGGTCAGCTTCAGGTCGCCTGCACAACGTGCATCCAGATCCCCTGCTACGTCCACTACGAGTACATCATTTGCTTCTTCGCGCGTCTTGATCTCCATTGGAGACTCCTTCTTCCAGATAAAAGTAATTCAGCTCTGTGGCTGTATTAATATCGACATTTACAGCCGGTTTTTTCGCTTTATTAGACTTAATTAACCTTATATTGAAAAAAGCCCTCCCGCAAGGATTTTCAAGTGTTGGGAGGGCTGATATATATACTCGTTGATGTGTGTTCTTTCAGGATGCTTACCGGTTTTACATCATCAGCGTCTGGAGGTCGAACCTTATTGCCTGATCCATCCCGATGATTTCCGTCTCGGCGCCTGATTCGACAACCTCTGTGAGCTCCATGTCGAAATTACCGGTGTTGCCGGACATCCAGTTCATTGCTGCAGTCACGATCGGGATTACCGCCTGGCCGCTGGTGTAGAACATCGTTCCGGCTCCTCCGGACTCACCCGCTCCGGTGTATGTCCACAGGGTTCCATCGAACGTGCCGGCTTCGACCGTGATCTCGCTCTCGCTCATTTCGGTGATGTACCTGTCTGGAG
>JAUWTM010000162.1 GCA_030614715.1 Planctomycetota bacterium
CCGTCCTCGCCCAGGAAAAGGTAATCGGGACCGTCGATCACACCGACATCAGGAGGTTGATTGTCCTTTGGGCCTATATTAGCGATCTGGGCTTCGTATATTATTGATGCTGCAAGCGCATTCGGTGGATAATCAAAGCCGGTGATACCGGGGATATCAGGTGCGTACGTTGCAGGATCGGTGCTATCCACCATCAGAAGGATCTCCTGGCCATCTACACCGGTGAGATTCAGGTCCGTAAACTGCATGTGGATGATCTGCGAGTATTCAGACGATCCGGGTTCAGTGACCAGGTCATTCCAGAGGTGAGTTGTCCAGCTGCTCAGAACGTCACCACCTGCACTAATGCTTAAAATCTCGTCGCCCGGCTCCGATGCTTCAGATAATCCCCAGTCGAACACCTCGATATCAAGCTTCAGATCGCCGCCGTATGTAGTCACGTTCTCCCAGAATGCTGTCGACCCGGCATCGGTGATTTTAATCATGAACGATTCAGCCAGGTTAGCCGAAAGCGGAAAGACATCTACCGGATAATCCGGGTCGTTGTCATGTATCGGAGCGTAATAACTTGCGGTGATTGCATAGTTGAAATGAAAATCCGGGATTCCTGTTGATGACATTGGAAACTGTAATTCATACCGACGTGCATTAATCCCGGGATCGACACTGAAAGTGCCCCTTGTGTCGAGATCCAGATCTTCGAAGGGTGATCCTGCGTCGAGTGAGTCAGCGAAATACTTGTATCCGTTGATAGTACCCGATGCATACCACCCGTCCTGTGCAAATGTACCCTCCGTGTAGCCGAATATCGTTCCCAACGTTGTGAACTCAGCAGGATTCCACCACCTTGTGTATCCATCGGCATTCAGGAGTCTCAATTCGCCGGGATTCGGCCAGAGATCGGTTGATGAAAATCCAACATCGGACCCATCCCCCATAACTATACCCATTACATCGAATCCACGCCATTTTTTTATGCCCACAAACGGGTGTCTGACGGTGACATCACATACGACTAGCCCATTCGGGATGTCACTTAGGCCGAGATCGAGTTGAATTGAAAGCAGGTTTGTTGGTAAAGCGGGAGGTTGAAGGAATCGCGTAACATTTGCCTGGAAGCTGGCAGATCGCACGGGCTTGATTTCGAAGTCGAGTAACGACGGGTTGAAAGTTACATCATAAAAACCCCACAATGCGCGAGTCGAACCCGTGACACCCCTGTCCTCTGGCTGGCTGAGGGCAGGTGCTGTAATATTTTCGTTATTTACACCCGACGAACAACCACCCAGACCGAACAGGAACAGGATCAATGCAACTGTCACCAAAACCGTACGATGCATCGGAAACCTCCCGGACAAATAATCCCGCAATCTGAATATTTATGTTGCACAGAATGGAAAATTCTGATGCCACAAAGCCAGTCCGTCTATGATATTCGATTATATCTCCCTATACAAGTACTTGTTGCTATTTCATGTTAAATCCGGTAAAGTTCCTCTGAAGAGGAGGAGAGTCTGTGGAATCTCCGGTTGAGAGACATCAGCTTATTTTTCTCAATCCTGATCTTGCTGGACTCTTCACCGCATACCTTTCGCACCGGGCTGGAGCGAAGATTGCGGTGGTGGACGAGTCCGAGCGTCAGCGCATGAGCCACGGCAACTACCCTCCCCCTTTTCCGGTTGCAGGGACCTTTCACCCACACGATGTAAACATATTGGCGTCCGAAGCCGGATTTCCTCCCCCGGTATGGGAGCGCGTCACGAAATTCAAGTTTTATATCACTGACTGGCACTTGGAAATTGATTCTACAAACGGTGCGGGGGGATTTATCCTTGCAGTGGCAAGGCTGTTCCCGCGAAGCAAAAGTGTCTGGTCGGAATGGCTCCAGGAACACCTTAAAAAGGCAATAGAACTGGGTAAGGCGAAGGGACAACCGCGTACGGGACGGTTCAAGCGTCTTGAAAAGAGTGTCGCTGAATCTATTCAGGAACTCGGAATCGAGGATCCTGAAATTCTGCTTCTCCTATTCGATGTTCTATCGATCCTGACAGTCGGACGGGGCATCGTTCAGCTGGATATACGTGATCTCCCAATTGTACTTGCCGGACTTCTCACCGGATGGCATATTCCCGCACGTGACCAGAAAGACTGGCGGGAAATTCTCAGAACCCGGCTCCAGAAGGAAGGAGCGAGGTGGCACGATATCGAATCGGTTGCGTCCGTGCAGCTTCTGGGTAACCGCCTGAATGTAATCCGCTGCTCCAACGGTTCCCTTCAGGCGGCAAGGATACTGGTGGTTCCCCAGGACGACAGGTTCACTCATCCAGCGGTTCTGGGCGAGTCTAACGCGATCAAGTGGGAAAACTGGCACGGCCAGGCGTCCGACCTTATTGACAGTGAGCCTGTAGTCGGTGTCATACGATCGAGTGAATCCAGGCCCCCGATAAATGATAATTTCATTACGTACCACCTGCGTCCGGGAAAGAATAGTGGACTCTACACAGCTTCCGCACCTCTCGAGGAAAGGCTGCTGGGGGAAAACAGAAGCAATCTGTACGAGATTACCATGAGAGCGAGGGTACAGATAAAGCACAACCTTGGCTGGAAACTCGAGGAACTGAGCGATACACAGCAGATCGAGGGAAAACCAATCATAACTCTACCGGGACATGCACCATCGGTCAGCTTCCCCGAGGGACCACTCTGGGGTGACGATATTCTGACCAGGCTGAAGGCTGCCGACCGTCTCAGCAGGAGACTGGTAGCAAGTCTGAAATAAAATTCCCCCCTGAATTGATAAACCTGCGACTTAAGAAAATTCTGCAAATAAACGGACCGTACACGGTTTCCCTGATGTATACTTAATGGAGGCAGTTAAAAGATTCCGAGGTAAAACCCATGCGTGTATGCCTGACAGCAGTGACAATCGCACTTCTGGGACTTATATCCATCAATACTGCAGCAGTATCGCAGATTGAAATTCCGCAGGAGTCGACCAATACAATATATTTCATGCTGATCTATGACAGGCTCGACCTTGCATTCGATGTGTGGACCGAGACAGACCCTCCCGATACCGTAAAACTTGACGCATACGCCGTTGCGTCCGGCTTCATGGCCGGCATCCCGTTCCATTACGAGCGAAACCGCGACCGTCTGACCATCATCGAGCAGGTAGACGCAGCGTCCGATGACCTGGAATTTCTTGGTTACACTGTTCTGGACAGCGGGCATGTCCAGTTTGACTACAAGGCAGGAATCACACAGGCAAGATATCGCGACGCAACATCGGGTGACAGCATTGAAGGGCACGGCATAAGCGATCTGGAAGCACTCGACGAAGCCCGTGAGGAGGCACGTATGGTCGCGTTTGAGGAAGTCATACGTTATGCCATGAGGGAACATTACACAGACCGCAGCCGCATAATCCCGGGTGTTCAGGACGGCAGGATCTCATGGCACGAGATCATTCGCGATGAGAGAGATACCGAGAGTGGAAGCTATATCTTCGATATAACTGCGTGGGTGGAGTTCGAGGAGGACTAGTCAAGCAGCATGGCCGATCCAATCCTGCTAGCGGGTGAACTTACACGGTCGGCAAGACCGTGGACTGTCGAATGCGTGGATTGTATCGATTCCACCAATGCTGAGTTAAGCCGTCGATTTGACAAAGTTGAAACAGTTCCCCACCTGTTTTTAATGAGCGATGAACAGTCCGGTGGACGAGGTCGCATGGACCGCAAGTGGTTTTCCGTACCCGGAAGGGACATCACCGGTTCGCTCATCTTCCCTGCACCGGTAGAACCGGTCGATGTACCGAAGTTGTCACTCTGCGCGGGACTTGCACTCGTCAAAGTGCTTGAAAAGGAACATTCTGTTTCATCCCAGGTGCGGTGGCCCAACGATGTTCTGACTGACAACGGAAAAATCGCCGGTATTCTCTCTTCGTATTTCTCAAAGCCCAGGGCGGTCGTTGTAGGCATTGGAATCAATGTGAATTCCAGGAAGGACGAAGTCTCGCTCGATAAATACGGAAACCGCACGACCCTTTTCGAGGAAATCGGGCAGCAGGTCTCAAGGGAAACCCTGATTGCCAGATGGATACTGGAGTTCGAACGTTGCTGGCCACTTTCTGATAGTAAAAATATCGATAAACTGAAGCACATGTTCGACGAAGTCAGTTATTACAGGGGTCGGAAGTTGAAAATCCTGCCCGGACAGGGCTTGGTCAGAGACGACGTCACAGAGACTAATGGTATTATAGGAACCGTGGCGGGTATAGATAATTCAGGAGCTCTTCAAGTGCATCAGTCAGACGGCAGTACTTATTCAGTCAGTACTGACGATCTGCTGATCCCCATGAATCAATGACAGTTTTCAGCGTGGGAGAAATCGTGGACTCCCGGCGATCACAGCCGATATAGATTATTAACGCCGGCTTCAAACGGCGTAATGTCTGCTTGCATATTTCAATCATGCCGGTACGCGTGCACTACAGAAAACGTCCGACATTTCAGGAACCCGAATTTCCACCGGGACCCTCGACGCGCGCGTTTAACGAGCTTATTCGATTTATTAGTTATATATGGCTTCCCCTGCTGATATTCCTTGTACCGTTCGTGTATTACTGGCCCGTTATAGGATCAGGATTCGTCTCCGATGATTTCTTCTACCATTGGATATTCATATGGGATATCAGCGACTACATCGAGCAGATCAGCCTGATCTATCAGGGTCATTCGAGCGACCCGTTTTTCCGTCCGGTCGTCCTCTTTTCATTCCAGATTGATTACCTGTTATGGGGCCTCAATGCGGTCGGGTTTCACTTTACAAACCTGTTCATTCACTCCATTAATGCTGTCCTTCTTTACTACCTCGCGAGGGTGCTGGGTATAAAGGAGTTCGGTGCAGCGATCTGTGCCCTGTTCTTCGGGCTTTATCCTGCGAATCCGGAGGTCGTCACGTGGATCAGCGGCAGGTTTGACCTGATGACAACGATGTTCACTCTCCTTGCACTCCATGCGTGGTGCGCAGCAAGGCTTAAGAATAATCTCAGGTGGATGGCACCCGCTCTGATCTGTTATCTGCTTGCGATGCTCTCAAAGGAGAACGGGGTCGCCGCGGTCATGCTGCTGCCCCTTGTCGACTGGCTTTTGCATGTCAGGACACGCCGCGAGTGGGGTCAGGGGGTCGGATTCCTGTGGAAGTGGTACATCATATGGGGTGCGGTCCTCATAACTTACCTCGGTTTCAGGCTGTGGCTCTTCCACGGCAGCATGGGTGGGTACAGGGACGAAAACAACCAGGTTACATTTGCCAATTTCCCATTGTCCGACCTGTGGGAAAAAGTAATCTGCGGTGATTTCTGGATGATGCTTACCCCTATCAGCAGAATTTTATGGCCGGAATGGGAAATGTGGCTGCAGATTGTACTGATTGCAACAGGTGTGGCTGCCTTAACAGGGCTTATCGCAGCCCTTGTTTACGCGATACTCCAGGCGCGTCGATCCAATGAGATCCCAGTGATACAAATTTCAACTGCGCTGATCTGGATCATCGTACTTTTCCTGCCTGTAATGCCAATCGGACGGGTTTTCGGATCGCTTGACTATGCACGCTTCCTGTATTTCCCGTTAACAGGGTTTGCACTCCTGATTGGTGTGGTTTCATGCATCGGATGGGAGTCACGAAGGAACCTGAAGGTACTGACAACCGTTGTCGTAATCGCATTGCTCATTTTTTCAGGCTTAACACTCAGACGTCACAACGAAACATGGATCGAAGCAGGCGAAATAGCGACATATATGCACTCCGTTATGGAGACGTACACGTCAACGATACCGGAAGCCACAATAATATTTGCAGCAAATTTCCCCTGGCTTCATAAGGGTGCGCACTGTGCACCGATCGGTTACGAGGGCTATGTTGCCTACAAATACGGAATCAGCCGGGTCGATACATGGGTTATGAACTGGGAGCCGGAGGACACACCGGGTATCTGGGAGGGTCTCAGCTCGAATTATAATAGACCAGGGATCGGATTTGTCTGGAATGATGAAACTGATTCCCTGTCAGTTCTTCCCTTGTTCATTCCAGCACCTCGCGATACAGCATCCCTCGAGAGTCTCATGGGTATCGAAATAATACCGCCTGTCGGAGTCCCGGAGATTACTCCTGAACCAACCCTGCCTGGTACTGAACCGGAAGACGTTGTTACGGAAGTCGACGTCCTTCCAGAGCCTGTCTGAATAAAAAACCCACCCTGGTGGTGGGTAATCAGTTCCGTTCTATCGGTATTATTTAGATTGGATCAACCGGCTCCATGAACATTTCATCAGTAATAATTCCGGTCTCGATCAATACCACCGCTGAATCAATTGACTCCCTGATCCAGTCCTCTTCCTCAACGGCGAGACGGTCGTTCAGGGCATCTACAGCACTTGTCTGTGCGTCCTCCATGCCTGACGTGTACTCGATGTTACCAAGCCCCCATACGGCGGCATCGCGCACATGCATATCATCGTTATCGAGCATTCCGATAAGAGCGGTAACGCTGTCTTCCGATGATAGTTTCCCAAGTGCATAACACGCCACGACGCCCTCAGTATTTAAAGCATCTGTAACGGTTGGGACGAAACCCAGGAGACCTGTCACTCCCATCGCCCATACAACGCGTCGATACAGAATATCGTTCCCGTCAGCGACGGCCTGATCGTAGATGGTGCTAAGACCATCCTGCAGCGTGGCGTCGTCGAAAACGCCGTCGTCCCACATATCCCATTCGGGTTGCTGGAGCAGGAAAATAAACCTGTCGATTGTTTCCTGGTCCGCAGACCTGGCTGCCATCGGGACGAGCAGAAGAATGATGAGTACCGGAATGAAGAATTTAATGCGCATGATGTCTCCTTCAGATCATTGGTCTAAATGTAACCGCCTTGCCCCCTCATTGCAACTCCCATATCTACAACCCCTTACTGTAAGCCTACGGCCAGGGGTAATTACCTTCGTATCCGTGAATCCACGTGTCGGTCCAGATGTAGGCCCCAACAGTGACATCATAGTCCGTTACCGGAGCGCCAACGTACGAATACCACATCAGGTTCTTCGGTACCGGCGGATCACCGCCCTGTGGGTATGTCCCATTATCATCGCAGTACAACGGCGGTGTCCATGGTGGTACAGTGCACCATGTGTTCTCACTTGCGCAGGTTCTTCCTGGCCCGTCAAGGAGGTAATGATCGTAGTACCTTGACACACCGTGTCCCAGCTCATGGGCAAGGACGATGTGATTCTCATTTGGCGGTAAACCGCGCGTGTCACGGCAAAGAACTATGTACACATTAAATGTTGTGTGGTTGGTGCCCGGGCAGTAACACATGCAGTAACCTCGTCCGTAGTTTCCACCGGATGAGGTCACGTAGTACACGTTAATTGCCTCGGGATGTATGACCTGCCCGTAAGTGGTGTGCATGATGCCGTCCTCACCACCCGTGAGGTCCTTCAGCGACGGATCGCCGATCCAGAGGAATCCGGTAGTGTTGACAGCAACGAATTCCTTCCCGTATTGGTTCCAGAAATCATTTGCATCGGTGAAGTCACCGACCGCGCGAGCCCAGGTGGTCGAGGGATTAGTGCCCCCACCATCATCGGCCGTGCACCACAATGCCAGGTAAATCTTCCTGGTGATCGGGTATCCCGTGTCATTAGACCATACCGGTGAATTACCCGTCATGTTCCTCGCCCTGACGCGGTATTCAATTGGATTGGTCCAGCCGCTGTACCGGGCATCGGTGTCAATGTACGTTGCCGTTGGATGCGGTACGGAAACCAGCGGTATCCAGATCCAGACTTCACCAACTGTGTCGTATTCCAGCCGTTCGATATCGTAGAAGTCTGTACAACCGCCAAGTGCTGTCCAGTCGAGACGCACTTCCCTGCCGTTAAGCAGGAGATCGCCATCCGTTGCAGTGAAATTTGTTACGTTGCTGGGCGGGAACGCACAGCTTGTGTCTATTGTGAAGTTACATGTGTCGCAGGTATCGGGTGGTGCATCGCAGTAAAGAACCGGATTACCTGTGTCTCGAACCCTGACTGTGAACGAGTGGGGACCGTCACTAAGTGCAACGTAAGCCGAGGATGTAATACCGGTCTGCCACGCGGACCATGGGGCGCTGTCCAGACTCCATGAATAATCCATCGTGGCTTCCGGTGAGTTATCGTCTATACCCGTCCAATTGAACGTTATGTCTGCTCCAGCCCACACGCCAGCCGGACAATCATCGATGCTGACAGCAGGCTTGTAGTTGACCGTGAAATTGCAGTTATCCTCGGCCCACAGATTCGGGTTGCCGGTGTCTCGTACCCTGACAGTGAAACTCCTGAGTCCTGACGGCAGCGGATTCCATGTATAACTGCTTAATCCAAGCTGCCAGCCCTGCCAGACGCCATCAAGTTCCACGTTGTATTCCATTGTCAACGGGCTGTCGAGGTCATCTGTGACGATCCAGTTGAACGTATACGAAGTCGAATTGACGTCCATGCCACCGGGCTTGTTCGTTATCGAGATGGTCGGGCCGAAGTTGACCCTGAACGAGCACTGTACCTGGTCCGTACCACCGGTGATATCCCTGACCCTTACATAAAATGTGTGGTTGCCCGATGCAAGCCCGCCAAGCACACGACTCAGACCCGGACCCCATCCGGTCCACGGTTCCATGTCCAGCCTTGTCTGGTATTCCAGAGCGTCCAATTCCGGATCCGAACCTGTCCAGTTGAATGTGTACGTGTTTGCATTGACGTCAACACCTGGACAGTTGTCGATTGAAACTGTCGGCTCAAAGTTAACGTTGAACTCACAAAGGGCCTGATCGATCATCCCGTCAAGGTCCTCGACCTCGACGAGAAGTGAGAATGGTCCGCCGGATGTCAGGCCATTGAGCTGGATGCTAGTGGTGCCGTCCGGCATTGGTATCCAACCGGAACTGTTCAGATTATACCGGACCTTCAGGTACGAGAGAGATGTATTGTCATCCGAAAGATCGAGGAACCAGGTATTTGTTGAGGTTCGCACGTAGGTCGTGCAGTTTATGAATTCAACTTTCGGCGGTTGAGGTTCCGGAGGCAGATCGATCGTGAACGTGCACACGGCTTCTGAAATCTGCCCGTCGAGATCCATTGCCTGGACCCAGATCGTATGGGTTTCTTCGGTCATGTTCTCGAAATATGCCTGTTTGAGGTTTGTCTCCCAGACAGAGTAC
>JAUWTM010000128.1 GCA_030614715.1 Planctomycetota bacterium
CATGAAGAACTGACCATGGACCTCGACATCGGTAAGTATTGAATCGATCGCACCCTCGTTCGGAACGATGCTCAGAATCACAGGGGCTTCCTGCGGGCTTATTCCAGATACCGGGATCCATGCGCCGGTGTAAGCGGTCAGCGGGGCTTCGGGGTAGGCGAACATGCTGCCACCGCCATCGATCTGCGGCTCGTATGTGTCAGGGTCGGACGATTCAACGGCCACAATCACAGGGTAGTCGTCTGCACCGTCAATCCCACCAGTATCGAAATTCGTATTCACCGCAAAATGCAGTATCGCAGAGTTATCGAAACTGCCCGGAAGCAGGTCGTAATCGCCATCGATAACATTCAGGTAGTTGTTACCGAAGCCGTCGTCGAATGCCGGGCTCTCCACCCATACAGCGCTGATCTCATCAAGGATAACACTGGGAGTGGTCGATGCACCGACCGCCTGCCAGTCGTAAATTTCAAGATCGAGTATGAAATCTCCACCTTTCACGGTGTCGCTGATGTAATACGCTGTCGATCCGGCGTCCTGAAGTGTGAGTGCGTAGGGCTCCTGTGTGTTTGCTTCGGGAGGAAACGCCTCGACGGGGTAATCGGGAGCGTAAGCACCATCGGGCTTCGCCCATGATGCATCGATCGCATAGTTGTAAAGCCAAGGCGTATCCGCGAACTGGATCTCGTACCGTCGCGTGTTGAATCCGGGGTCGAGACTGAACGTACCGCGTTCATTCGTATCGATCTGCTGCGGAAAGGTGTCCGTGACACCATCGGCGAAATACATAAACGGGTTCAGAGTTGCCGATGCAAGGAAGTTACTCGGTGCGAGATGGCCGTGAGTGTATCCGAAGATAATGTCATAGTCAGTAAACTCTGCCGGATTCCACCATCGCGTGTAACCGTCCGGATTTAGCAGCACGGGTTCGGTTGCAGCCACTCCCGGGGATGCCGCAGGCCAGTTTGCGTATTCAAGAGTCGGATCGAAACCCGCGACCCGGCTCGCATTGGACATGAAAATTCCCCGAACGTCGAATCCACGGAACTGGTTCAGACCGACAAACGGATGACGTATCGTGAGGTCAAGCACGAGGTAACCGTTTGGCACGTCCGATGCCCCGCTATCGATGTTGATGCTGAGCATATTGATCGGGCTTGCCGGGGGCTGGAGGAATCGCGTCACGTTCGCGTTGAAGTTGGCGCTCCTGAACGGTTCGATTATGACCTCCAGGGTCGATGGGTCAATTTCGATCCGGTAGAATCCCCAGAGTGCTCTCTCGTTGTCTGGATGATAATTCTGTCCCTGCGTGATGTTCTGGTTCACAGGCTGCATGGTATCAGGAGCAGTTGGCGACCCGCCTCCGGAGCATCCTATGAGTATCAGGATCGTAATCGCAAGCATCGCGAATATGCCCACATGATTTCTCGTGGAACCCATATTATAAATTCACCTCAATTGGTTTCGTACAATTCTATCTGCACCAGCGTCAGGGTTCGGAGAACACACCGACGTCGGTTCCTGATGTCACAACAAGCATATCGAGAATGGGCGACACACCTGCGCGGAACTCTCCGCCGGTGTCGTACGCCCATACCTCTGATCCATCTGTTACGTCGTAAGCCCTGATGTATCCGTCCCTGTCCGGACAGTACACCACGCCGTCGGGATAACCGTTAGCACTCGACCACACCGGGGATGCGTCGAAATATCCGGTCGTGGACGATTCCCACAGCGTGACACCTGAATCACCGAGGTCCTCGATGCAGTAAACGTAGTTACCGCTGAACGCTGCAGCTACGAATACCTTGTTATCTGAAACGGCAGTTCCACCCACGAGCGGGTTTGAGCCCGCGCCGATGTCGGGGTCCTTCCATTCCCAGATTATCTCGCCGGGTGTGTACGACATGTTGCCTTCAATTGCGATGGCGAACACGTAGCCCTGATAAGTGCTGGTGTACATCCTGTCGTCCACAATCGATGGATTTATCCAGTGTGAGATGCCAGCATCGTACGGGAGCTCCGTCGACCATTGAATTTCGCCGGTCATGATATTTGCGCAGTCAACAAAGTGTCCCGCCGAGATATATACAAGACCGTCCTTGGCACCGCAGCCGCCCTCGGAGCTCGAAGAACAGTCGACATAGGTGATTTCCGCACCAGTGATGAAATCGATCACAAAGAGCCTTGCGTGGCGTGATCTTGCCAGAAGCATGCCGTCGAATTCCTGCATCTGGTTGGATATCCAGTTCGCGCTGTACGTGCTGATCATTGCATCGAACGTCCAGAGCTCGGTACCGCTGTTTGCTTCGTAGCAGTAAATCTGGTCTCCGCCGACCGCCACGTACTCGTTTCCACCCGAGTCCTGCCACCAGACAGGACATGCGAACGCACGGTAACTTGTGATGTTATCGTTGTTGATCGGCCAGCTCCATAACTCCACGCCGGTATACAGGTCGAAGGCATAAATGGTCATGCTGGTGTTGCCATAGAAACCGTCGTTCCCGGTGAAGAAGATCTTGCCTTCGGCGACAACCGGTGTGCAGTATTTTTTATCTCCGCTTACGGGTGACGACCAGTCCTCCTGTAAAAGCGATGGATCGGCGCCGGGGACAGTCGGGTTACGTCCGTAATTCTGGCAGTTGTACTGGTGCGACTGCCACCAGATTGAATCGCCCTCCGCTTCGATCACTTCGAATATGTCTTCCCCGGTGCCCTGCTGGGTATCGGGGTTCATGACCGTTACGTCGTAGAAGCCCAGCGGACCCTCGCAGTTGACGTCGCACGTAATCAGGTTCTCGTCCTGCCACTGTACATTTGTAACTTCGAGGTCGGTTGAACCATCGAAGGAGAAATCTACAACCGCTCCGTTCTGGAAGTTACCCCCGATTATCTGCAGGTCGGCTACTACGGTAGATTGTTCGCCCTGGTTCGGGACAACAACATCGATGATCGGTGCGTCGCTGGGGAAGATACCGGAGATCTCAATGATCCCCCTGAAAAACGCTCTTACAGGCACGTCCGGCCAGTCGAACATGTAGGGATCACCATCGATAGCCGGTGCGTAATTGGCCGGGTACGCCGATTCGACAATGACCCAGCTCGAGAACGTCCCTGCCTCGGTCAGATTGAAGTCTGTAATTTCGGTTGTGAAGACCGATGAGGCTTCGGTGCCGGGCGACAGAATTGCCGACGGTAAAATATCGACCGGATTGTCGAAGAGAGGGCTTTCAATCCAGATCGCTGAGACCTCGTTGAGGACTCCCGATTCATGGAGCGATCCCTGCCAGTCGAAAACCTCGACATTCAGGTTCAGGTATCCGCCGTTTGCAGTTTCATTCACATACCACGCGGTTGTGCCCTCATCATCGAGTGTTGCCATCCATGCTTCCTGCGTGTTGGCTTCCGGAGGGAAGGCATCGACCGGGTAATCCGGCCAGTAATCCTCGGACGGAAGCGCCCAGGATGCATCGATCGCATAGTTGAACCTGAAATCAGGAGCACCCTGTGGGAAATTGAAGTACAGCTTATAATTTCTGGAATTAACACCCTGGCTGACTGAGAAAGTGCCCCGGTTTGAAAGGTCGAGGTCTGAAATGGGTGCTTCGGACGCCAGGCCGTCGGCGAAATACTTGTACGGGTTGATGGTCGCCGATGCATGGAAGGTCGGCGGGGCCTTTGCGCCGTGCGTGTATCCCAGTATGGTGTCGTACGTTGTGAATTCGGTCGGATTCCACCATCGCGTGTAACCATCGGCGTTCCCAAGCAATAATTCCTGATAGCCGGAACGAACGGCTGACGGATCGATCCCGAAAGGCACGTCACCGTCATCCATAACAATGCCCCTGACATCGAATCCGCGGAATTTATCCAGTCCGACAAACGGGTGCTGGAGAGTGACGTCGCAATTTACGTAACCGGTTATGAAATCACTGTCCGCGTGGATTTGGATGGTCAGCATGTGGATTGGCGACGACGGGGGCTGGAGGAACCTGGTCACGTTCGCGTTGAACATGAGTCCCCTGAGCGGAACGATATCGCATTCGGCCGTGTCGGGATTAATCGAGACATTGTAAAGTCCCCACAGAATGTGATGCCCGATCGGTCCAACGTTCGCGACTCTCGGAGACTGGAAATCGAGTGGTGGTGCAGTTGGTGACAGACCACCACCGTTTCCCGAACATCCGATACCTGCAATCAAAACAAAAAGTACGATAGAAAGTGTTAGCAGTCTGGTACTGGGGTAGCGCATTTAAACAGCCTCCTAATAATGTGCCTTTGATTCACCGACTATGTATTTATACTGAGAGAGAGGATAAGTCCTCACTCGCGGTTATCTACCAGTCTGCCGGGACCGGCCACACTGTAAAAGCGTCGGTCGACCAGTCGCAGCCGATGAGATTTGCATTCGACATCGGGCCGGTATCGTTAAGAATCACGCACTGCTGGAACTGATCGAATTCCCCCGGGTAATCCGGATGGAAGATTGTCCCTTCGTCGAGAATGTTCAGATCCCCGTCCAGACGGATCACGTAGCAGTCAACCCCAGGAGCGGGTGGACCCCACGTCCAGACCGTGCCGTGAGCGTATATTCTGCACTGCTCGTAAATATCGTTGTCGAACCTGTGATCAACATCGATGTCCATCCTGCTGAACGCACCGGTTCCGAAAATATGATGCCTCATGAGAGGTGGGAACGCGTTTACCGACGTTTCAACCAACACAGGCGGGCTCTGGTTCAGGTCCCATGACGTAATCTTATTCGATCCGCCATCGGCATGGTTCGCAGTGAAAAGGAAAAGACGGTTCAGGTAGAACGAGATACCGATATCGCCCACTCCCTGAGCCTCGACCGGTCCGGTCATGGCAACACCTGTCACTTCGACTGTGTCCGCAGGGACAATTTCGTAAAACGGGGCTGTATCCATGTAAGCGTAATGTCTGAGTTCCCAGATGAATTCCGTATTGCTTTGTTTTATCCTCGTTGCCACACGGAGATCACCGACGGAATCGAAATCCATGGCGACTATGTTGCCCTTCGCCGGGTCGAGGGTTGTGTCCTCAAAATCACCGAGGTAATTTCCCTCCTGGTCGTACACCCAGACAACGTTGTGATTGAAATGGCTGACGATTCCCAGACGGTTTGTGACATCGCACGCTTCCATGCAGTTCACGTACGCGTTTGAAGTTGTCATCATCGGCGTGATCGTCTGGCCGGGACCCCCATCGGGATCGACAATCCCCCACTGGGTCTTTGTCATCTGGAAAAGCAGCATCCCGGCGTACATGCCCTGCTTCAGGATTGTCATTTCGAAGCGTGTGACGTCGCCAGGTGGTATCCCATTGATCGGATTCCACATATCGGCCCAGTCGTGAGCGCTTCCCGTACACTCAAACACATCAATAACCTCGAAGCCATCTTCGAGAGTGCCGAACTGCGTGTCCGGATTGGTTACGGTTACATCGTAGAATCCAAGAGGTCCGTTCGTGTTCAGGTCGCACGTAATCAGTCCGGGATTGACCCAGGTCGTGTTTGTAACAACGAGCGAGTCCATTCCCTGGTCGAATTCCACAACCGCACCGTCTATGAAATTGGCACCGATTATCTCCACATCGGTCATTACGGTTGATACGGGACCCAGCGGTGGAACTACTGAGAATACCTCGGGCGGGAATACCGGGTTTTCACCCTTGATATTGATGGTTCCCTGGAAGAAGGCGGTGAGTGGTTTGTTGGGCCAGTCGAACATCCCCGGATCGCCATCGATGACCGGCGCGTAATTAATCGGATAGCTGGCCTCGACCCCGACCCAGCATTCGAACATTCCGGCTGACGTCAGGCTCAGATCAGATATCTCGACGTTCCAGACCGACGATACAGGCCCTGCAGGCTGGGGCAGCGCCGATGTACTGACTTCCTTGGGTCCGTTTATTACGGGGGACTCGACCCAGATCGCTGCGACCTCTTCAGATACCCCCGACTGTTGCAGTGAAGCCTGCCAGTCGAAAACCTCGATTGCGAGGGTTACCGTTCCGCCATTCTGAGCGTCATCGACATACCATGCGGTACTTTCAGAGTCATCGATCGTAACCATCCACGCTTCCTGCATGTTCGCTTCGGGTGGAAACGCCTCGACAGGATACTCTGGAATGTAATCGTCCGATGGTAGCGCCCAGCTTGCGTCGATTGCGTAATTAAAGTGGTAGACAGGGTCGCCGCCTGTCAGGACGGGAAATTGAAGCAGGTAATTTCGGGTGTTGATGCCCGGTTCGATATCGAATGTACCCCGGTTATCCGGATTAAGGTCTGTTACCGGCGTATCGGCATCCAGATCATCCGCGAAATATTTATAAGGACTCACTGTCGCAGTTGCCGTGTAAACCGCGGGTACATAAGCACCGGTCGTGTAGCCGAGAATTGTCTCGTAGGTTGTGAATTCTACCGGGTTCCACCATCGCGTGTAACCATCAGCGTTCAGGCACTGGAGTTCACCCTCGCCTGGACGTGTAGCATCGACATCCCAGCCGAAGTTCTCCGTTCCTTCGCCCATTACGATACCGCGCACGTCGAATCCCCTGAATTTCTGGGCACCGAGAAACGGGTGACGTATCGTGACGTCGACGTCCAGGTATCCGAACTGAACCTGTGAGCCCGGATTGATTGTCAGCGTCAGCATGTTGATCGGGGAAGATGGAGGCTGGAGGAATTTCGTGACGTTCGCGTTGAACATCACGCCTCGAAGCGGTACTGCTTCTACAGCTTCATTCTCAAGATCTACAACAACGTCCCAGATACCCCAGAGCATGTTGTGTGATCTGATTATCCCGTTTGAATTAATGTCCAGATCGGGGATATCGGCCAGTGGCGTAACGGGGGAACCATTACCACCGCAGCCGACCAAAATGGAAAGTATTCCCAGCAGTACAAGGGAGAGAGTGAATCTTCTGACCATGAGTAAACCTCTGATACTTCTACATTATATAGATGCCGGGGAATTACTGTCTGTTACGCGAAAATGACAGAATACCCCCCAGCCAGGTTAATCGGATCACTGGAAACCTCACTTAAATGATATCATCCATGCGGGTTTTATTAAAGCCTGAAGAAATAATGTTTATAAAAAGGCACACACGAACAAATTTGTGTGTGTCATTCATTTTTCCAGGTTGTGACCATCTGACTGCTACCAGTCGTCTGCACCGGGACCGCCGTACGCTCCCATGTCCGATGTGCTGTTATCGGGATCGAGAATTGACGGATCACCTGCGTCTATACACGGCGAACCGGTATCCAGGTGATAATTGGTCTCGGGATCTACATATTCCGGGTCCACACTCAGGCAGCCGGGACCGGGTGTAACATTACTGAGGTTCGCTGAGTCGCAGTTCCAGACATTGTTGTACTCGAAAGTGTAGGAGGAAACTCCGCTGTTCCTGATCCCGTACGCTCCCTGCAGACCGGACTCAACACGCGAGATATCAGTGACTATCGTGTTGCGGATATCAATATTCATGCAGTTCCAAAAATATATGCCATAGGCATCACCAAATCCGGTGGTCTTGTTTATGTCCTGTACAACGACGTTCGTCAGTTCAACATCATTTGAACCAATGGCCGTGATAGCCCAGACATCAGCCCAGTTATTGTCATTCACATCGTAGACCATGAAATTTGTTACATGGACACCGTCGGAGGAGTTGATTGAAAGGCCAGTAACCGGGGTGTAGCTTCCACCAGTTGTATAGAGATTATGAACGGAGCAATTTTCGATGATCACGCGATCGCTACCCACGGCATCGCAACCGTTTATCCAGATGCCGAAAATCGAACCGTAGGAGTATCCCGAGTTACTTACGTCGTAGATCTCAACATTCCTGAGTTGCGCATGCGATCCACTCATTAATCGTACAGCCATTCCATCAGCCCAGTTGATTTTTATCCGGCAGTCGATAATTTCCGGTGAGGTTCCGATGCACTCCACGCCGAATCTGGAGCAGTCAAGGTCGAAGCCCTCCACAACTGCATCATCGGCGCCGGATATCGCTGCCCACAGGCTGGTTGCCTCAATTGTTGCCCTGTCACCTCCGTCGGATGAGTCCCAGTTGATAGATTTTAAAAATATGCCATCTATCAACTGGACTTCCGGCAGCGCGTAACCCCCCATGTGTTCATTGTAGGGAATTCCAGAGTCGTCAACCCAGATTTCCATGCCGTAGGAAGATGCATCGACGGCATCCTGTATTGCGGTGAATGGGTTTGCCATCGTCCCGTTTTCAGTTCCGACATGGGAATTGTCAACGAATATGATGTTCGAACCGTCGATTACCTCAGCGCCTTCTTCGAGTGTGCCCGAGGTTGTGTCCGGATTGACCAGGATAACGTCATACATCCCGACAGGTGCCCCGGTAAAATCGAATGTGCAGTCCACGGCTGTTGAGTCTATGAAGACGATGTCGGTTCCATCAATCACGTGAGGCGTTGTTGCATTAGATTCTCTGAGTTGAACCGAGCAGCCATCCACGAAATTCTCACCCGTCACGGTTGCGTCCCAGGAGAGATCAGGCAGGAACAGGCTGGGATCGATAGCTGTGACAACGGGAGATGGGATGATTGGTTCAGGTGAGATGTAGACAAAAGTCCTGTGGAAAGCGGTAAGCGGTTTACCAGGCCACGTGAACATCGATGTGTTGCCTTCAATCTGTGGCTCGTACGTATTTGGCTGAGAGCTTAACGCGGTTATCCAGACTTCGAGAAGGCCGGAATCGTGAAGATCCAGTTCGTCGAGTATCACCTTGAATATTGCAGATGTATCGTTAGTGCCGGGATCGATCTCAGCGATTGCCAGTAGGTCGATTGGTCCGGTAAATGGTTCACCCTCGATATAGAGCGCGGTCAGCTCACCGGGGACGCCGTCAGGATTGTCAGGCGCCTGCCAGTCAAAGACTTCGATATGAAGGTTAATGTGCCCGCCGTTGTTGGTTTCATCCACGTACCATGCGGAAGAACCCAGCTGGATATCAGCTATTTTGTAGGGTTCCTGGCAGTTCGCATCGGGTGGGAAACTCTGCACCGGGTAGTACGGGGCACCGGACGGATCCGGGTCAGCGTAACTTGCACTGACAGCATATGCGAAATTTATCTGTGGGGCGCCACCGATCATGTCGAACTGGATCTCGTAGCGTCGGGTCAACTCTCCCATCGATGGCGAGAATGTCCCGCGGGTCGATGGCTCAAGCTCAAATAGACTTGTAGGTCCCAGCTCATCCGAAAAATATTTAAAACCATTAATGCTGGCGGTAGGATTAAACCCTCCAGTCGCAAGTATGCCCTGCGTATATCCGAATATAGTTCCCTGAGGTCCGAACTCCGATTTGTTCCACCATCGGGAATAACCGTCGGCGTTTTCAAGAACCACATCGTCCTCGCCGCCAAAGCTTGCAGTTGTGTCCGTCTGGAGAACGTACGTGCTGTCGCCGAGGAGTATTCCCCTGACATCAAAGCCGCGATACATGGGCAGCTCGGGGAACGGGTGCATGAGAGTGACGTCGCAGACGGCATAACCGTTTGGAAGGTCACTCTCCGATCCGATTATTACTACACTCATCATCACTGGATTCGACGGTGGCTGCATGAAAGTCACAATGTTGGCAGTGAACTCCGCCGTTCTTAAGGGAAGGACCGACGCTTCGAGGGTATCGGGATCGATTGTGACCCCGAAGTATCCCCACAAATGATTGTGGTTCTGTGCAGCTGCTACCGTTTCTTTTTCCGCTGACATCGCGGGTGTGGCTGGGTTGTCGTTTCCGCTGCATCCGAGCAGAAGGATCACGAACGCAATGGCGAAAACAAGCGTCGCGAGGGAACTGTTACGAATCACAATAATCCTCCAGAGATTACTCCTGCGCACCGTATATGTAAGTAAATGCTAACATGAAGCTTGTGTTTGCACAACCAATTATTACCCGGAAAAAAAGGCACACACGAACTAAGTTGTGTGTGCCTTTCAATTTTCTATGTTGTGACCATCTGACTGCTACCAGTCGTCTGCACCGGGACCGCCGTACGCTCCCAGGTCCGATGTGCTGTTATCGGGATCGAGAATTGACGGATCACCTGCGTCTATACACGGCGAACCGGTATCCAGCTGGAAATCGGTACCCGCGTTAACATAAAGCGGATTCGCACTGATACAACCCGTCCCGGCACTCAGACCCTGGTAAAGCGCGGTCTGGCAATCGTAGACATCGGAATACTCGAACGTGAATGTCGAACCACTCTGGTAAACGCCGTAAGCCGACTGGTAATATCCGCCCGTTCCACCTTCACCCTTGTGGATGTGGGAGATGATCAGGTTTCTGGCATCGAGACTGGTGCAGTTTGTGAAGTGAAGACCGTAGACTGTTCCGTAGTAATACGTTTTATCAATGTCGTAGATTACGTTGTTAACAAGTTCCACGTCCGATGAATTATTAACCCTGATTCCATAGGTGTAATGATAATTACCGCCGGTGACATCGTGCACGATGCTGTTCTTGACCACGACTCCATTGGAAGCATTGATATAAATGCCGTGCGGGTAACAGTAGCCACCGCCAAGTCCAATTATGTCGCTTGAGAACACGTGATGAACAGTCGTATGCTCTATCAGCACGTTTTCGCCACCGGATTCATTACAGTTCTCGATCCGAATACCGTAAAATGTTGCGTATCCGTAGTTGGTGTTATTATTCAGATCGTAAACCTCAACACCGTCGAGATGCGCGTGAGAGCCATTTCTCAGGTAAATCCCGATACAGTCGCTGTACCTGAGGTTCACGATCCTGCAGTCCAGGATTTCAGGTGACGTGCCGTTGCAGTCGATACCGTAACGTCTTCCGTCGATCTCGAATCCCTCGATCGTGGCATCATCAGCACCGTTTACTGCGGCTCCGGATGTAACGTTGTAGTAGATGGTTGCTTCATCATCTCCATCATCCGTGTCCCAGTTCACCGATTTCAGAACCACGCCGGATTTCAGGGTAATCGGACCGCCGTACGTACTGTCAGAATCATCAACCCATACTTCGTACCCCGATGTAGCGGCAGTCAGGCCTTCCTGGATCGTATCGTACGGATTCGCCATGGAGCCGTCCTCGACTCCGGTCGTATTTGAATCGTCGACGTAAATTACATCCGGTTGCAGAACCTCGAATCCCTCTTCAAGAGAACCTTCAAGGAAATCCGGATTGATCACAGCGACGTCGTAAAGGCCAGTTGGAGCCCCCATAAGGTCGAGTGTGCATGTAACTTCGCTTTCACTGATCCAGGTTTCATCGTCGGGCTCTACTACATGGGAACCCCCCGACTCGCGAAGTTCCACTTCGCAGCCGTCGGCGAAGTAATTACCGGTAATTGTTACGGGAACACTTGCGCCTGTGTTGCCCTGATTGGGATCAATCGAAGTTACCTCAGGAGCGAACTGGGTCTGTGTTCCTGTAATATCCACCGACGTGCGTAAATATGCCGCCAGCGGCGATTCGCACCAGTCCCACGGTGATGTATCGAATCCGTCCATATTTGGCTCGTATGTGTCTGGATCAGCACTTTCGGCGATGATCCAGATCTCATTTTCACCACTGTGGCTAAGGTTAAGGTCGGTAATTTCAACGTGATACACGCTCGATGTATCGCTACCATCGGTGGTTGAAGCGATCGAGATTAGATCAATGGTGGAGTCGACCGGTTCACCTTCGAGCCAGAGCCCCGAGATTTCTCCTGGAACACCCTGTACATTGTGAATTGCCTGCCAGTCACAGACTTCGATATCGAGAATCAGCGAGCCGCCGGTATTCGTATCGTCAACATACCATGCCGTGCTGCCGGCGTCGGTGACTTCCAGGTAATATGCTTCGGCGCAGTTGGCTTCGGCAGCGAACGCGTCCTGCGGGTATTCCGGGGCATAGCCTGGATCGGGTTCGTTCCAGCTTGCATCCACGGCATAGTTGAAATCGAAAACGGTGCCGCCACCATCCGTCCTGAACTGGATTTCGTATGTACGGGTATTGAATCCAGGTAAGGT
The DNA here is from genome assembly GCA_030614715.1 of Planctomycetota bacterium. Classification (GTDB taxonomy): domain Bacteria; phylum JAJVIF01; class JAJVIF01; order JAPKYR01; family JAPKYR01; genus JAUWTM01. The sequence continues at coordinate 12,060 of JAUWTM010000128.1, forward strand.
GGTAAAGAACCCCCTGGTGGACGGATCGAGGTTGCCAAGGTGTTCATCGGCACCAAGGCCGTCGGCGAAATATTTATACCCGTTAAGTGTTCCCGTCGGATGGTATGGCGGTGCGAGCGCACCCTGTGTAGCGCCGAATATCGTGTTGTATGGCGTGAATTCCTGCCAGTTCCACCAGCGACTGTAACCGTCGGCGTTGATTAACGTCGTGTCCTCCGGCCCTGAGAAGATCGCAGACGGATCAGTACTTAGATTCTCTGATGCATCTGCTATCAGGATTCCCCTGACGTCGAAACCGTTGTACTGGTTCAACCCCGGGAATGGGTGACGGAGGATTACGTCGACTACGAAATATCCGCTGCCGGGATCGCTTGAACCATCGATAAGCAGGGATATCATGTTTGTGGGAGAGACCGGAGGCTGCATGAACTGCGTTACATTCGCCGTGAATGCGGGACCGCGAAGTGGCGTCAACTGAGCAGTCATATTGTCGGGATCGATCACCACGTGATACATGCCCCATGAAACGTGACTGGATGGAGAAGAGTTTACTTCCCTGAAGCCTGTGAGGTCCGGAGCTGTGACAGGGTCGTTTTTCG
>JAUWTM010000109.1 GCA_030614715.1 Planctomycetota bacterium
CGGGCTCCAGTGAGCAAATCCCTCGATCATAACGCCGTCGCACTGGTCGTATGTGATATCAGAGATTGTCGTGACGTAGCTTCCCGCGTTCGGAATCAGATAGTAGTAGGTCGGCATCGTGTGATACGCCTGCGCTACGGTGTCGAAAAAGTACTGGGTTTTCGGAGTCCAGTACGTGAACATGTCAATGGGGTCGTCGCCGCCCTCCCACCATTTTGATGGATCGGTATTCCACGGCTGGCTGGCAGAGTCTGCGAAGACGCCGTCGAACTGGTCGCCAATGGGATTCATGCGCTCGATAGTGTTTCCAATGAAATAGTAAACCCACTCACTGGTGGGATCGGTGAGGTACCAGTCCCAATCCTGCTGAAGGACGCGCTGGTTGGGCTGGGTTGACCACGAACGGTGCTCGAAAAAGTCCTCCTGCTTGTCGACGTAGTCCCAATTTTTGACCCAGTCGTTACCGTCTATGTTGTAGATATCGCCCTCGCCGAACGCGAGATGGTACTGGAGGACGATGAAGTCGGGATTGTAAAACCGGATCGAGTCGGCGATGTTTACCGTCAGTTTCTGGCTGCCGACGGCGTGAGTTGCCATGAATTCGGTCTGTTCGTCGGTCATACCGCCCGTGAGCTGATCGACGTAGACGCTTATCCCGGACTCGACGACCGGGAAGGTTCTCGTGGGTGTCGGTTCCACGTCGAGGATTTCAGCGTCGATGCGGTACGCAAGTGCATCGTCGACGCCGTCCATTTCTCCTGCGACCCAGATCCTGCACGTCGTCAGGTCCGTCTCGACGCCCTCGAACCACGTGCCGTAGTCCCCCAGTATGCCCTTACGCAGGATTCTTGGTTCGGACGGAATGCCTTCCAGTACCCTGACTGTTTTGTACTCGACAGTTGGAGCCGAGTTGTGAGCGTGTACCTGTACTCCCAGTGAAATGAAACCGCCGGATGACGTGAACATGCCGTTGATTATCGCTCCACCGATGTACGTGACCTCTCCCGGAGTTTTCGGGTGTCTGACAATTACGCGGAAGTCGCACTTGGAGAAATCGGCCAGCTCCTCGTAGCGGAACTGGTAGATTTTAGAGTGAGTCTCGTGAGGTCCGAATTCGTCATACAATGAACCCGGAGCGAATTCCATGAACGCGGCGGGCGGGACGTCCCCGGGCAGATCGCCGCATCGCCACCACCCGTCGGCACCCAGCACTTCCATTTTAGAGGAGGTGTCGACGATAACGAGGCCGCGGACGAACCATCCGGACAGTCCGGTTGGATTTCGCAGGGTAACCTCGGCGTCCAGAAGTTTCTCGACAGGGTCGTGATCGGTGATCGAGATTCCGATGCAATCAAAGCAGTCTGGCGGATTGAGCATTGGCCAGACGTCCCAGTGCACGTCGGCTGAACGGTCGGGGACGTAGATAAGTTCTTCGGTTGTGGCGTCCCATGCGAGATTACCGGACGCCCAGGTCTGGTACTGAGGTGCGGAGTTGGAAACGACGTTGGCTGGTGTTTCAAATAGACTGGGTGAACTGAGTGCCTGTGGATTCCCTGCGCAACCTGCCAGGAGTAAAGCAGTGATCAAAAGTGCTGCACGCATGACATATACCCCCATGTGCGGATTAATAAAATTATCTCACGAAAGAGGACGTAAATACAGGGGCGATTGGAATTGCGAATGGCGGATGATTACTCGGAAATCTCGATGTCGATATCAACTTTGAGGGAATCGGCGTATTCGTAGGAGATTGGCTTACAGTGTTCAGTTTCTATATATCCTAGTTCCTGATGAGATATTTCTTTAATAGCAGCGCTTCCGACATTTTCAAAATGTTTATAAACAGCCTCAAGTACAAGGATTGCTGTCTCAGGCAGAGTCGTCAGGTCCGGCCCTACTAACGCAGTTATCTGATATCCCTGATAGCCTCCGACATTTACTTCCTCTTCAGTGATCTCCTGATTTAATGTTAATTCTGCAAGCAGATCTTGATAATCATCGGGTGCCGGGCCGTGAGGCAGTCTCGCATAAACTGTACCGGAGATGGACACAGTGTGTAATTGGTAGTGTTTAAAATCAGCGTACCATAACAACTTAAGCAGCTTGGTTTTAAGAACTCCGTTTCCTTCTGATGCAAAGTAGAGAATCATATTTTTAAGCGTATCTTTAGAAAACCTGATGAAACCTGTTAATGGACCGATTGGGAAGGTCTGGATCGGGAGATCGAATGTCAGGTCCGGTTTGAGTCCTGATTTCAAATCGTTCAACCTTTCTTGAAGTTTTACCCTTGCTGTAAGCGGTAATTTATCACCTGACCTCTTGAACAGGTCATCCACGAATTGAGTATTTTCGAGAGAGCTTAACATTGTATTATGAGCATGATCGGGAAGGCTGCCGGTTTCATATCGCGTGATTGTAACCTCCCCCCATCCAAGGAGCTTTGCCAGGTTCCTCTGGCTTAATCCGAATTTTTCCCTTGTTAATCTGATCTGCGATGGTGTCATAATCCCATGCAGGTGACGGTAGACATCGTATGCTTTTTGAAGAAGAACCTCGTCCAACTGCTCGTCAAAACATTCACCCTCACACTCATTGCAGATCCGAACATCACCGGTGATCGTTACAGGCTCGTTCCGGACGGGGAATTCCATCGTCCTCTCTTCCACGTGGGAGTCGACGCGTCTATCGCAACTTTCGCAATAGTATTTGTCAGTCATTGGATTTGGGCTTCTTTTCTAAAGGCAAATACATTTCGTACTCAGCCATTTTGAATGATAAGCATTTTGCTTCGTCGTCGAGTTTCAGTTTTACGTAGTAAGTTATTGTGCCGACCCGGACTCCAAATTCCCAAATCTCCCCTGGACTTCCATCGTGATCCTTCATTGGACCTTGATGGTAATTCTCCGGGCTGAGCTTCAGGATTATTTCATTCTTAAGGTCCTCGATCATCCAGCATAGAATTCTAAGTTCATCGTATACTTTCGATCGCTGAACAGGGATCAAACCGGTTTCTTGAACTTTTGCTTTGAATCTTTTGAGGAATTGAAGGAGAGTAGCCATTTGGACCATTTCGGTCCTCCTTTGCATGCATTGGCATTGTTTCTCTCCTGCAGGCTAACGTAGTCACCTGCGTAGAAACACTATCACATGATAGCATTTTTGTCAATATCCACTATTCAAAAATTTAGATTTGCTACCTCGGGACTGGGATTTTTGTCAGTATCCGGGCTATTACCTCGTCCGGACGGACTCCCTCGATCTCAGCTTCCGGACGGAGGAGCAGCCTGTGACGGAGTGTCGGGTAAGCGAGTTCCTGCACGTCGTCCGGCACGACGAAATCCCGTCCCCTGCAGGCCGCGAGGGTTTTTGCTGTCAAAAGGAGAGTAATCGACGCTCTCGGCGATGCGCCAAGCAGCAGATCATCGTCCTCCCTGCTCGACCGCGACAGCTCATTGATGTAATCGAGAATTGAGTCGTCGACCTTTACAGTCTGGATTTCTTTCCTGATCTCCGTGATTGATTCCTTGTTCGCTACCTTCTGAATGCCGACTGCTTCGATTTCCTTCGAATGAAATCCCTGGTGATAGCGCTTCAGTAGCTCGAGTTCCTCGTAGCGGTCGGGATAACCGACTATGAGCTTGAACGTGAACCGGTCGAGCTGTGCTTCCGGCAGGGGATAGGTGCCCTCGTATTCAATCGGGTTCTGTGTCGCGAGTACTGTAAAGAGCGTTGACAGAACATGTTCCTCACCCTCGATCGAAACATGTCGTTCCTCCATAGCCTCAAGCAGTGCAGCCTGGGTTTTTGGAGGTGTTCGGTTTATCTCATCGGCGAGAAGGATCTCAGTGAAAATCGGGCCTTTCCTGAGGCGGAATTCACCCTGGTTGGGATCGTAGAGCGTGGTGCCGATAACGTCGGACGGCATCAGGTCGGGTGTAAACTGGATGCGCACGAAATCAGCGTCCAGCGTCATTGCCAGGACACGCCCCATCAGAGTTTTAGCAAGCCCTGGAACACCTTCCAGAAGCACGTGACCGCCAGTCAGAACCGCTACAACTAAATTCTGAAGGATCTCTTCCTGGCCGACGATTGCCTTCGCCATCTCGCCGGTTACTTTTTCCATCAGTTCCTGTGCAGTTGGCATGGTAGGATTGTAGCATAATCACCCGGAATTCCTACATAACTGGTACTCCATTACGTAAGGCTTTTTGTAGTCAATCCGGACCGAATACCAGGGAATCAGATTTTGATATAATCCACTGACCCGTCTTGAGCCGTAAGAAAAAGAAAATTGAAATTGCCACCGGTGAACCAGCTGCCATCCAGGGGATTCGCATCCGTTGCAGCGTACCATCTTCTTGCTACCGAACAGGCGGCAACAGGCAACGACAGTGAAGCAGTCGCAGCTCTCGAACAGTATATACTGAACGTGCTTCCCCAGTATCTTGAGACGAGGGAACACGCTGATGCGATTGAGTCAGGACAGCGTTTGATGGATTACTGACCTCAGACTTCGGTTCGACTGAGGCTCTGCAGGCGTTCCTTCGGTGTGACGATCGACGATACCCTGACCCCGAAGTTCTCATCGATGACTACAACTTCACCCTTGGCGAACAGTTTCCCGTTAACCAGGAGATCGACCGCCTCACCGGCAAGTTTCTCGAGCTCGACAAGGCTGCCCGGGTTCAGTTCGAGTATTTCCTTCACAGACAGGGTCTTACGGCCAAGTTCCACGGTAACAGTCAGCGGTACGTCGAAAATCAGCTCGATTCCCCGTGCTTCACCGGTTGTCTGTCTCGGTTCAAGCTCCTCGAACTTCGCAGTGGGAATTTCCTCAGCGTCCGGTTCAACCGGAGCCTCCGCGTCAGGTGCTTCCACGTCAACCGGTGCAGTTTCCGCATCGGCTGCGGGCTCTGGTGCGGTTTCAGCTTTCTGTGGACGCTTCTCCTGAAGTTCCGTAACAGCCTGATCGGTTAGAATCATCCCCATTGGCGCGGAGAAGTCGTCGATGTTTATTTCTATTGGGATCTGCCACGCGCCCACGTCCGCTGCCAGGCCGGATTCAGCTGGAACAACTTCGGCAGGATCGCCTTCGAGGAATTTAAGATCGGAATGTTCTACTGTTACCCCGAATTCTTCTGTCAGCCCGGTGTCATACGCTCCGAGGACGTTGTTGAATCCTTCGACCAGCGCGGATGTCAGTGCTTCATCGAGCTCCTCAGCACCCTCCTGGTTCATCATCTTCTGGGAGATCTCCAGTGCAAGCGACTTATCCAGGTAACCCACCCATGTGTCCTCGCACAGGACGGAGATCTTGAAGATGAAAAAACTGGAACCAGCTGGAACCGATCCAACGATCTCGCTCAAAGGTTTGTTCACCGGCGTATCGCTTTTACCCTGCGCATTCTGAGCGCTCGTCAGGATAGGTGCGATGTTCTCAATCGAACTGACGAACAGTTCAGCAATCTTCGCGATGGTCCCGGGACGCTGGTCCTCCGGAGCTGGTTGGTCCTTGGAAGCATCGGACACCAGTTTATCGATTTCGTCCTTTGACATCCCCATAGTGTTATTCCTCGTAGAAATCCATGATTTCAATGCCTTTAAACCGGCCGATCAGACCCGGCCGTGCGAAAAAATGCGGGTTGGGATCGTCTCCCATAAATACCTTGAATAATGCATCCAGCCTTGTGGGAAGAGTGATGACATCTCCCGGAACGAGATCCAGGATCTGCTTGATAGTAAGGTTAACGGATCCGACCTCGACCCTGAGGTCAAGGCCTGACTGGCCAAGTGTGCTTAAGAACCTGTCAGCACGGCTCGTGAAATCATCGTGCTCTTCCTTCGCCCTCCGGAAGAACCTCTCTGTCGATAACTCTGCAAGTACAGGCTCGAGGAGCAGGTGGGGCAGGCAGAGCCCGATCATCCCACGGTTTTCCTCGATCCGCATCTCGAAGGAGACGAAAAGGGTCATGTCCGATGGTGGTACGATCTGGGTGAACTGGGGGTTATATTCGATAGCCTCCAGCCTTGGATTGGCCTGTACGATGTCACCCATCGCTGTTTTCAGCACCCTCAACGCGTCGCTTACCACGTTGACCATCAGGGCTTCTTCAATCTCAGTTAACTCCCTGACCTGTGTTGTGCCACCAGTCGTGCCCCCGACGAGTCTTTCAATTATCGAGAACGCCACCGGTGGTGAGATATCGAAAAGTGCGTTACCTTCGAGTGGTTCCATCGAGATAACGGCGATCACCGATGGGCTGAAAGTCGATTTAATGAATTCCTCGTACGGTAACTGGTCGATTGAGACGATTTCGACGTGTACGAGGCTCCGGAGTTTACCCGAAAGGAAGGTCGACCAGGATCGGGCGAAGCCCTCCATGACCATGTGAAGGGTCCTGATCTGGTCCTTGGAGAACTTATCCGGGCGCTTGAAGTCGTATTCCTTGATCCTGCGGGCACCCTTGGTGACCGTAGTTTCATCAGGAATCTCCTCCACGTCCAGCGCGGATAAAAGAGCGTCAATCTCTTCCTGTGACAGAATTTCAGCCATAACAAAAGGGCCACGTACACGGGGGTAGCGTAGTCCAGAAACCTGCTTAGTAATTATATCGTCATTCTGAACATTAAATACAGTTCAGAGTGAGCCGGATCAGGATTATTGGGCTACAAATGTCGTGAAATAAAGACCGATTACTTCCCCTTCGGCCAGCTGATCGTTTATTTCATCCAATGCATCGCGTCCCAGCCTCTCTCTGCCCCGAGGTGTGCATATTTCAGTCCAGTCCTGATTGCTCATCACTCCTGCGACCGCTGCGGTCAGACGTGGCAGCCTGGTGTTAAGCTCTGCATATAAGGAAGTGTCGCTGAGCTCGATATCGAAGCCGTACTTGAGGTACATGAACTGGTATTCAGACGAGACAGCCAGGTTCACGACATTTGTCTGGAAGCCGTCATAATAGATATTTGTATCCGTAATTTCGACTTCCTCGACCTCTTCGTCTTCCTCAGATGCTTCCGCTGAATTCGTCTGGAGATAGAAAAAGGTTCCCCCACCGCCCAGCAGCAGGACCACCACTACAATTCCGATTATCATAAGGATCGGTGAGCGCTTCTTTGGTGGCGCACTCGATTCCTCTTCAGTCGATTCTTCTACTTTTTCTTCTTCTGGCATTCTTCTTAACCTCTCGATATCCTGAGTGATCAGGTTACTAAGGTCCTGAAATTTTTATTGTTCGGATGAATCCTGGTCGGATTCAACCTCTGTGATTTCAGTACTTTCACCGCCAGGATCGACATCAACGACTTCATCGACTTCCGTGACGTCAGTATCCTGTTCATCGATCTCTTGTGTATCCGGCACGGTCTCCTCGACCGCCGGTTCTTCATTTATTTCTTCTGAAGCTTCCGAAACTTCTGAGACTTCTGATTCCTCGTCCGGTGTAATAGGCAGGTCCTCAGGATCGATCTCCATGATTATCCCGTCCGATAACGGACTTTCGAGGAAATTGAGTGCCTCTGTTCGACGGTCCGCCGCTACGTCCTCGCTGGATTCCAGGATGATCACGTCAACACGGCGATTCATAGCACGATTTTCGTGTGACGTATTGGGAACCACGGGATGATAAAACGCATATCCTGCGGCGCTAAGACGTTCGGGTTCAATTCCGCCACGTTCGAGAAGGAAATGGATAATTGCCGTCGCACGGGCTGTCGAAAGCTCCCAGTTCGACGGGAACTGTGAGGTGTGAATCGGTGTCGGGTCTGTGTGACCCTCGACCTGTATCGAGTTGGAAATGGTGGTAATTTCCTCCGATATCGCATCAAGTATCGGGTACACTTCGGATCTGAGCTCCGCCTTCCCAAGGTCAAAGAGTACGGTGTCCGTGAAGCGTATCATCAGTCCGCGTTCGTTTATTTCCGTCTGAATGGAACCCTGCATGTCCTCCTCGGTGACCTTCTCCTCGATGGACTGCTGTAGCGCTTCCATATGCTGGGTACTGGCCGACGGATTCTCGCTGATCTGTTTCTGTGGTATATCCCCAAGGTTCAGCACCATCGGCCCACCGGTGAGGACGCCCAGAGCTCCCTGGAGTTCGATAATGACATCGCGGAATTTAACCACGTCAATAGTGGAAAAGCTGAAGAGCAGCACGAAGAAGCAGAGGAGGAGGGTCATCATATCACCGTACGTGACCATCCATCCCGGCACCCCCGGATCCCCTTCTGGGGCTTTCTTTTTCCGTCCAGCCACTATTTATCTTCCTCTTCTTCTTCAGACGCTTCACTTCGCCTCATGCTGGGAGGGAAGAACGCCTTTAGTTTTTCATGTACGATTCTCGGATTCTCACCGTTCTGAATTGAGATCACTCCCTCGACGATAACCTGACGCATCAGGACCTCTTCCTGGCTTCTTACGCTGAGTTTCTTCGCGATGGGAAGTGCGATAAAGTTTGCCAGCAGCGCGCCATAGAAGGTGGTCAGCAATGCAACCGCCATACCGGCACCGATTGAAGACGGGTCATCGAGGTTCGAAAGCATGGCTATCAGACCGATCAGTGTTCCGATCATGCCGAAAGCCGGAAGGTACGTCCCAAGCTGCAGGAAAAAGTCCCTTCCGAGTCTGTGACGGTCTTCAAGGAACGTGAGTTCTATTTCAAGAATGTCCCTTACAAGTTCAGGGTCGGTACCGTCGACTACCAGTTGGATTGCCTTCTGGAGGAACTCGTTGTTCAGTGCGGCTGCATCCTCTTCCAGCGTGAGGAGACCCTCTCGACGTGCTTTCTCCGCGAACGAAACGATCGTTCCGACTATGTTATTGGTATCCAGTGCCTGAGGTGCGAACGCTGTTTTTACAACCTTCAACGCTCCGATGACCTGGGGCATTGGGAAGCAGACCATGGTGGCTGCCGTTCCGCCGCCAACAACGATCGCGATGGATGGGACGTCGAGGAACATAGCCAGTCCGCTCCCACCGCTGGCCATTCCGAAGACTACCAGGACGGATCCGAGTATTAGTCCGACAATGGTGGCGATATCCATTATGAATCCGCCTCCTCACTGAAATAAATCAGGTTCTTAAGTGTCTGCCTGCGATACTCGATCACACGCGCGACTACCTCTTCGACGGGTTCCTGCACGAGGTATTTCTTCCCGTTTACGAGGGTGACAATGGTGTCCGGCGTTTTCTCAAGCGTCTCGATCAACTCGGCGTTGACTGAGACGATCGTGCCGTTTAATTTGGTTAGAGTAACCATATCTATTAATGTGGCCGCATTGCACCACAAAATAATATCGAGTCCCGGGGTTTGAATTGATAGATAAGATTTAACGTGAATTGCCCTGAAACAGGCTTGAATAGAGGAATTCCTTAATAGAGTTTAATGTGTCTGAATTCGATTGAATATCGCTTGCAGAATTGGGCGCTGCTCTTTAATAAGGCTGCATCCAGGAAGAGTGACTATCATCGTGTGCTTGAGGGAGGCATTGTTGTTCTGTTAATTTTAAAATAAAGCAAGTTAACTAATTGATAACTGCGAGGACGGGACGTGCTCGCACCGGGTGACAAGGATGTTACCCCTCCGTGCGGAGGAGTTGAGAATAAAAAACACCGACCAGCAACATCCGCACAACAGACACTCCGCTTACCGCTGCTTCCTTCCGGATCTGACGGGGTTCACGGCGTCCGTTTGCGAACGAGCCGATCGGCATATGAAGTATACCCCGACCCTTCATTTCGGGCAAGGTGGATTTTCATGCATACAAAAAGCCCCGGGTTACCGGGGCTTGAATTTTCAGGTGATTTTCTGAAAAAATGATGGTCAGAATTCTATTCAGCACTGTCCAGCTCTTCTGCGGCCTTGTCGAGATCCTCACCGATCTCCTCTGCTTCGGTCTTAAGCTCCTCCATGGTCTTCTTATATCCTTCCTTTGCCGCCTGGGTTACTTTTCCGGACATATCCTTCAGTGAGGCAGTTGTCTCTGTGATTGTCTCGCTCATCTGCTTCACTTTCACCCTGGCATCATCGACGGCAATCTTCGCCTTACCGCTGACGTCGCCGTACGTCGTGGTCGCCTGCTCACTGATATTGGACGCAGCAACCTTCGCGCGTTCGCCTAGATCCGTTGCTGCGGTTCTCGCCTTCGATCCGAATTCAGTGGCGAATTCCTTCACATGCTCCCGCATTTCACGACCCGTTTTCGGGGCCAGGAGGAGCCCTACCGCCGCGCCTACCAGGAGTCCCATTCCGAAACCCGCGGTGATAAATCTCATCGCATCACCGCATGTATCCCGTCCGTAATCATCGTTTCCTGTCATTATTCTTCGCCTCCATTAGTCTCATAATCAGTACTGCCAGTGCCTTTATACTCATCGATTATCTGCACGCCCTGTTTCAGCCCGGCAAACAGGCTGGTGATAGTGTGGGCAATCGGAACAATGCCGTTACGTATGGCTCCGGTCGTAGCCTGGATGTCATCCGTGACCTTCTCTACATTTTTTATCAGGTTGCCCACTTCCTCGTTACGCTCACCGAGTTCCTTCGTGAGTGGCTCCACATTGCTCAACGTCTTCTCGACGTCCTGCAGTATAGGCTTGACCTCACCTTCTATTGACGTGATTTTTTCGTTTATTGTTTCAAGCAGGACCACTATCCTGTCAACCATGCTCTTGAGAAGCAATGTGAGCACGATTATGAAGCCAATAAAGAAGATTGCGGCTAATCCCCATCCGAGTGAGGCATCCATTTTTTGCTCCTTCCAGACCTTGACCAATCCGAGTCCCTGCTTCGCAGGGGGCAACCATATTAAGGTCGATTTATGCAGGTGTCAAATTGATTCCGGTGGCAGGTTTACATATGCCTAATATGAGACACATAACCATGCTCCGGAGTTGCATGACCCTGCTCCATAATGTCGTATCGGCAGGAATGTTTTTATCCCCAGCATTCCGTATAATTTTGACCACCGAATTCCATGTTGCTATACTCGCAGGCGTATTCCACCAGTTCGGAATGGGTTCAGACCGTAATGCCGTACCAGGCTCTCTATAGAACTTACCGTCCCCGGCAGTTCAGTGAAGTTGTCGGGCAGCAGCACGTCCTCCGCACACTGATCAATAGTGTCAAACAGGGCAAAGTCGGTCATGCATACCTGTTTTCAGGCCCGCGGGGAACCGGAAAAACGACTGTCGCAAGGCTGCTGGCACGGGTGATTAACTGTCTCGGGCCGGTCGACGGTGAGCCGTGCAGTGAATGCGATCGCTGCAGGGGATCGGAGGAAGGCCTCGGTGTCCTCGAGATCGATGCTGCAAGTCACGGTTCCGTCGACGACATGCGCCAGCTTGTCGCACAGGTCAGCCAGGTGCCGATGTCGGGCGGCAGGATGGTGTACATCATTGACGAGGTCCACATGCTCTCCAAGGAGGCGTTCAACGCCTTCCTGAAGACCCTCGAGGAGCCGCCCCCGCACGCTGTGTTTGTCCTGGCCACGACCGAACCCGGTAAGCTGCTTCCGACAATCCACTCGCGCTGCCAGCATTTCGCGTTCAGGCGCCTGCCCATTGATATTGTCGCTGGACACATTGCATCGATCTGCGAGATGGAAAACATATCAGCGGAGGATGCAGCGATAAGGTTAATTGCACGGGCAGGCGACGGCAGCGTGCGCGACAGCATCAGTGTCCTCGAGCAGACAATCGCGTACGAACCCGGGGGCCTTACGCTGCAGGGAGTGCGAGATGTCCTTGGAATTCCCGACCGTATGGACGTCCGTACGCTGGGCGGCTACATTATCAGCTGCGATCCCGGCAGGATCACTGAGTCATACACGAAACTTATAGAGTCCGGACGCGAGCCGAAGGAAATTCTGACGGAACTGATGATCCACTTCAGGGACCTCCTGTTCGCGGCACTGGAACTCGATCATACCGAGCTCGCTGAGCTTCCCGGGGAGGAGCGTGACCTGATCATCAGCCAGGCAGGCGGACAGAATGTCGACCGCCTGCACAAGGCGATAGCATTCCTGGCGAAATGCGAGGGAGACATCCGCTGGGAGGACGAAGCGGCTCTTATCCTTGAAGTGTCACTGCTGAGGCTGTCGACAAGGTTCAAGGCCCCGCCCGTCTCTGAAGCACAAGGGCGGGTGGAATCGAAGCCTTCTGCTGAAAAACCTGCGGAGGAGACGTTCCCGGCTGCAAAGTCGACGAAACCTGTCACTATACCGCCGGAAAAACCGGCTGAGCCTGAAACCCGCAGCCTGACGGGTGGAAAATCGCTTAAACGACGTCGCACAGCCTCTGAATCCGCTCCAGTTACGCCAAAATCTGCTCCACAGGAGCCGCCGAAGGCACCGGAGATCAAAACTACTGAACCTACTGCCGACAAGCCTGAAACACCTGCTGACAAACCTGAACCTACAGAGGCTGAGATAATCAAACTTCCGGCTGAGATCGATCCTGCCTGGAAAAATACGCTTGAAACGATCAGGGAGATATCTATTGCCGAGTACGTGCTTCTTGCACGCGCGCACCCGGAGCCGTTACCCGGCGACTGGCCTGAATCGACAGTGGATTCACCGCTCGCACTTCAGTTGACGCTGAAATACGCGTTCGAGGACGGGCTTCTGGTCAAGTTGATCAATTCACCGACTCTTTTAAACCGGCTTGTGACCCGTCTCGAGAGCGTCCTGGAGCGTCCGATGGAGCTCAAGGTCGCCCAGGAACGACGTAAACCCGGCAACGGCCAGCCAGGCGAAACGAGGCAGTCATCGATGGTCGACGGCGAAGGTCAGGTTGTCGGCAACAACGGACGAGATGGACCGTCGCTTTTTCCGGGAGCGGGTCGGGAACCGCCAACCGACCCGGACCTGAGGAAGATACATAACCTGATCGTAGAGGATTTTCCGGACTACAAGGTTGATCCGGGACAGAATCCCTGATAAGAATATGCAGTTTTCAACAGGCATTATTTGAAGGAGAAATAAAATGAGTTTTGACATGAATGCCATCATGCGCCAGGCGCAGAAAATGCAGGAAAAGATGGCCAGGATGCAGGAGGAGCTGGCAAACGAGCGAATCGAGCACTCGACCGGTGGCGGCATGGTGAAATGCGAAGTCAACGGGCAGGGTGAAGTGCTGTCCATCTCGATCGATCCCGAAGCTCTCAGCGAGGGTCATGAGGTGCTGGAGGACATGGTCCTCATGGCCGTGCGTGAGGCTCTCCAGAAAGCCAACGCACTCCAGCAGGAGCGCATGGGCAGCGTCACCGGTGGAATGAACATCCCCGGCATGGGATAAAATAAAAAAAGACAGCGAATAATATGTCAAAGTTATTCCCCGATAGCGTACGACGTCTCCTGGAAGAACTTCAGAAACTCCCCAGTATCGGACCCAAGTCCGCACAGCGGCTGATGCTGCATTTTCTCGACGCACCATTAGAGGATGTTCGAACTCTCGCTGAATCGCTGACACAGCTCAGGGAGCGTGTAATACCGTGCCCGATATGCGGGAACCTGTCGGAGAACGGGCCGTGCGCTATCTGCACCGACGTAACACGTGATCCGGGGCTCATCTGTGTTGTCGAGGAGCCGATCGACCTCATCGCGATCGAAAGAGCCCACGATTTCAAGGGTTTGTATCACGTTCTGGGCGGACGTATCAGTCCCCTCGACGGCATCCTGCCCGAAGACCTTTCGGTCAATGCCCTGCTGTCGCGCATCGCCGATCCGGAACAGCCGGAAATCGAGGTCAGGGAGGTCATTCTCGCTACTAATACCGATGTAGAGGGTGACACGACGGCGGGTTACATTGCCGAGATGCTCCATGAGAAATTCCCGGAGCTGACCGTTACCCGTATAGCAACGGGACTGCCAATCGGCGGCGAACTCGACTACGCCGATCAGGTAACGTTGATCAAGGCATTGCAGGGAAGAAGAAAGGTGTAGTTAGCACGTGGTGAGGGCGAAGGTCGGTGAAATGTGGACGTGGGAGTACAAGCAGGAAGTTGTTCAAGTACAAATTGGAACGCTCCATGTTGTTAAATCAGACATCGCAAAATAGTATTTATCTCACTGTGTATATAATTCTGTTGGCAATTGCCTGCTGTATTAGTATGAGTTGTAGTCGCGATGTGTATGTTTGTTCTTTCCCGCACGGACCGGATGTTCCGACTTATTATGACAACCTAACAACTGTAAATATCGAATACTTATTTGCTGGTTCAGAAGAATCTGCCCCTGTAGATGCGTTATACCAATGTTATATAGATCAAGGAGGAGGAGGATATTTTGAATGATTAGAACCTCGATTAATTTTTTTCTCAAGACGAACCCTATAATACCATCATATGCAACTTATTCTATCTTAATTGTAGTATTCTATTTCATGTTACTTATGGTTAATTGCAGTAAATCGTACCCGCCAATCGATCAAAATTTTATTGAAGAAATAATAATTGCGAATGTTATACATGACAATGAATATATAAAATACCACCTTTTGGGATCGTCAGGAGGGACATCTGAATTAACGTTATTTTCTGAACGGGAAATTGAAGAACTAAAGCAAATGTTAGCCTCTAATTACATATCAGCAATATCCTACGATGGTGATAAAGCAACTGTGGTTGTCAATATTGCTGATTCTGGAATTATTGAATGGTACAACGTTAACAAATTACTGGTTAATCCTGATTTGCATGTCAATTTAATGCGGATTAAAATAATTTACTTCCAATACAAATCCGGACGCTGGTGGTTGATCGATTATAGACCCACAAACATGCCCCGGCCATTAGGTTGGCCAGATCCAGAAGCCCTGCTAGACCAGATTGGTGTTTAAGTAGTAGCTTTCATTCAGATTATTACGTGCAAACACACTAAAAAATTCTTTCATATTAAACCTAACACTAACGAGTACACCTACATCGACTCACTTTCGGATCCCCAGACGATGGAATGGATCGACACGTCCGACAACACCGGGCGCAGGTTCAAGGAGTACTACCCCTACACGATCGCGAAGCAAAACGGCGATAAGTACCGTTCGGTCGGATTCGAGTCCGACAGGGTGGAAGTGAATGCGGACGGGACGTCCGCAAGACAGCCGGCGGGACGCCCGCGCTACGTGTCGAGGGCTCGGAAATTATTGAGGGTGAGGGTGAATGCTAATCGGCAATCCCGACCTTGTCCTTCTCGTCCTGAAGGCTTCCTACGCTGCCCAGCGGCCAGTAACGGAAGATAGCCCGTCCGATAATGTTATCAAACGAACATCCGCCCCAGATATGACTGTCGCGGGAATTAGCCCGGTTGTCGCCGAGCAGGTAATATTCCGCCTCGTTTTCGGCAGTATCCGGATCGTCCTCGGCAAGCTGGATCGGGGATTCGGTGTAGACCCCGCGATTCTGGACGTATGGTTCTTCCAGGCGCTGCCCATTCACGTAGATGGTGCCACGTATGA
>JAUWTM010000002.1 GCA_030614715.1 Planctomycetota bacterium
AAGAATTACTCGTTCGACCTCGAGGCCGTGTATGTCACTTGCCCTAACGATGTCGAACTCATTACTTGTGTTCAGCGGACCCATCCCGAAGCAGAACTCATCGATCACGCGTGCGTAAGCTGGCGGACAGATTGTGATGTCACCTAGTGTGTCGAATTCGGGATCGGTCCAGCCTGAGAAGGTGCCCGGGGCAAGGTAATAGGGACGTCCATACTCTTTTGCCCACTCGTTGTATGTCGCGATTATTTTTTCAAGTGTTTCGAACGGCGTCAGATAACCGGACGGATCCCAGTCCCATGTGAAGCGTGTGAAATACGCTTCACCGCAGAACGCATCGGTAGTGCAGAGATACGCCAGGTCTCCCTCGACCTGGTGCGGATGGTGATCGAATTCGTAGCTGGTGACATTCCGTCCGTTGAAGCCCGGAAGAAGGTGAACCTCGGCGAGAAAGTCAGCGTAACGGCGATAGACAGCGTAAAGTTCCTCTTCGGTGTAGTCGTTGTAGAAAACCTCGATGTCGAAATGCAGTCCCGTTACGGAATCGAAATCGGGATTATCAAGAATCTGCCCCTGAATGCTTGTCAGGAGGTTATCGAAAAACTTTTCTGTGTAATTTTCGGTGGGATGCATGCAGGGATCGATCCCGATCGGTTGAAATCCAAGGTTATCGAGTACAAGATGGATCGGAAGATCGGGAGCCTCGGTGTTCATCCATCCCACATGGATCGGTGTCGAATCGTGTACTGCCAGGTACCCGGAATTGCAGATCTCCCCGTATTCGAGCATCAGGAAATCTCCCCCCATGTCGTTGCGGAACTTGTCCATGAATTCCGTAGCGTCTGTCGGGGGCAGGTTGGTGTCCGGATCGATAAGACTGTACGCATAGATTCCCTGCCCGGTCGGAAGTGGAATCAGTGGACCGTCCGGCGGCCAGTGAATCTCGACCCAGTGAACGGCGGTTGCCGGCATACCCTCGCCGATCTCACCGGGACTTTCGGGGCTCTCGGCGGTCAGCCTGCAACGGTAGTCGCCATACGGGAGGTCGGGAATGCTTGTAGCCCACGACCGTTCGTCCCCGAATGCTGCCAGTCTTAGCGGCGCAGGCCAGACGGTCGGATCAAAATGCAGTTTGACCGTAGTGATGTCATCCTGCCAGTCCGAAATCTGCACGTGGAACAGCCGACCTGTAAGTTCGGGTTCATCGAAGAGATAAGGTTCAGCCGTGTTGGCCTCTACCGAGGCGTCAAGGACGAACTCCACCGACACCGGCGTGAACGGCGGATTATTGAGCGGGGGTGAATATTTAAAAATTATCTCCCTGTAATCGCTTTCATCCGGTGCTATCGCACGGTTCTCGTACTCATTTCCGAAACCGAAATACGGTCCGGGATTTTCAAGCGGTGCACCACCGCGAATAGACCACCCGTCGAGGGTTTTCGGGACTAACGCTGAGTCGGTAGTGAATATCGCGCGGACATCCCTCAATTCCTTATCAAGCGGATTCGTGAACGTGATACCGAGTGTCGCCTCGAGGGAGCCGGCGTTGATATCAAGCACTACGAATTCCAGCATGCCGGGATAGTACTTCCAGAAATAGGAGAGATCGAGATGCGTGGACGCGGTTCGTACCGGCGTGACTTCTACTGATCCCGTTTCGGTGTCGAGCGCGAGCGACAGGGCTAACTGGATGTGTCCCTCCGTGATCAGCGGAACCTGCGTTGCGAGAATGTCATCGGGAGTGGGCCCGTCGTTGTCGCTGACCGGGTCGCGAGCGGGTTCGCCACCTCCGCTGCAGGAGATGACTATTAGCAGGATGATAACGAGAATTGTCTGATATGAGTAACGCACTGATTATCGGCCGTTTCCCTGTTCTGTGCTTTCATTGAAATTATACACTGATTGAAAATAAACAGCATTCTAATTTGCTCAATATACGGGGTTAACAGGGCAGATCAACTATTTGTAGACCGCGTCGGAATCAGCACTAAATACGCTGATCCTTGTTAATTTCAATTTTGTACGCTGTATCTATTAACTGCTCGTCTGAAAGTGACGAGATTGCCTCTCCGGGTGATTTCTCACGTATCCTCCTCGCAAGGTCCTTAACAAGTGTCTTGCGTACATTCGGGGGCAGGGATTCCCGGCGCTCGATAAATTTCTGTATCAGCATTCTTTCAGCGTCGTCGATTTTCAGCTTCATCGGACCTTCGCTGAACTCGACACCCCTTCCTGAGCCTCGTACGGTGACTGTCGCTGCTTGCACCGCCTGGGCTGCAATCCTGTCGGAATGACGTGCTGCGTTGAGAACGTCATCAATTACCAGCCGGCGTCGCTTCACAACTACCGTGCCGGCGGCAAGGTCGCCGATACGCTGGTACCTCGGGGTGAAAATCATTATGAAAAATGTGACCCCGAATCCGGCAAGTATTAAGTCGATGATTCGCAGGACGTTCCTCAATGCGCACTGGACCATGTCGGCGGGAGCACCGTCAGCGGCTGAAACCCTTATGCCCAGAAGCTGCTTGCCGGGAGTCTGTCCCCAGTTTATCCATTCGAAGAGGAAATAATATCCCCAGTAAAGAACAGCGACCGTTACCATGTAAAGGGCTTGGAGTATGGAGAAGGTTTCGATTCCCATTCCTTCGAAAGCTGCGAATGACATGCCTGCAAGCATGAACAGGGAGGACACTGCGACGAAAAGTAGAGTGAGGATAACCGAGTCTGCCATGAATGCTGCAAAGCGGCTTCCCATCCCGGCCAGCGTGTAGTTTAGCCGTACGTTCTCACTCGTCAGAACCGCAATGTCATCGAAGGTTGCCATTACTTTGTATTTCAGACTCTATTCCAGACGGAAGGTCGTCGAAGTTACCTCTGGTTCCGGAGCTTCATTACTGACAGGACGGTAACCAGCGCGCCAGAGGTAAAATGCAAACGCCAGGAACAGTGCAAACGCGAAAAAGATCTTCCCTTCGGGCGGCATCCAGGTTTCATCCAGCGGTGTGATGAATCCCTCGATTAATCCCGCAAGTACGAGAATGAGTACCACCCCGCCGAGAAGTTTCATCGCGTTCCTGCCTTCGCGACGTACCGCGTCGCCTCGGGAAAGCGTCCCGGGCACAAGCAGTCCACGAGCGAGGAGGAAACCCGTTCCACCCGCGATAAATATCGCGGGTATTTCAAGCACGCCGTGTGGAAGGATGCCCGCCCAGAAATAGAGGACCTTATCAGGTCCGCTCATGAGGAACATGGTGCCGATAACACCCAGAACGAAGCCGTTTACAACCAGCGTGTAAAGGGTGCCGAGCCCGAACAGTATGCCTCCCGCGACCGCAGTAAAGCACACCTGGATATTGTTCGTGATGATGTATGCGCTCATCGACGCCATCTGTTCTTCGTCGATTGATGTTGCCAGTAGCTCTTCATGACTCGACTCAACTGTCTCGGAGTACTGCCTTAACTCGGGAGCCCTGAGAACTAACTGGCCCCATTCCGGATCGAGCTGGTACGCGATTCCGCCCACGAAACTCGCTCCAAGAAGGAGCGTCGCAGCGAGAAGTATCGGTTTAATTTCCGTCCGGAAAGCCGACGGGAAATCCTGCATGATAAATTTCGTGAAACTTTTGAGTGGTGACGAACGACGCCGGTGAATCAGGTGATGTGCCCTTCCGACCATCTCGTTTAAATATTCTGCAAGAAGGGGAGACCTCAAGACATACCGTGCACGGGCAAGGTCGGCTGCGGCGAGACGGTAAAGGTGGCCCAGCTCCACCAGTTCATCCCTGCTGAATCTCTTTAATGCCCCTCTCTCAGCGCGATTCAGCAGATCCTCAAGCCTTCGGTAGGATATCTCACGTTCTTCCAGGAATTTCGTCAGGTCGCCGACCATTTTTATTAGTTTGATAATATCACACTTCTTTTGTTATCGGCTTGCCTAATACATCGATCATTGGATATATTGAGTATGGAGAGAGTGCCGTGATAACGCGGTAAAATCCTTTTAACGGGAACCGGGAGGTTCAGAACAATGGCTCCACTCGATATCAACGAACTGCACAGTGCGATCAGGCATTCTGATCCCGTTATGATCAGGAAAGCCATCGCTGTCGTTGGGAAAAATCTGGACGACCTCGAGCTCAGGCAGATACCCGAGGTTGTCGAGGTCATGGCGAGTCTGTTTTACATCGACCTCGGTGACAAGCCTGAGTTCAATCCTGTAATCGAGGAGACCGTGTCGGTCATCGCTGCGATTGGCGAACCCGCCATCCCAACGCTCATGTGGCTGCTCGGTGAAAGCGATTACAAAGCGAACCTGATGCTTGCTAGGACGCTTGGAAAGATTGGTCCCCCGGCTTACGGGCCGCTTAAGGACATGTTTTACTTCCCCACAACACCCTGGCACAGGTCACTTGCAATGTTCGGCCTGGCAAAAATGCATGAAGCGGCGCTTATGGAGGTTCTTCCCGACACGGTCACCGCTCTCGAGGACTCGGACCGTGAGATCAGGGACACCGCAGCACGGACGATCGGTCGAATTATCGATTCATTCAAACCGGGTCAGCTTCCAAGGGACATTGTAGATCTTGCTTTCGAAAGGCTCCTGCGTCGGTTCAGGGACCAGAGCGCGGTCGTCAGGTCGAAAGCTGTACGATCGATTGGCAAGATGGCAAGGAACAACTACCTCGACAGCGATAAGCTCGAAGTGGCTGTGGAATCCATTAAAGGCCTTCTCGGCATGGATGAATCCGAGCCGGACCCGTTCTATCTCGTCCGTAACGAGGCCGAGGAAGCACTCAGGCACCTGGAAGCCGTCTTAGCTAAATAACTCTACATCTCCTTATTTATTAACTTTGAATTCCTGCTCTCGTGTACGGGAGCTTTATTCGTATTACGCTGCTTTCCTGTCGAGGTTTATTTATCACGTCTTCATCGGCTATACTACAAGACTGATTATCAGGTCATTTAAACGACCCCGACTCATGTTTAAAGCCGCAATCGAAAGCCTCAGACCAAGGCAATGGACGAAGAACTTCCTTGTTTTCGGAGCCCTCTTCTTCGTTCCGGGAGCACTCCTCATACCATCGCTGTTCGGTAGGGCTGTGCTGGCCTTCCTGCTTTTTTCATTTGCTGCGGGTGCCGGCTACCTGATCAACGACATAAAAGATATCGGGTACGACAGGAGCCACCCTAGAAAGCGTAACCGCCCGATTGCTTCCGGACGCCTGGGCATTGGTGTTGCCATGATGTGGGTCGTTATTCTCGT
Organism: Planctomycetota bacterium; assembly: GCA_030614715.1. GTDB lineage: Bacteria > JAJVIF01 > JAJVIF01 > JAPKYR01 > JAPKYR01 > JAUWTM01. The sequence continues at coordinate 5,261 of JAUWTM010000002.1, forward strand.
CGTGATTGTACTGGTGGCAGGTTACTGGCTCGATATCACAGAGGTCACTCTGCCACCGGCGGCGACGCATCTCGATGGCGTCGCTTATCCGTTCCTGTGGACAGCCGGCGGTTACCTGATCCTTACATTCGTGTATTCGATGTGGCTGCGACGGGTCCCGATGCTGGATGTACTTGTTATTTCAGTCGGTTTCACACTGCGAGCGGTGGCCGGAGCGGTCGCGCTCAAGGTGATAATCTCACCCTGGCTCCTGATTTGTACCGGATTGCTCGCTCTTTACCTTGCACTCGGTAAGCGACGTCAGGAACTGGTCCGGTTGAACAACAACGTTGCAAACGGGGAGAAACCGGACCCGAGTTCGATCCGTCCGGCACTCGCAGGTTACTCAGTCACACTTCTGGATCAGCTCCTGATAATTTCCGCGTCACTGATTTTAATGAGCTATTCACTCTACACGTTCCTGCACTCAGAAGCATCGGATCCCCGGCTGATGCTGACCATTCCCTTTGTTATTTATGGTGTCTTCAGGTACCACTCACTCTTATTAAACGAATCTTTTGGCGAAGCACCCGATGAAGTCCTGCTGGCTGACAGACCACTCGCCATGTGCATTTTACTTTGGGCGATCGCCGTGACCGTCCTTCTTCTCTGGCCCGGATCAGTACATCTGCCGGCTGTTTAACGAACTCTGACAAATGCGCTACGCCTTCATAATCTCCCTTTTCGCATTGCTTGTGCTGGTCGGACTCCTGGCCGACCGGAATCCCGACAACGCTCTCGAGCTCTACCCGCTTGCCAGCGCGACCGGATGGGTCGAAGGGCATGGTCGATCTCTCGATACAGATTTAGTCGGTGTCGGGATCAGGCCGACAAACGTGGTACAGATCGGAACCAGTTACGTGCCGCGCGTTTCCCCGTCGATGATGCTCCATTACGGTATTGTTGCGAGGGTTTACAGGGATGCGATCGGTCGCTCTTTCGATGGTGCTGATATTCCCGGCCTTTCATGGTGGGTCAATTTCCTAGGCGTGGCACCGTGGGCGCTGCTATTGTTCGGGGCGCTCAGTAGGCTTGCCGTAGTGTTCGGTGTCACTGACGATAAAAAAGCAATTATGGCGGCATGGGCTGCGATGGCCGGATCGCTGGCGTTCGGATGGCTGGGCGTGGCATCGCCGTGGCTCCCTGCGGCTGCACTGGCTGCGTGGTCGATCTACCTTGTTCTCAGCAGCCTTGACAAGCCTCAAATTGGAAAATTAGTGCTGGCCGGACTTCTGGCCGGCTTCGCGGGTGCCGGACATCCGTCGGGATGGGTCTGGATCGTCTGGGGTGTGTTCCTGATGTTCGTCGCGGCACCGTCTGGGTCTGAAAAATCCCTGCAGGGACGGTTGATACCGGGTTTTGCACTCGGAGCGGTCGTATCGATCGTAATCTGCATGGTCGGGAACGTTTTATTTTTCGGGACAGTGGCCCCCGTACATTTTATTGACACTCAACCCTACAACATGAACTTCCCCTGGCTGATTGCAGTTGCCTGGCACGACCTGGTCGGCTGGAACGGTATTCTGTGGCTGTCGCCTCTTGTGATTATCGGGTTGATAAAGCTGTCGGGTTACGCACCGGTGCTCCCGGGTCGGCAGGTGACAGTTTTCCTGATCCTGCTCGCCACGCTGGTACTCCTGGTATGGGGCGTTATGGAGGATGTACGGCTGATAGGGGAGAACGAGCGGATCGTGGCGGATTTCACGGTGCTACCAATCGAAATGACGTCGGGAGACCTCGCAATAGTACAGATCGGTGCCGCGGAAGGCGGCTTCGAGGAGCAGCGTGCATATTACGAGCGGCTCGTGGCAAGGACCGATATCTTCCTCTGGACCGGAGGACGCTCTGCCGGGCTTCCGATATTCCTCCCGGCGGCGGTTCTTCTGGCCCTTTTTGGGTGGTGCAGCATTGGTCTCTCGAAGCTGCAGGCATTCTGGAACTGGGCTGGAGCCAGGTTCGGGGGACTGATCGGCCTCGTGATGAGCCAGGCTCCTTACGGCGCCGTTTCGGATTACTACATGTACATCGGCCTGATAATCGATCGAAATCAGCTCCCCGTTACAGCTCACGTACCGATCCTGGAAGCACTGCTGGCAGTGGTCCTTCGTTTAGCAGAATTCTGGCCGTCCGGGGTCGTTACCTTCTGAATATTTTCTATTAAAAGCTCTTAAATCTAATCAACTGACCGCTGTGACCGATGATATTAATAGTGTTATCTATTAACTATTGATTTGTGGATTTTTTTGAGACCGGATTCGAATAGCTGTGTAGCAACATGCAACACTCATACTAATTAGTGTATGGGGAAGCATGGTATTTGCAGATTTTTATCACGTGAAATATCGAAACATGCAGCCTGATAAAGCCTGTGACAGGCATTATCAGGGGTCAGGCGCATTTTTAAGGGCGTACGGCCGGTTCTGACGGCTGATAAATGACCGGTTGGGGTCGACAAACTGGCTCAGAACCATTAACATCTATAGAGGCTGATAATGTCGCGGGGCATTACCGGCCTGATGGCATAGGAATTGCAATCAATTAACGGGCTCAATGGTCGTGAGGGCCTTTATCTGTATGAAACAAGGCGGACACAGGATTGCAGCGAGGCGCCATGTGGGCATGACAGTACTAACTAACCTGGCACGGAACATATTACGAAGTGAACGAGGCAACGTGTTGATAGCGGTGATGATTGTCGCTACCGTTTTTGCGTTGCTTGCATACTTTACCCTCCAGACAAGCTTACATTCCCTGGATACATCGGAGACGCACGCAGGTATGTTCCAGGCGAGGCTTGTTGCCGAGGGCGGCATCGAATCTGCGGCCGCAAGGCTCAGGCAGGGCGACCTTGGTTCTGACCTCGAGGACATGCCGATGCATATTCCCGAGGAGTATGCTCAGTCGATCTCGGAAACCGAGCTTCGCTCGGACCTTATCGACGCGACGTTCACCACTGAAAGGCAGCTTGGATTCAGCCCCGACCCGATCATCTACGAGCGCACCGCATGGCAGTTCTCCTCTGACGTTTCCGTTTACAGCTCCGAGACCGACATCCTTCCGGGTGATCGCGACGAAGCCCTTTACAGGTACCACGACGATTACGAGTTCAGCGAGGACTATCCCGCATACGAATTCGCTCCAGTCCAGTCTTCCGGCGACCTTGTAGTCTATGGTGTGGGTGAGGTAATTCCGCCGGAGGGCGACCAGACGATCTTCAGCTTCCTTCGCGCCGAATATCCCACCCAGGAATGGACCTATGACGTCCGCGAGACAGGCATTACCGAGCCCTCTCGAATTGGTCCCTACCCGTATATCGAAACCGAGCATCCGTATCCTGCTAATCAGGACCGTACGTGGGTCGTTACATATCAGAACGATCCCGCGCACGGCAATCGTAACATCACTTATATGAGCCTGCTGGCTAATCCGGACGAGGTGCAGATCGACGCAGGCGATACGCTTGCTATCTCACCCTGGAATGAAACAGCTGGGCTGTTCGATCCGTCGATCGAAGTGCTTGGGCCTTATACAAACGGTGCAAACGAACAATTCACACTCGAATACGAGACAAACTCAATTGGTCTGTTCTTCTTCTCCGATCCGGTTGCGTCGTCAGCGGCAGGAAGCGAATTCGGCTTCCGCGTAAGCGGTGTGAGGTATGCTTTCGATTCGGACGAGATGATTTCTGCTTACGAGACGCCTCATCCTTACGATGATATCATCCCGATGTCGATGCCTGACGTGGTCAATATCCAGACGGTCTATTCACCGTACCAGGCACTCCCACTCACCGCGGAATATGTCACCCAGCAGATGAGAATTCAATTCGATGACAATTTCTCACTCGATCCGGGAGATTTCCTGTTTCTCCTCAACGTCAGTGCTGAGAATGCTATCGCTCCGATCGACTGGTACGACGCTTTCAATCCTCCACCACCGGGTGGATGGTCGATTACTATTGGACGGGATCCGGACCCATTTACGCTAAACACACCACTTGGTATTATGCTTCTGCTGTTCAGAGCGTCTGGCATCGATTCTGACGGCAATCCCGATTACGGCTACAAAGTCATCGGAATGGAGTACACTGACCAGGATGGCAACTGGATTTCCAGGTCTGAATCAGAGCTGCAGATGGAGTCCCCGCATCGTGGCAGCCTGGGTCCAAATAACGAAATATTTAACTTCCCGGGAGTAATCCCGATCCCGCCAATGCCGGGACCAAATTACCCCGGCTTCCAGTACATCTACAGGCCGTTCTGCCCTAACACCGAGGTGCTATCAGGTGTCGGCACGATCGATGACTGGTTCGTATCCATCGCAACTGCCAAGGTGACAATGAACAGTGATGACTACATCAGGCTCCACACGCCTGGAAATTTCATCACCGCCGGATACGACACTGTGCACTTCGCCCATCCAGACGGGAATCACTCATTTCTGGTTTCAGCGCCAAACAACTGGTACTCCATCGAGGAGCTTTACGAAGGCGCTGATTTCTTCTGCGGAATCGCACCGTACATGGAACTAGAATTCGTCTCGGATACAGGTGATGAGTACGAGCCGTACAATGATGAAAACTTTGGCTACAGAATCGCCGGTATAGGTTATACAACGAGCGACGGTCATGACGACGACTGGACTCCGCCGACCATACGAACAGATATCAATTACCCGAAAAACGAGAGCTACCCCTCCTACGGTTCGAGTTTCATGAGCTGGGGTGAGTGGTGGTACGCGAACACGAACAACGCTCCCGATCCTGACCCGCTCCTGATCGGTCTGCATTTCGACAGGGATCAGTTCAATCTCGACCCGGGTGACATAATTCAGGTCTTCGATGAAAGCGGCCTTCTCATTGCCGCGATTACTTCTGCCAGCTACGGAGACAGCCCACAGGCTGGCGGTCCGCAGAACCCGAACGTCCCCGGTGGGGACGAGCAGGGCGGTCAGGACCCCGTGGTCGGTGGTCCCTGGCTTCCGGGCTCAGGTCCCGGACCGGTGATCGACCTGGCTGAGACGTACGGCTGGGTGCTCATCCCGGGAACTGCAGCACAGGTCATACTGCTTGGTGACGGTGACGACAACGAGGGTTACGCGGGATTTGAGATCGACCATTGTGGTTACATAAACGGTGAAATTACCGAGATACGGAGTTACATCGAAGAATACACAGAACTGGCATACGATATTTATTACGACAGGACGTCGGAGGCATTACAGGCATTCAGAACTCTTGGCACTAACTGATAAATTAAAGCACATGCTGAGACAAATGCTAAATATCCTTAATCAAAGAGCTGTCCGTCTGGCCCGTGACCAGCGGGGAGTCAGCCTGCTCGAGGTTATTATCTCGACGGTTGTGCTTGGTCTTGCTATTACGGGATTCCTGATGGCTCTCTCAACAGCCTCCACCACGTCCAGGATCGGACTCGACCAGAGCAAACTGGTCTACTTCGCCAACCTTGAGATCGAATCCCTCCAGGGAGCGAAATTCGAGGAAGTGCCGTTCCTCCAGACAAGTGTAATCGGCTCCATCCAGGAAGTTCCCAACTACTTCAGGGATCTTGCCATCAGTGAGCGCCTCGACCTCGGCGGGGAAGTCACCGTGGTAGCATCGGGTGACCTCGCAATGCCATTGTCAACCTACGGTCGGGATCTGGCCTTTGACGGCAAGCGTGCTGAATACTATGCGCGCTGGATGGACGATGAAGGACGTGAATACGTTGCGCGCTGGATGGGCGATGAAAACGCTCTGTCGTTCACTGAAGTCATTATCGATCCAATCGCGGGTGGACCCGGCGGTGGCGGTCCTGTAGGCGGCGGTCCCAATGAAGGGCCAAGCGGTGGAGGCGGCGTCCGACCTGACGAATACAATTACATCTATTGCGCTTTCCCCGAACTTACAAGAATAAGCAGGATTCTCTACGACAACCGCTTCAACATTTCAGAGTACATGGGTGCTTCGCTGGGTGATTTCGATTACCTCCCGCATATTGACGACGTCTGGCAGAGGAGTTTCGAGTTCTTCTACTCCGGTGACGTTCTTTATGGCGTGGACTGGGATCCCTGGCAGGGAAGCCCGTTGTTCCTGGAATCATTCAGTGATCTCGGTTATGGATCTTCCGGGATCTATGTTATCTTCGACGATCCTGCCGATCCATTGGAAGCGGGTGTTATTGGCGTTCACAACATGGATGTCTACAGCGATTTCGATATCAATTTCCACTGGCCGTACGCCTCTGAGATCGAAGTGTACGGTTTCGATCATGCGACGTTCTACCAGGACGTGTTTGATCCTAACCTTGTGTATGGTGACGCTGACACCGAGCTTCCACTGCAGTACAACAACGTCATAATGTATTTCCCGAACTACGGTGGGTCTCGGTTCGACCTTGGCCGACGTGTATACACGGAAGCGGAATCAGAAGCTGATGCGATAACCAGCCGTCCGGACCTGCTCAGGGTTGAGATCAAGTTCTTCCCCGCGACTCAGGCAAATCGCCTCGAGGCATGGCAGCAGATGCACTGGTGGCAGCGTGATGAAAGCGCACTTGCGAGTTTCAACACCGTTTTCTACCGCGACGAGCCGACAAGGGTCGACCGCCTCCCCAACGTCAGGGATTTTCCGTCGCACATGGTCTACGGTAATGATGAGGAACTCTCCTTCAGTTACCACGTGCCCGGTGCGAGCGAGATACGCGTGCATTTCGGCACGTTCGACCTTGAGTGGCCGAGTGGCGGACTGTGGGACGATGCGATCACCGTTCGCGACGGTGACGACAATATATACATAACAGTTGACGGAACCGGAATCCCGGTCCCGGCCTGGTCGGACTGGCCGTGGACACCGTGGATCGCGGGTGACACGGTCGTAATCGACTTCATTTCCGATGGAGCCGGCAATTCGTACGACATGGGCTACAACGGATGGGCTGTCGATCAGATAGAGGTCAGATGGGTGGGCCTGCAGAGTGAAAATCCATAAAATGCTGAACCGAAAGAAAATACTGAAGCACAGCCGTGAAAAGGGATTCACCCTGCTTGAAAGCATGGTTGTGCTGGGTCTGGTTACGCTCATCGGTGTCGGTATAGTGACCGCTCTACTGGAAGGTGTCGACACGCTCGGTGAAATTACCGACGCTCAGAATGTCGAGTTCGGCCACCAGCGCGCTATGAACATGTTCCTGCCCGACGTCCATTCAGCGACCATGTTTTTCAACGATTACGTCGCGCAGGAAAGCGGCGGGGAGATCCCCCGCGACACGACCAACCCGTTTTTCCTGATCATGGGCTGGGAAGGCCCCGATGGCCGTCAGATCTGGGTACGTTACAGGGCAAAGACGGGAAATTGGGCGCAAGGTGAAACCTACCTGATGCGCACCGTAATGACGTCGGATGGCGTCGATGAGGGTACCGAGATCCTGGCTACAGGTGTCTCAAACCTCGAATTCCTGTACTACGACGAGGAAGGTAATTTTACGGACCTGATCGCCGAAATAGACATGATCGTCATGGTACTCAGTCTTACGTCACGTGGCGCTACCGTCCAGCGTGAGTACGGCGTAGCTTTAAGAAAAACTAACATTGGAGCTGTGGAACCGCCGGGTGACTTCTCAGAGCTCGAAAATCCGCTATTCACGAAGTAAAGGCACAACGGGGGTAAAGAAATCAGGGTTTAGACATGGATAAGTATTTAAAGGACATTCCGGATTACGACGAACGACTGGTTCGAAAGCAGCAGAGCGGATACACGTTCCTGGAGATTCTCGGCGTCACAGCGATAATGGTGATCGTAGTGCTCATGACGCAGGGTATTATCCGGAATTACAAACGGTATTCGATAGAGGAGACGTGTGTCCAGAGGCTCAAGGTAATTTCGATGCATCAGCATGCGTTCAGAAATTCCAGCGACCCGACCGTTAATCCCGATCGAACGTACGGAAACTACTTCGATCTTCAGAACGCCGGGTATATCTCCGAGATTTACGACCAGTCTGACGAGAGACGTCATACTTCCAATGCGTTCGTTCCGTTTTACCGCCTGGAATTCATGAGAAGTGCCGAGGAGGATGACCTTGAGCCGGACGGCTATCAGTACCTGGTCGCTGCAATACCTCTGTACAACTCGCTTGGACTGAAAACATTTTTCGTTCAGGAGGACGGCGAGGTTTATTATAAGAACTTCTGGTGGATAAATCCTCGCTAGAGGGAAGGAAGGAAACGAGCAGATGTTTGCGAAAAGAAACAAATGGCGAGAGCGCGGATACACCTTACTGGAGGTGCTCATTGTTGCGACCATCGTTGGGATTCTCGTGACGGTCGGCACTGTGCAGTACCTCGAGGTAAAAAGGCGCGCTAAGGAAAAACTTGCGGCACAGAAACTCGCGCAACTTGCTACGTACGAGAAATTCTACTTCCGGGAATTCGGTGAGTACGCTGAATTCGATGACCTTCGGGAAAAAGGCTATATCGACTGGGAGTACATCTACGAGGACGATGAAATTCAGCACTACCACAGGCCCGTTTACATCCCTGAGTACACGCTGGAGTTCAACATAGACGAGGAAGCGGAAGGATTTGAAATACTCGCCGAGGCTGTCAACCAGGAACCACATACGTGGTACCCGAGGTGGGTTCCGCTTGGCGGTATCAGCGACCTGCGTTCATTATCGGTAGATGAGGACGGTGTGGTGGTCTGGCACGACACTGGACGGCCGGTGTTTTAGGGTTATAAGAGATGCAGTTATCTGAGAGACAAGAGGGCTGGACGCTAATCGAGATTCTTATGGTCTGCGTGATCATAGGACTGATCCTGGCGTTCGCTGTGCCCAGTTACATGCACGCGAGAAGGATTGCCTTCGAGGATAACGCCATTGCACGTCTCCAGAGAATTTCGCACGCTGAAACGAGATATTATTCGGAGTACGGAAGGTTCGGGGATTATACCGAGCTGGTAACTGCGAGTTACCTGCCAAAGGGTTACTCGACGGTGTATTACTTCACGGGGCCGACTGATGAATACAGCCTGCTTCCGTTTATCCATCGTTACTCGCTGACATTCCATGTCCCGAACAGCCCGAACTCCCTTTACTATAAGATTGATGCCATTCCGGTTGGGTATAACCGCATGGGTTTGAGAACTTTTAACATCAATATTTTCCTTACCGGAACCACGAACCTGGATAGCATTCTCCAGATCCCTCCCGTACGTGAGGGACTGACATCGAACGGACCTATAGTCCAGGATTACTGACATTTCCTGCCCGTGGTGACGGGCATGAGGAATAACAGATGATGAAATCCCCGGAAAAAGAGACCTCACGCGGATCCCCTGAAAAAGAGAAGGTCCGTGGATATACGATGGTCGAGATTATGCTGGCCGTTGGACTTATTGCCCTGCTGGCTGTTATGGCAATCCCGAACCTCCAGCACGCAAGGAGAAATGCCCTCGAGACCGGTGCTGTATCCGGGCTCAAGCAGCTTTCAGAAGCGGAAGAGCTTTATTTCGACGAGTACGGCTATTACACGGCGGGTCACGATCAATGGCACGACCTCAGGACGGTCGATGCGATCGACGCCAAGGGTTATAACCGTCTCGCCGGACGTCGCGGTGTTTTCATCAGGGGTTATTCAATTCAGCTGATAAACCTGGGGCAGTATCCCCAGAATTATTCGGTAATCGCGTGGCCCATCGAGCGCGGACTTGATCTGAAGACGTTTTACATCATCAGTGACGCGGTCGTCAGGGACTGGGGAGAGAACCTGGAGAAGCCGATAACTATCTATTAGGGTCTTGATGCATAATGTGTAAATACTGGGACTGATTGATATGGACAAAATTCGGAGTGGAAATCGCGGGTTCACGCTGCTGGAAGTAATAATCGTAGTCGGCATTATTGCCATCATAACCGTGCTCGCGATACCTGCATCGCGCAAGGTAGAGAAGGCTGTAATGGAAACCGGATGCGTAAAGGGCCTGAAGGTCCTCAATGAAGCCTTCGAGATGTATTACCGGGAGATGGGATTCTATCCTGTCCACACGACGGAACCCAGCCGTCTCTTCTTCCGCGAGATCGACAGGTTCCTTCCCGATGCGTACTACATCAGGCATGCAGAAAACCAGTTTATCAGGGGCTACAGGCTGTTTGCATGGGGTACTCCCCCTTCTGGATTCGGTGCACCCGATGAGGGCAGCGGTGGCTTCGGTGGCTTCGGCGGAAGTTCGGGTGAACCGGAGAGATGGGGCAGCCATACGTATGTCCTGATGGCGGTTCCGATCGAGGACAGCCTCGGGTTGAGCACGTTTTATCTCGACCCGGGCGGCGTTATCACAAAGGACGATCAACTGACCCCGTACTAGGGTCGCTTTGAATATAAACGAAATGAAGAAAGCTATGGAGCGGAGTAACGCTATGCCAGAGGATAAAGGAATCAAAAACACGGACAGGATTCCGGAAGAAGAGGAGGAGGGACGCGGTTTTACGCTTCTCGAAATCCTCCTCGTGGTCTCGATAATCACGATTATCGTGGCCATGGCTCTTCCGCAGTTCACGGGGGTGAAACGCTCGGCATACGAGCTCGGGGCCCTGAAAGCCCTCAATGCTCTCGGATCTGCGGAGATCGCTTACCGTAACGTCCACAGACACTTCACGGACTTCGAAGGCCTTCGCCAGAGGGAATACGTCAACGATCACTGGCGCAAGTACGGTCCCACGGACAGGGAGCGTATGGCCAAGCATTACTCCATACATTTCTTCGTCCGTGATACATTCAAGGACTTCACCTACGGGTTCGCGTATGTTGCGTTCCCGGATTCAGGAAACTCGTTGAACCTGCACACGTTCAGGATCTTCGAGGACGGCACAATCGAGCAGTCGAGGGACGGTATCAACTGGGTCCCACGTTAAGTTAATAAACGGCCAATGCAATTACGGGGCGGGAGCCGGCAGGTGGCTTAAATGTTAGATAAAGAAAAAAACCGGATTGGACCGGATAACATGGAAGACAAAGAACATGGATTCACCCTTGTCGAGGTTCTGACCGTGGCGCTGATTATCGCAATAATAGCCACGTTCGCGTTCGCCTCGTCCAGGAAGGCTATCCAGCGCGCGACCGAGACCCAGGGAATGCACGGCATGAAAGCCCTGGCATCCGCGATGGAAGCACATTACAACGACGCCGGCTACTACCCGCTGTCTTTCGGGGATCTTCAGCCGACTTACATCAACCCGAACTACGTGTTGTCCGATTCTCCGATAAAACAGCGCTCGATTGCGTTCATCCAGGGCTTCACCTGCTTCTGGTACGTGAATCCCCTGAACCCGCAGAGGTACTCCATTCGGGCGAAGGGAATATACAGGCATAACACTGACATCAGTGACTGGCTGGAATTACGGATCACCGACAGGGGTATCGTCGAAGGCCGAAGGTACTCTGGCGGGATATCGCAATGGAGGCCGATATAATTAAATCGGTCTGCCTGAACATAAAAACGGTTCCATGCTCCGGCGGATACGGGCAGGTATGAAAATGAACCCGAAAAAAATGACCAAAGAAAAAAATAAAGAAAACGAAGGCGGTTTCACGCTGATCGAGATGGTCCTCGTGGCTACGTTGATAGCGATCCTGTCGACGCTGGCCATAGCGAGCATGTCGCAGGCGAGAAATAAAACCGTCGAAACCGGGGCTGCAACCGGGCTGAAGGCGATCGCGAGCGCGCAGGAGATGTACTGGATGGACAACGGACGCTTCGCATTCGGCTTCAGCGCACTCGCCCGGACTTACCTCCCCAGGGCGTACTCTACAGACGCCGTGAGAGGTGATTTCGTTAAAAATTATTCACTGCAGTGGGTCCGGGGTGGTGGAGGTGGACCGAGACCGCCGATCAGGAACTTCTCGGTGCAGAGCTACACGGTGTTCGCCATACCGAATAACCCGGACTTGAAGACCTTCGTAATAACCGAAGACGGTCAAGTACAGATCGCTCGTACCTTAACTCAATGGTCTGTTTATTGAGATTGAAAGGGCGGAAGGAAAGAAAGTGATGCTCAGGTCACATAAACAAATAGAACGAAGGAATGGAAAAGACGGTCTCCAGGCTGGCTTCACGCTGGTCGAAGTTCTGACCGTCGCATCGATAATCGCTATCCTTTCAACGATGGCGGTTGTCAGCATGCGCGGCGGCAGGAGGATCGCCTTTGAGACCAGGGCAATCGCCGGGCTCAAGAATGTCGCGGAAAACGAGGTAATTTACTACCAGCGTTACGGTGATTACGGTTACTGGAATGATCTCGTGAACGAGGAAGACCTCATCGACCCGGGTTATGACAGGGTGGACACGCTGTCCGATCCGTACGACTCACCGCTCGCAAACCTGTACTCCATGGCATTCAGCATTACACCTAACCGCCAGAGATTTACCGTCGTTGCGTATCCAATGCAGGAGTCCGTCTGGCACATGAGGACTTACGCGGTGACGTCGGACGGCGGCATACTGAATTCGAAAGATCACGGATCGTTCTTCTCGGGACTCTATATCGCCCCGTAACGGGCTGTCCGGGGACGAACGAACTATTGATGGTATAGCAGTAGACTTGAAGATGACAACGCGATGGTCCCGGTCTTAATGATCGGGCGCGGAGGATTATGATGAATAAATCCCTCAAGCCGGAAGAAACTTGTCCCAGAGGGTTCACCCTGATCGAAGTACTGGTGGTGGCAAGTATCATCGGAATACTGGCTGCCATAGCGATCCCCTCGCTGGCCGGTTCCAGGAGGAGCGCGCTCGAATCGGCGTGCCTGAAATCGCTGAGGAGTATCACGGACGCTGAGGAAATGCACTACCGTGATAATTTCCAGTACACCGCCACCTGGACCGCACTGGACGACTATCTTCCCAGGGCTTACTCGGGATGGGCGCGCAAACGGTTCTTTATCGAGAACTACTCACTGGAGTTCCGGACTGCATATTCTATGCAGCGTTATACCGTTCACGCGTGGCCCACTGACAACACGCTGAGGTTGAGCACGTTCGTAATCATGGACGATGCGATTCCACTGAGGGATGATTACGTCCCTGTGAGGTAAAACGGTACGTTTTAACATGCCAACGATCGAGCGAAATAGAAAGCAGTCCCAGTTGGGCTATTCTTTGATAGAGATGCTCATCGTGACTGCGCTTATCACGATTCTCGCCACGATCCCTATCGCTCTTCTCAGAAGGAGCCGGGAGAAAACATACGAGCTGGAGGCGTTGAGGTCACTCAGGATGGTCGCCCTGGCGTATGAGAATTATTACAACCAGTACGGGCACAAGTACCCGCACTACCACTCGACTGGAATGTTATCGGAGGACATAGAGTTCACGTCTGCCGAAGATATCTGGGACACGATTATCGATTACAATCTCCTGCCCCATCTGTACTCAGGCAGGTCGCATAACAGGAGAGACCTGCTGGCAAGGGGATACCAGTTCACAATCTTTGCGGCCGACTCGGGCATCGTCCCCGGGGACGGGGTGAAAAACAGTTATGCCTTCGCGATGCTGCCGTATGAAAGCAGCATTGCCGGTAACCGCGGCCTTGCCATGGTGCAGGGTAACAAGTTTTATTCGAGCTATCCAAGCGCACTTCCTCGAAATATACCTGGCACACAGATGTACAGTTTGAGAGTTTATTCGATGGGTGATTAAATCCGATTGGAACATTTTAAAGCCAATTGGAGGATATTAAAATTGATTAAAAGAGTCCGGGAATTTCTGCCGAAACACAACCCAAGGGGCTACACGATGGTCGAGCTCCTGACGGTTGCGGCTATTATCTCGATCCTGGCTGCGATTTCATTCGCTCTGATTGCCAGGATGAAATCCCAGGCTATCGAGACCAACGCGATGGCGATGCTGAACTCCATTGCCACGGGTTACGAGATGTACTGGTTCGATAACCACTCGTACCCGCAATGGGGGCCCGGACAGCCGTTCGGAGAGCCATCGGAGATTATCGATCATTTAATAGCGGAGGAATTTATTCCGAGATCCTGGGGCACTTATACAATCGATGCTGACACTGGATACCTTTTCGGAATGACCCAGGATTACGCAGTTGAGATACCACGGTATGAGTCGGGAGATTCGACAACTTCGAGCCAGAACACGTACTTTATTATCCTGCATCCGGTACGGTTTCAGCGGGATGCACTGGCTATCGGAAACAGCCCGCTGGCGAGTCGGCCATCACTCAACCAGTGGATCGCAGTGCGGCCGAGACGGGGCCGTGAGGGCGGAAATTACAGAGCCTATGATCTCATGGTGTACCGTCGAGTGGACGACGGACGGTAAGCTTGCCGGGGGGCAGGTTCACAAGATGGGGAGATTGAATTTAACAACAGGGACCGAGGGATTGCCATTAAATGGATCCGGATTTTTAATCCCCCTCGGACGTAGTTTTTCAGCATTTTGGGCGGCTGAAACACGCTTGACTTGTTTTCCTTTATATAGTATTGTGACGCGGACCGGGGGCGCAGCCTGCAAAGCCGGATGAGATATTTATCAGAACAGGTAAATGTCTTTATTTTTTTTCAGACCAACCGGCTCCTCCCCCAGTCCCGGTGAATCGATAAACTGATACAGAGGACGGCCAATTGGCACCGCTATTTAATATTGCACCCAAGCGCGCCTTAGGCATCCATGTCGGTCCGGCCCAGATTAAGTTGGTCGAGATCGAGCGGGTGCGTGAGCCTGTTATCGTGAACATGATCTGGGAGGAGACACCTCCCGAGGCTTATGTCGGTAACAGGCTGGAAAACCCGTCTGCCCTGGCGTCTGCACTGATCCGAATCCTCCAGACACACCGGATCAAGACCAAGATCGCGATTGGCGCGGTCGATGGTTCCGAGGTCATAACCCGGAACATTGTCCTTCCCAACATGCCCATCAAGGAGCTGAGGAAAGCCATACTGTTCGAGACGGAAGCCAGCCTTCCGTCGGGTACAGGTGACAATGTCCTGGATTACTCGATCCTGAGGATCTTCACCAGTGATGATGACAAAGCTGAGAAGGTGGAGGCGCTGATTGTCTCAGCGCAGAAGCAGCCACTCGGGCTCATGGTGGAAGCATTCCTCGAAGCGGGGCTGAGACCGATTGCACTGGATCTGACACCGGTCGCAGCGTTGAGAGCTGAAAAACGCTCCCCCGCTATCATGGAGCGTGGTGGTGAATTCATCCAGATCACCATCAACGACAAATGTACCGACCTGACTATCGTGTTCGACCACGAGGCCAGGATCCTCCGATCAATTCCGATCGGAAGCGTCGGATTCGTCGATGCCCTCGGCCAGAAGCACCTGTTCGATGCAGGTCTTGCGGATGACGAGGGCAAGACGGCTGCGCAGATGGCTGCGGAGGACGAGGATCTTGGAATCGAGGAGGATGGTGACAAGCTGGAATTCGGTGCGTTCGGTGAGGACCCGTTCTCCGCTGAAATGACCATTGGTGAAGAGGTCGAGGTGCAGGAGAGCGTTGGCGAACTGGACGAGCTGGCAAGACTGAACCCTCTCATGACCGAGCTGGTCGATGAGACTCTGAATACAATCCGTTACGGTCAGTCGTTTGGAAAGGACCGATCTGAAATCAGTTACGGTGTCCTGAACGGCTACTACCCATACGGCGAGAATTTCATCCGTTCGATGTCAGACAAGCTGGGAATCCCGATCATACCGGGTGACCCGCTGTCGGGTGTCGACATTGTCGATACGGGAATCCGTGAAGACCTAGTAAAATATTTTGCCCCGGATTTTAGTTGTGCCGTGGGCCTTGCTCTGAGGGGGATACATCAGTTTGGATAGAAAAGATAGACTGATTAACCTTCTCCCTGAGGAGTACCTGCCGGAGCCTGAATTCAAAGCGTTCCCCATCTTCGCTGCCGCGTTGATTATCCTGAGTATCCTGTTCGTCTGGTTCCAGTACAAGAACGATGAAACCGTAGTCAAGCAGGTCAAGACCGACCTGCAGACTGTGCAGGCACGGGTCGACAGTCAGAAGGAAGAGGCGCAGGAATTCCTGAGTATTCAGGCGAACGCGCGGTTCATCCGGAGTTACCTGGCTATCATTCCGACGGTCGTTATGGAATCGCCGGATTACTGGGAAATTTACAACGATATCGAGAAGAACCTTCCCGAGGATACATGGGTAACACGTATCGCGTTCACTGGCAGCAGGGGACCGTTCCCGGGCCTGACCGTGGACTTCCTCTCAAGGGGATACAGCTTTAACGGGCCTCTTCAGACGTTTGACAGCCTGAAGGGGACCGCCGAATCACCCACGAGGTTCAAGAATCTCAGGATGGGTGGTTACTCGAGAACAAATCTTGGCGGAACGACAGCAGCGACATTTACCATCCTCATGGACGTCCGGTTGCCCAACGAACCGGGCCTGTATGAAGAATAAAGAGGCAGCGGAGGTGAACGACTAAACATGAATCCATATGCAAAAATAGCGATCAAAGTATCAGTCGTAATCCTTATATGCCTCATGTTCCTGCTGGCATATAACATTCTCGGGCATTCGGTCTTCATGAAACAGAAAAGAAACCTGACGAACGAGAAAAACATTCAGGATGAGATCTCCAGGCAACTTGCAGGGCTGCTGGAGTACAAGGATATTCTTCCGCAGATACGTCACGTCCAGCTGCAGGATCTGCAGACTCTCAGGAACCTGATGCCCGACGCCGATGAGTTTGTGATGACAAGTTATCTCAGGCTCATTCACGGCATGCTTGCTGAAAACCATCTTGAGACCAACGGCATCTCGATCACCGGCAGGCCCGCTCCCACTGGTGGGTCAGATTTCAATTCCGCTTTCACTTCAGACATTACCGCGCTCCAGGAAGACCTTAACAAGATCAAGGCCGCACTGACAATGTTCACGGAGCGCATGGATGAAATGAACAACCTCCTTATCAGCTTCCAGTTCTACGAGCAGTTATCGACTGACGCTGAGAACTTTACGGTGATTGCCGGTGGGATTGAGACGCATGTTTTCAGCATGCGGGTCGTTGGTTCATACGAAGACATTAAAAAATTCGCATACGAAATATTCAATATGCGTCCGCATACTGCCCTGGTTAATTTCCAGATGGCACCTGCCGGTGCCGGGTTTGGTGCTACGCGCCCATATGGCGCGTCGTTCCGGCTGGTGACCTACGGTGACGCCAATAATCCGCCGCCGCTCTGGCTGGCACATAACCAGGGAATTCCTGAGGTTTTCGCGGACGACGAAGAAGTAGAGGATGACGGCGAAGGAGATACTGACGATGAAGGGGGAACGGAATAATCCGTTAGCCCATGTGTCGGTACTTCGACAGGAAGACCGGGTGATGAAATTATGAACAAACACCCAGGACAAACAAGGGAGATGCACGATAAACTCGGGCGTATCGCCCCTTACGCGACCATTGTCATTCTGCTGGTCGTCAGCTACTTCGCATTGTTCCATTCAGGCAACGGCTTCATGCAGACTGCTTCAGCTCAGACCCAGCCTGGACGGATTGGTGAAGCGATAACCGATACAGTGACCGGTGCAGCCGCCGAGCACAGCGGTGACATCGCGGAGGTCGAGGCTGAGCTTGATTCACCTGCAAGTATGGAAGAAGAAACCGAACCCGCGGGACCACCGGAAATCGACGAAGCTGATCTGCCTCCCGGGGAATCCGCTGAGCTTGGAGTCGATGCCGGCGGACAGACCGTTATCGATATCCGCGAGGGGACACCGTATTACACGAATGCTGAAGGTGTAGGCGGGAATGAGTTCATTGAAATGGATGAGGACGAAATCCGTCTGATTCTGATGGAAGTGGATGCGATTATGGGCTCAGAGGCAATAGTCAACTCGCTGATGCCTCTGGTACTCAGGTTCCAGGAGATGGTTAGTCCTCCCGTTGACCCAAGGACCTTCGGTGAGAATCCACCCTGGACTTCGGAATCCAGGCGTTACAGCCCCTTCGACCCGGTTGGCATACAGGGCGGTCCGATACGGCGAAGCGAAGCGGTACCTCCGTTCAGGAACCCGCTTCCGGGAATCGACGTGGTCGTCGATCAGCCGGAAATCAACGCTGAAATGGTGGCCCAGAGCATTTCGCTGGTTGGAGTAATAGGTGAACCTGGAAGTTACCAGGCCATCCTTACAGCCTTTGGATATGAGCGTCGGGTAGCTATCGGTGACGAGGTCATCACCATTTCCGAGAAAACATATATCATTTCCGACATCAGCCTGTTGAACATCATTATCACCGACAATAGCAATGAAAGAGATACTGCTGTGATTCCCTTTATCGAACAGGAGAGAGCCGGCATCGCCGAGATGTCTTTCTCTTATTGATAAAAGGGATCATTTCTGACACACAGAAAGATACTATTATTATATAAACAGCTTTACGGCATACAGTTATTTATCCTTGGCTGTCCGGACTGACACCGGGCATTAAGCACTCAAGGAGCCAGACTCGCCAGATGAGAATCGCGAACCAAACTGGAAGCAAGACAAAAACCCCATGGAGGGTATCCGCTCTCCTCACTGTCCTTCTGCTCATACTGCCTCTCACAACCCTGTGGGCGCAGGAGCCTGAGGGACCTGCCGAGGTGAGTACCGCAGGTGTAGAAGTGACCAACGGAGCCCTGGTCATTGACCTGGGCTTATCGCGTCCCACCGGGGTGAGGTCGTTCAGCCTGACCTCGCCGGACAGGATCGTCTTCGATATCGAGGATGCCGTTCTGACGCTTGACGCCGATGCGGTTACATCCTGGGATTCACCCATGGACGGGATCTCGATCCTGTCAATGGAGCAGTTCTCCGTGGAACCACCCGTCGTACGGGTAATCGCGGAAGCCCCGCTGAGTGAATTCCACACCGATCGAGTCACGGAGCCTGACAGGGTCAGGCTTGCTATATTCCAGGGTATCAGCCCGTTTGTGGATTCGGGACCGGGTGAACCACCTGCGAACATGATCCCGATTATCGAACGGTTCTGGCATGAAAACCTGGATAACGGCAGCGACCTGTTCGTCCTGGACTTCTCGTTCGGTGTCGTTCTGCCGCAGGTTCGAATCGAAAGCCCGACCGTCCTTCTTCTGAGGTTCCCGGGCGCTGACATACTTCTCCCGGCTTCAGCACCGATGAATTTCGCTACCAGTGTTGATGGAAGTGTCGTCAACCTGATGCGCGCTGAACGCTTGATCACATCCGACGCTACCACTTCGGAGATCCGTCTCACCGTACCCGACACAACCAGGATCGGATACACGCTCGAGACTCGTTCGGATGACACGCTGGAATTCAACATCTTCATGGAAGCTGCTCCGGCACCACCGCCAACCCCGCCGGTTGTTGAGGATTCTCCGGATCCGGTGCCGGTACCCATCGAGGGCGGCCAGATCATGGTCCTTTCGACCAACGAAGGCATTCCAGTTCCATCCGACGCACAGATAAAGGTCAACCGCGTCCAGTTCCAGTCGATCGACAGGGACACTGACCGGTTCTTTATCTTCTACGAAGGCGGAGAGCTGGAGCCAAGGGTGCAGAGGTTCAACTATCCGACCAGGATAGCACTGTACTTCCCCGATTCGGCAGTGGTACTGCCGGAGGACGCCGGTGACAGGTTCAACTCGATTGTCAACGGTGTTCTGGCATCCGAGATGATGGTCGTCAACAGGGTTATCGAGGATGTTGGTCCGGAAGCTCAGTTCATGTTCTACTTCCCGGACCTTGCGCAGGAGAACATCGGATTCTCGCTCGATTACGTGGATCCCGGAGTACTGCACATCGATTTTTATCACACCGCGATACCCATAGACATAGATAGTCCCATCGAGGTTAACACCAGCATCGATGAGGGCGTTCCAGCACCGGTCGATGAGCCGATGCCGGAGCCTGAAGTTATCGAGGAACCGGTAATAATTGAGGAGCCCGAGGTAATCGAGGAGCCTGAAATTATTGGAGAGCCTGCTCCGGAACCGGAAATCGTTGAGGAGCCGGTAGTGGTTGAGGAACCGGTTATCATTGAAGAGCCGACCCCATCACTCCCGGTGATCACGATCGTCTCAGGCCAGGCGACAGATAATGTAATCGATTTCGTGATTACCACGTCTGAGCCGATGCCTGAACCCCAATGGCTTGAATATCATTACCCGGAGCGTCTGGGACTGCGCTTCCCGCTTGCTGACGTGCAGATTCTTGACGCGGACTCCGGTGTCTATACAGCTTATACGCATATACGTGCAGTACCGATCGTCCGCGCGATCATCAAGGACCGCGCTGACGGGCAGCACACCACGCTTACATTCTCACTTGAGGGTGACATAGAAGAATACACCGGCGAACTCCAGAGAACCGGAAACGAAATTCGAGTAACACTGCGGTACAACCCGGCCATGGTAGTTGAGGAACCGTTAGTAACGGAACCTGAGCCGCCTGTGGTCGAGGAACCGGTCATTATCGAAGAGCCTGAGATCGTCGAGCCTGAAATTATCGAGGAGCCTGAGGTAATCGAAGAGCCGGAGATCATTGAGGAGCCTGAAGTAATCGAGGAAGCTCCTCCAGTCGAGGAACCCGTTGTTGTAGAGCCGGTTGAGATCCCTGGCACTCCCGGTGCACCCGGTGTCCCGCCTTTCCCGGCACCTGAGCCGTCGCGGCCGAGTGTCGAGGTCATCCTTGCCGAGGCTACAGCGGATACCGTGATGTTCCAGATTACGACGTCCGAGCAGATGCCGATTCCGGAGTGGGTCGAGTACAGGTATCCAGACCGTATTGGCCTGAGATTCCCGCTTGCAGACGCTGTACTTCTGGGCAGCACGGAACCTCCGATGGCCCAGACGCATAACTCGACCATCCCAATGGTTCGCGCGATCGTGAAGGACCAGGCGGATGAAAGCCACACGACCGTTACGTTCACACTTGGCGGCAGTCTGGATGAGTTCACGCAGGAGCTTGACTGGAACGGCACGCAGATGCAGGTCGCTTTCCGCTACACGCCTGTTGTGCCTGAGGTTGAGGTCGAAATCACATCCGAACCGCCTGTGGTCGATGTGCCGGAACCGGTCCCGGCTGCCATGGAGGAAACTCCCGTGGTAGTTGAGGTCGAGGTCGAGGCATTACAGGAAGAGCCGGTAGTCGTTGAAGAGGAAGTAATCGAAGAGCCGGTTATTATCGAGGAACCTGAACCTGTTGTTGAGGAACCGGTTGAAATAGAAATAGAAATGGAAGTTGAAGCGGAGATCGTTGAGGAAGAGCTGGTTGAGGAAGAAATTGAGCCTCTCGGTCCGACGCAGGTTGAAATTCCTGCTGAAGTTGAGGACGAATCAATCAGGATCGCTTTCTACAACGAGGAGGAAGTCGAAGACACGGATTACCCGGTTATCAGGATTGCAGAGGAAGAATCTTTCGATGCTTATGAGTTCGAGGAAGCATATCCTGATTACGATGCTGACGATCAGTTCGACGGCGTTCTGATTACAGCCGCTGAATTCGACACGATGGGTGATGTCGATATCATCACTCTTGAGGTCGATGGCCCGATCATGGACTGGGACGTCCAGCCGGTCAACTACCCGACCAAGCTGGTGGTCCGGCTCCCGAATTCGCGTCCGATCCTCAATGGTAACCTGTTCAGATACGACGAAAGGGTCGACGGTTACCAGGTCGATCAGTTCATCGCAATCCCGCGTGTAAGCCTGGATACATCGTTCACAATCCTTACGATATACGCACATGAAGTTGAGTCGACGGCGCATCTCGAGTACGAGGTCACCACGTCCGGCGACGAATGGTCAATAGCGATCTTCCCGAAGGGTTCTACCAGCCCGTTCGACGGTGGCATGGAGCCTGGAGTGGTTATCAGGGAAGGACGTGTTGAGACCAACGGGCTTCCTGAAGCACGCCCGGTCGGTGAGATCGTCGGTGATGATATCGCTGACGGTGAACTGGTCGATGTTGCAGATCTCGAGGACAATGAGCCAAGGCTGAGCATGAGGCTTGAATCCGCCAGCATCGTGGATGTCCTCCAGTTGATCGCCGAGGAAGCGAACCTGAATATCTCAATCGACGCTTCGGTTCGCGGTAACATCACGATCAGCCTTACCGAGATCCCGTTGTTCGAGCTTCTCGACCTCCTTGGAGCCCAGCTCGGTTTCACCTACTTTGTGAGGAACGGGGTTTACGTATTCGGTGATCCGTCGGTACTCCAGTCGCGGTTCAGCTTCATGCATCGGTGGTACATTAAACTCAGTTACGCTGATCCGGACCAGGTCAGGGGTATCCTGACTTCGCTGCAGGTGCTTACCGGCAACCAGATACAGATCTACCGCGGTGGATCCGGTCTCACGATCGCTGAAAGTGTCATGATACTTATCGGCGAGGAGACGGACCTGAGGCGTGCATATCAGATCATCAGTGCTGTAGACCAGCCGCCGGTGATGATACAGGTTGACTTCCAGATTCTGAGTACCTCATTATCCGATAACGAAAACTTCGGTTTCAATTTCAACTTTGGAACCGGAACCGGTACGACCAACCTGTACTTCAGCGAGCAGATGAGCCTCGATCCCGATATGGGACCGCTGCCCCAGGGCTTCGACCGTCTCAGGGCAGGAAACCAGAACGTTTACAGCATTAACTACGTAATAAATTACCTTGTTGAGGAAGGCTACGCTGAGATTATGAACCGCTCATCGCTTAGCGTAGTCAATAACCAGTCCGGCACGCTGTTCGTTGGTGAGAACATACCTTACAGGTCGACATTCCAGGTCAGCGAACTTGGACGCGTTACCCAGCGTGTTGCCATCCAGGCTGTCGGTCTGCAGCTGAATTTCCGTGCGCATGCGAATCCCGATGGAACGGTTACGATGAACCTTACACCGCAGAACTCGAACCTTCTCGAGCTTACGGATATCGGACCAAGGACGGTCGACCAGCGGTTTGCAACGACTGTCCGGGTGCGAAACGGTGAGCCGTTCATTATCGGTGGTTTCATCAGGGATGAGAAGAGAGTCAATTATGACAGGTTCCCGTTCCTTAGTGAGATACCGTTACTCGGTCACCTGTTCAGGAACCGTGAGGTCCAGAACACCCGGAGTGAGTTGATCTTCGTGTTCACGCCTCACATCCAGTATCCGCAGAGAAATCTGCCTGAGATTTTCACTGACCAGGACTTCGAAGTTCCGTTGAACCTGGGGAGTGATCTATATTAAATGCCCTGACCGGCACTGCTAAAGTTTGCCTTAGCACAATACGCCGAGGTGTAAAAGTGAAATATACGATAGCCAGATATTCCTTATTCCTCCTCCTGATCCCGCTGTTGCTCTTCGGATGCGACAGGATTGGACCGGAGGACAAGTGGCCGGTTGTAGCTAACGTTACAGTTAACGCCAACCCGAACGTCACCCTTGAATTCATCGAGGGTATCGGAGCACCCAGATTGACGGTCGGAAACCGGAACGTAGAGGTACAACTCGATGTGAGGAGCTTCAACGCCGGCCAGGAATGGAAAGTTACTACCTTCCTGGAAAGGGTAGATAGATACTGGACGACCTACGATGACAATCTCCCGGAAGCCTCTTTCAGTCAGAAAATTGCAATCCTTGAGAGCTTTTATACAGATCATATCGTGGGATCATACCAGGGTGGTCTTCCCCCCCAGGGAACCGTGAGGCTGACCGTTCACCTTGCCCTGGGCTGGTTCCCGGAGTGCATTGACGACTGGATTTCATACTCCATCATTGAAGACAAGTTCGTCATTCACTGGCTTACAGACAGGTATGTGTACTATTTCAGGACAGTAGTAGAGGACCTGGAAGGTCGCAGCGATACCTTTACTTTTGAACTTTACAGCATACTTATAGTTGAGGATTAGTATTACAGCCTGAACAGAAGGAGTCAGGTAATAACAACCATAGGAGAATAATCGCGATGCGATATACCTTTATCCTTCTTGCATTGATACTCATCGGCACCATCGCCGTACCCGGTGCATCCTTTGCAGATAAAGAAGAAGGCTGCGAAGGCTTGACGGAACCATGCGTCGAACCATGTGACGAACCCTGTGACACACCATGCGACGAACCATGCGACATAGAAATGGAAGGTCAATACGGCGAAGAATGCGAAATCATGGTCATGGAGTGGGAACACTGTGATGATGACATGATGCGCATGGATCGGGAGCACCATGACGGTGATATGATGCGCAGGGAGCCCTGGGAGGATTTCTGGTACGAACGCCCCTGGGACATGTGGCGTCACCTCGATGAAGGCTCACTGAACATGGATGCCGTTCATTACATGGCTGGCGTCCGCACCATCGCCATCCTTCCGTTTGCGGATCTTACGTATCCTACAACCGAGGGAGAGCCGAAACTGGATGATGCCGGAGGAGCACGACGGCTCGTGGAAAACCTTGCCGCTGAGCTGATGAGCAGGGGTTACCTTGTTATACCTCCCACGGATGTGGCTGCGGTTGCTTCCAACTACTTCATGAACGAAGTACAACAGGCTCCGGTCGCCGATGAAGCCTACAGCAATGCTTTCTGGTTCAGGGTTCTGCCTGAAAGAGCCACCGAATTCTACCTGAGGTCGGTCGAGGGCCTTCAGGGCCACTACGATGCAATGGAAGGGCAGGCGACACTGTTCGCTCCTGCCGATATCGCGGCTATGGCTGAGATTCTCGGTGCTGACGCCGTGATTCGCGGCTTCGTCAACGAGTACGCTGTATCTGACGATATCGATGCCGACTGGCGTACTTTCATACCACCGTTCCTTGGCCTCATTAATCCCGATAATCGTGTTGCGATCAACGTGGCGTATCACATCTACGACGGACCGTCGGGCGAGATGGTCTGGAACGGCACTGCCGATATCATCCGGGATTCCAACTGGCAGCTGTTTTATTCGGAAACGGAAATGTTAAGGAACACAGAAAATGAAGCAGCACTCTGGATGACCGATCAGGTCCTGCCGAACTGGATGGACATCGTAATGGCCCATCCTGGCTGGGTGCCCTTCGAGATGTGGTATGAATTCGATGAGCGCGGGTGTGACCGTGGATATTATCCTGACTGGGTTAATCCATACCGTCAGGGCTGGCATGACTGGTATAATCGAAGCGAATGGCGGGATCCTGACTTTGTCGAGCATCCTTACGAGCATTCCCTTTACGGGGAAGTAAGTAAGTCTTACGACAGCATGAATGAATATCGCGATTACTATAATTATTGATACACTGGAATACGGTTCGGAAAATACACACCCCCGGTGCTCAAATCCGGGGGATTTTACTAATTGAGGTGCGATGATGGTGTCCAGACTGGAAAAAGAACAGTCTGCCATGAGGGTGTTGAATGAGCTTGCGATCAGGATGGATAACTCTAATGCAAGCGATCTCCACCTTCAGGAGGGTGAACCGCCGGTCCTGAGGATCGTTTCCGGGCTTGCACCACAGACCGATCTGGAAATAGTTGATAACGCCATGCTTCGTATCCTGCTCGAAGGTTTCGTGGATCCTGAAGATCTGGAGGAGCTGGACAGGACTGGAGCACTTGACGCTGGCGTCCAGCTCCCGACGATGCGCCTGAGGATGGCTGCGTTCAAGCACTCCGCAGGTCTCGCGATAAGCTTCAGGCGGCTTGCCCTTAAACCCCCAGGATTCCAGGAGCTTAACCTGCCTGCAATCATCAGTAAGTTTTCCAACCTGCCGCGAGGGCTCGTGATTTTCTGCGGACCCACCGGATGTGGCAAATCGACCACCGCTGCATCGCTTATAAATCTCATCAACAGCCAGCGTCGGACGCACATCATTACGATTGAGGACCCGATCGAGTACATTCACCTGTCCAAATCGAGCCTCGTGGCTCAGCGTGAGGTCGGCAAGCATACTGAATCGTTCGCAGTCGCGCTGAGAGAGGCGTTGCGGGAGGATCCGGACGTCATACTCGTCGGAGAGATGAGGGACGCTGAGACGATCGCACTGGCGCTCAGGGCAGCTGAAACGGGACATCTTGTTTTCAGCACGCTGCACACATCTGGCGCGACCGGCAGCATATCGAGAATTATCGACGCCTTCGAGCCGGAGGCTCGCGGTACTATCAGAAGCCAGCTTGCGATGGTCCTGATGGGCGTGATCAGCCAGATCCTGTTCACGTCAACGGACGGTCAGCGGAGAATTCCGGTCTGCGAGGTGCTGGTGCCGAATGACGCGGTCAGGCACCTGATACGGGAGGATAAACTCGAGCAGATTCCGAACATCATCCAGGCTGGTGGATCGGAGGGCATGATGTCTTTCGCATCACATATTAAGGAACTGACTAAGGCTGGCCTGATTGACGCTGCAGGCGGCCTTGAGGCCGTTGGCGAAAGCTGGCGGATTGCTGATATACTGTTCGAGAAATAGGACCATGCATCTACGATGGGAAATATACGCTGTGATTGGAGTTATTACCGTCCAGACGGTGTTCGTCTGGCTTACATACTGTATGGCATCCGGACTTTGCCAAATCTATCATCTTAAGGTGCCCTGACACAGACCGTGGAATCCCCGATTCTACCTGACAATGTTACCCTGATAATCGCCGATGCTCCGCCTCTCAGGGGGATACGTCAACGCGTCCAGCAGCTTGCTGCGCGTTTCGCAACGATCCTCTCACCCACCGGGGGCAGGCTTTTATACATCGATGAGCCGGGGAATATCGTCACGGTATTCATCTCACCCGAAAAACCATTGAGTAACCTCTGGTCGTGGACAGCCGGACCAGTGTTCGACCCGGAAACCGGCATCCATCATTTCGTGCCACCAGCCGGATTGCCGTTCGGATACCATTCAGGCCCTGTTAACCGGTGGAATCATTTCTGGAGCCGCGTTTCGATGGGGGCAAGGTTCGTAAAAAGCGACGGTCCGGTGGTCCTGATCGTCTGTAACGTGCTGGGACTTGGATGGCTGGGACGTTTTAGCGAGGATATCGCTATCTATGACTGCGCCGATGAGATCAGTGAGTTCAGGCAGGCTTCGCTGAACCGCGAAGCTGTCCTCGCACAGGAAAAGGAGCTTCTGGGACGCGTAGATGCTGTCGTTGCCACTGCTGGATCACTGTTTGAGGCCAAATCGAAGCACTCGAAACGCGCGGAACTGATCAGGAACGCCGCCGAGATAGAGCATTTCAGAAGTGCACTGGCTGAAACGCCCAGACCGGCTGATATTCAGGAGCTGCAGAAGCCGATAATCGGGTTCTACGGGTATCTTGCAGACTGGCTGGACTGGCCCCTGATTGAGTACGTCGTCAGGGAGGGAACAGAGTTCAACTGGGTGTTTATCGGGCCGTGTACGCGAAATCTGAGCGATCTGACCGCACTTGGTAATTTTCACGCCCTTGGCAAGAAACATTATGCCCAGCTGCCTGCATACCTGTCTCATTTTGCCTGCTCACATATACCCTTCGACCGAACACCGCTTACAATCCATGTCAATCCGGTGAAGGTTTACGAGTACCTGGCTGGTGGAGCACCTGTTGTGGCGACATCGCTTCCGGAACTCGATGCGTTCAATGATGTTTGCCGGATCACAAACGATCCCGGGGAATATCTTGAGGCAATCAGGCGGGAAGTGGCCGGTGATACACCCGATAAAAGGTTGAATCGGTCGGAACGAGTGAAGGATGAGACGTGGGATTCGAGGGTGGCGGATTACTGCAGTTTGATTAGTGATCTATTGAAATCGTAAATTATTTCCTGCTGGATGATTTCCTCTTTTTACGGATCTTTTTCGCAAACTTTTTAATTCCCTTCACCGCATTTACATGGATGAGGTCAGCACTGGAGGGAGATCGCTCGAATGCAAACCTGCTTGCTGCCATGATCATTCGCGGGTAGGCATCCTTTGGGAAATTCGGGCGGGGCCTGGTGAGTTCATCCTCGATACGAAGCACTGTCGCGTGCTCCTTCGGTGAATACCTGATCAGGTCGATGAGGGAGTTATTGTTCAACACCTTGATCTTGCGGTCCAGCACGACATCGAGAAGCATGTTCATTGCGCGTGTGAGTTCATCGCGTGATATCCGGAACAGCTCCCTGTAGCCTGCAGCCGGGTCGAACCAGACATACTCCCTGATCCTCGGATGTATCTCGCTCCAGCGCAAATCAAGCTCCGCTGCATCCCCGGCAAATCCTATGCGTCTTAATACCTCCGTACAGATGCACACACGGAAATGACAAACCGGGTGTTTCATCATGTCCATGCCCTTTACGTCCCAGAGCGTTATGTGCGCTCCTCCAAGATCAGCTGCGATATCGCACGAATCCTCCTGGCGCGCCATCACGTACGCGGGTCCACCGAAAAGCGTGCCGATAATGTCTGCCATGGCCTCGTCCAGCCAGAAGGTCCAGATGATCTCCATCAACGCTGTCTTCGGAAGCCTGTAGGGAAGTCGCTTGCCGGGTATTTTAAACCTTTCGGTTGAGAGGTGGTTCCGGATCTTTTTCCCAAGCTCACGCTCGTAACCGATCACGTTGTCGAAGATGTTATGGCCAATTTCATGCGGCAGGGCAAGCCAGTTCCAGACCGTGGTCGATCCCTTGCGGGGAATGGAAATCAATGCGATCGGGTGCTCGTGTGCATGAGTGTACGTGTAGTAATAGTCCTCGCTGTGACCGAGGAAAGTCAGCGGCAGGGCATCGACCGCGTACCTGCGATGTGTGCCCTTGAGAAGTGGCGAATCGAAAAACAGGCGGTAATAATCCTCACCGAGGATGTCCGTGAGTGTCAGAAGCTCGTTGTAGATCGCCATTTTTCGCTGGGTGATCAGGTTACGGTAACTGCGCCACAGGTGGAGGTCATCATCCTCGACACCGTGTTCCTCGAAATATTCAAGGACGTCGTCCCAGCGTTCGTTGTGACCTGCGAGGGTTTTGGTCTGCTTCGCGATCCTGACCCATCTGCGCACGTCGGCGATCTCGGCAGCGCCTTCACGCTCCTGTCCGATCTGCTTTAACTCGGAGATATCACCGAGATGAAACCGTGATGGTCGCGGTTTTCGAGGCATATTCAATCGCGTCCGCCCGACGGGGGCAGGACGTATTGTAGCATAATGAATCGATTACTGAGGAACCATTTTACCCGTTTCTATTTCTATTCCGCTGGCGGTTCGATCCATATTTCCCACCACGTACGGGTGGTGCAGTCCGGAGCTGGTGGCGTGTTCAGCGGGAGATCTCCCCGAAGGACCAGCCCACCGTCGCCCGTCCTCTCGGCCGCTCCGAGCTGGTACGTCCATCCATATCCGAAGGTGAAAGGAATCGGCACGTATGTTTCGTCGTGCTGATTGCATTCTGGCCAGTCAAAAATATTCAACATCTCCACCATTGATGGATCGGTCTGTACGATCATCGAAAAGTTACCATTTCCTTCTTCCTGTAATGTCACCCGGGCGAAGCCGGACCCGGTGTGATCCGCCCACTGCGACCCAAGGGATATATTGGGAGGTGGATGAGGTGTCTCGATGTGTTTCCATCCCCATGTGAACGGGTGGACGTAGGCTGCTGACGATGACGGTTCCTCGCTTTCGATTAATATCGTCTCCCACCAGTGATATTCGAGTGTGCTGAGTTCATCTGTACTCAGGCAGTAATTGTCGAACCTGATGAATCCCCGGTAGCAGTCGGGGTTGATCATATCGAAGTCGTCCGCAGGATCGAAGTTATCCGTTTCACTGGTCGCATTGCCGAGAAAACCGTCACGGTCGCCATCCTCGCAGCCGTCGATCATTCCGTCATTCCCCGGATGGTCGTTATCGGAGTCGAGTTCCTTCCATGCGCCGTCGCCGTCGATATCTCCCGGCCTCAGGTTCCATACACCATCGGGGTGGAATACGTAACCGACAATATCCTGCTTGTCTTTGACCCTGTCTGAGTCTGTATCGTCCTGATTCGGATCGGTGCCGAACCTCCACGTCTCATCGAAATCGACAATCCCGTCACCGTCGCTGTCCATTGTAATTTCAGCCTCGTCGGTCCTTGACGGGCTTCCGGTTGTCGGGGGGAAGAGCACGTTCGGATATGACGTCGATGTCGATTGCAGATCCTCCCATATTACCCCTGTCGATGCGGGATCCAGAACACGCAGGTATGTCTCTGTTAAGTTGTCAGGACGTCGGATAATCTGGTATCCGTCGCAGACAACCGCGTGGCCCGGGACATACAGCATCACGGGACGGCCGTCGTCGAGAAATTCCTGGATCCTGTCCATTGGATCGGGAGTCCCGGTATTATCATGGAAAAGCTGGTTCGTAAGGCCGTAATGAGGTGCCTGGTGCGGTTGATTGTAGATCCAGTAGAGTCCGTAGTTTGCATCGATCCCGCGAATTCCCTTCCCGTGACCGAGATCGCCGATCGGGTCTCCGACATGTTGTGTTTCCGTTGCGGCCTGTGTCGATGCTTCCTCAAAAATGTAATACGAAATTCTGTCCTGTGACAGGTACCCCCCGAGAGACGCGATCATCGCGAGCGATCCACGCACGCAGTATCCCGTTGCGTGACCGCAGCTGCTTTGAAAGGTCTGGTGGGCATCCCAGCAGTTGTTCATGTTGCACCCGTCAAGGCAGAGCATCGTTGTGTCGCGCCTTGCTAAATAATGAGTGCACCCGATGACTTTTTTCGAGACAGTCGTGTACTCCCCGAACAAGATCGGTCCGCCGCCTTTTGAAGCCATCAGTTGACCTGAAGCGGTGCCCGATGTTGTATCAACGTCCGATTCAAAATCCATCCCGGTCATGACGAAGTGATACGTATCGCTCCATGGTCCGGGATCCGTCCTGCTTTCCCTCACACGCCAGTACCAGTCACCGGGACCCGGATCCTCAAGGTAGAGCGAGAATCCCTCGACCGATTCCTCGTAAACGACATCGGCAAAACCTTCATCACGTGCGACCTGGAAATCCACCATCTGCCAACGGTAATAACCGATCAGGTTCAATTCGACATGTGTTGTCGCGAGAAGTGCACCGTTGGTGGGTCTGAACATCGTTGGACCGGGTGGGGGGTTCGGCTCTCCTTCGGTCGCTGAATCGGAGGACCTGTACACCCAGTTTTCATTGCCTGGAACCGAAGTGTCCGGATCCCGGTAAAGCACAGAATCTGGTTCGAACAGCTGATCCTCCTCCATGATGATCCCGTAGAATGGCCAGATCGGAGCACCGGGATTCATCGCGTTTGCAGGCGGTTCGGGTGGATTTCCCCATGATACAGTGTCATAAACTCCCGCAGGACCGGATAACACGCACCCGTCACCGGCTGGATTGAACGGATTTCCGTTGATACCAAGTACGTGCAGTCCACCAGGGGGAACTTCAGTTGAACTGTCCTGGAATGTGAACGTATATCCGGAGAAAAGCAGGATTGTCCAGCCGTCGATGGACACCGGACTGTCAGTCGGGTTGATGAACTCAATCCAGGTCTGCCCGTCGGAACCGAATGGACTGATTTCATTCAGCACAAGGGTTCCACCTGAATCCTGTGCGTGCGTTTGATTACCATCGACAGGGACGAATCCCGGCAATATCAGTATGAGCAGCCCAACGATGAGCAGGATTTTGTATATTCGATTCATGATTCCTCCAAAATAAACTGGTTCTCAGTCTGACGGACCTACCAGGATCCTCCACCAGAGGACGTTATCGACAAACGGCAGGTCCGCTCCGCCAAGCACGATATCAAGGTTAACCTCACCCTCGAACAGTAGTCCGTCTGCGGTTTCAGTTGGCGTGCCGAGATCGAACTCGGTATTGCCTGCGAATCCGAAATGGGACGGCACAGTTATTATTCGTGAGCTCGGATTCGGTCCGGCGAAGATTCCCGATGGATTGAACGGGTATTGAAAGTTTCCCCACATGGAATCTACATCGGTTACAAGTGTGTACGTGCCCAGCTCTTCATTAATCAAAAGTGATACCTTTGCTCCGCCAAGCCCGAAGTCCTCGTTACCACCGGATGCCAGAGTAGACTGCAAACTGGTCATCCTCCCGAATCGATGCAGGTGCGAGAACGTGCCGGAATTAAGCTCACCAGTTGCAAGTATTATCTCCTCGTACCACACCTGGTCGTGCGAACCGCCGTCGGGAAGCGGTACACGCATGATGTGATCTCCCCTGATGATGCCGGAGAAGCAGTCGGGATTTATGACATCGAAATCGTCACCCGCTGTGAAATTATTGGTCTCTGTTCCGTTGTCGACGAAAAACCCATCGTGATCCGTATCCTCACACCCATCGGGTGAGCTCCTGTTATCCCTGTCATCGTTATCCGGGTCCGATTCCTTCGCCGCACCGTCGTTATCCATGTCGATCGGCTTCGGATCGTACCAGCCGAGACGGTCAAACAGGTATCCGACCATGTCCAGCATATCCGGGATGCCGTCGCGATCGGTATCTTCGTTGTCCGGATCGGTTCCGAACCGGTTAATTTCATCGAAGTCATACAGTCCGTCGTTATCGGAATCCTCGTGAACCTCCGGTTCATCCTCTTTTACCGGAATGCCGTTCTGTGGAGGAAAGATGAAAGCTCCGAACTCGGAGGATTCGTAGTCCTCCCAGTAAATCGCTTCATCGTCCTCGGTAAACGATGGATTTACTATCCTGATGAACCGCCTTTCGTGGCCTTCCTCAAGGAAATGAATCGCGCCGTCGACAACTGTCTGATGATCATCGTAGCTGCGTATCAGGGGGATGCCCAGTTGTATGTACTCGACAATCGAATCGATTGCGGCGGTCTCGTTCGCGAATAGATCGTCGGAGTAATATTTTATCTCCGACGATCCCAGCGGCTGCTGGTAGATCCAGTCGAGCGCGACCGCTGTTTCATCCCTCGTGAAGCCGTAGCCATGACCCAGATCGCAGAACGGATCATCGAAATGCCCGTCCGGGATCGGTGTCGGACCTCCTGCACCGAGTTCCTGAAATATAAAATACGAAATCCTGTCCTCGCTTAGCTGGTTTCCGAACATGCACGCGATCATTGCACACGATGCACGTCCGCAGTAATGCTTGTTGTGCCCCCCGACCCTGGCTCCATACGGGTGTTCGATGTCCCATGCGTACGTCCCGCCCATCGTGCAGCCGTCAAAACACACCATGTGCGTGTCCTTCATCTGGAACTTGTGCGGGATATCGAGTTCGTAGGCGTCGATGATGAAAAGATCCTCATCTGACTTGGTCTGCGCAAGATAAGTGTCCGAAATCCGCATCGATGTGCCGGTCCTGCTGCGGAAATCCTCAACCATCCCCTCGAGATCGTACTCCTCGATGGTAAATATCTGGTAGTCACTCCAGCGAAGCTGAATTCCGTTGATCCATGCCTTTACGCGCCAGTAGTACGTCCCGGGTGCGAGGTCCCTGATGGGATACGTGTCAGTCTGTACTGTTTCTTCGATAACGACATCCACAAATCCTTCGTCAGTTGCTATCTGGAATGTAATCTGGTCGGCCCAGGCCATATCTGTTACGCCAAGCGGGAAATCAGAAGCCATCCGTGCTCCGTCGGACGGAATCATTCTCCACGGACCAACGATATTTGTGGCACTTGCCGGAGTTGCCTGGGTATGACTGCGATAGACCCATTTATCCGATCCGACCCAGCTTAAATTCCCACCTGAAATGTCAGGGTTGATCCTGATCAGCACATCGGTTGGATTGAACAGCTCTCCTTCCGAAGGTCTTGAATCGTACGGTGGCCGTAATGGTGCTCCGGGTGCTATTGGATAAATAATATCTGTCGGGGGATTACCCCACGTTATGATGTCTATTACTCCGCCGGGTGCGACAAGCATACAGCCGTCGCCGGTTTGCCCAGGGTTTACTATCTGCGCCGTTTCAGTTATTACATTTTGGACTTCTGCCCTTAAGCCACCCTCTGGTGGATTTCCGAATATAATCAGGATCGTATCGCCACCGGAGCATTCAAAGCCTTCGGGAATCTCGTATTCAAAACCGGACAGGAATCTCAGTGACCAGCCGGACAGTGAAATGGCATGAATAGTTGGATTGATTAACTCGACCCAGACTCCGCCATCGCCGGGCCACGGTCCGAGTTCGTTGAGTATCAGCATTCCCCGACCTGAGCCCGGTTGCGATTCCGCATCCTGCGCGTGATGTACGTCCGGCAGGACAAGTACAAAACATGTAAATATCATCGTCCAGGCGATTATCCGGTACATCGAATTCCTCCCTTATTCCCTGTCAGCCATGTCTCAATCCTCATCGAATGGTACCTGCAGCCAGATTTCCCATGTAATTGTGGCAGTTGCGCCCATCGACTGCATGGATGCCTCGTGTTCCTGAATCTGCGATGGTGATCCTCCTGGTCCGATAAAGCTCTCGTATCCATAGAGGTCTCAGACTCCGCGAAGGACAAGCCCGCCGTCCGGTGTTGTCACGGGTTGCCCGATACGCTCAGGCGTGAAGGCAAACTGGTGAAGATAGATCGGTAATGTCTGGGTCTGATGGGTCGTACTGCCAAGGGCGTTAATTTCTATCTCCATGTCTACCTGGTCTGGATTGGTGTCAACATCAAGGATGTAGTTGCCGGACTCGTCAGTAGTCAGCTCAACCCTGGCAAAGCCATCACCGTGCGTGTTCCCTGATCCCGCACCATATTCTGTGCCCAGCATAACGACGCCAAAGCAGAAGTTAATATTCCAGTTGAATGAGTGCACATAGTCCTCACCGAATAGGCTGTCACCGCCGTCGAGTATCACTTCTTCCCACTGGTCGGGACAGTAATCCGATGTCACGTAGTACCTGATGTAACCCTGCATGCACTCAGGATTTGTTACAGATCCATCGTCCGACGCATCGAAATTACTCGTCTCCAGGCCATTGAAATTCATGAACCCATCGTGATCGGCATCTTCGCAGCCGTCGATTGTCCCGCTGTCGTCCGCATTGTCATTGTCGGGATCGAGTTCCTTGGCATCGGTGTCCCCATCGAAATCCGGGTGAGTAAGCAGCCACGTTCCATTGCGAAGGAAAACGTACCCAAGGACATCCTGCTTATCGTTTACGCCGTCCCCGTCGGTGTCCACATCCTGTGGGTCGGTATTAAAACGGGTGGTTTCATCGAAGTCGTTCAACCCGTCTCCGTCTGAATCCAGCGCGATTGAGGATTCATTACTTCGTATGGGCGTCGTGTTTTCGGGCGGGAAGATGAATGCATCGAAAGCATTAATAGTGGACTCCAGGGTGAACCATCGACCTGCAGCGGAGATCCATGGATCTTCGACCCGAACGTAATGAACGGTTATATTGCCAATTTTTTCAACGATTGCGTAACCGGAAATAAGCGTTGCGTGTCCACTTCCACAGCGCATTACGGGAGTTCCAGCGTCGATGTATCTCTTGATGCGTGCCATGATCCCCGGTATATCGGTCGGTGCTGCTCCCGTGTGAGTAAGCTGCGATGTTGATCCCATGGGCTTGTTGTAAAGCCAGTCGATCGCAGCCCTTGAATATGAGCGGCCCGTCCCCCTGCCATGCGCAAGATCGTCGATCGGGCTATAGATCCATTGCGGTTGATTAGGATTGGAGAGAAAATGCCAGAGCTCTTCGAACATGTAGTACGTTATCCGGTCCTGACTCAGCGTGAGTCCGCTGTTTCCCGCTATCATCGCTATACATGCACGTGCGCAATATGCGTTTCCATGACTGCACGTTGACCTTGTACCGCCTGCCAGCGGAGGATCTCCGTGATTGTCGTCCCAGTCGCAGCTGTCAGCCATATTACAACCCATCAGGCAGACCATCGACGTGTCCTTGAACTGCATGATATGGGGACAGTTGTTGAGCAGCGCTGATGACGTGACATCATCATCCCAGCCCAGTATCAGACCCGGTGGTTGTTTTCCTTCCTTGCCATCCGCGAGCCTGATTTCCGAGCTTCCGGACACAACGATCAGATCTTCTATATCGTACGGCTCGCGAGTAAACGACATCGCAGGTGACCAGCCTCCATCTTCACCCATCACACGCCAGTAGTACGTACCGGCTTCCAGTCTGGTAATCGTGTATGAGTGTACCTCAACAGTTGCATCAATAGTTACATCCTGGAAATTCACGTCACGTGCCACCTGGAAGGTTGTCGATCCGGACCACTCGATGCCGACTACGTACAGCTCGAACTCTGACGCGACATAAGCTCCATCGGGAGGTGAGTACCGTACCGGTGGAGGGTAGGGATTCTGCTCTCCGCGACTTGCTGCATCCGAACCCCTGTAAGCCCAATGTTCAGACCCGATCCAGTTACCTGCATTGGGAGGCCATGTGTCCGGAATTCTGAAAATTATATCGTCGGGATTATGGATGTCCTCTTCATCGTCGTATTCAGGCATGAACGGCCATAGCGGATCACCCGATGACACCGATCCAGGATCTGCCGGTGTTGGATTTCCCCAACTGATGGTGTCAGTGACTCCGTCCGGACCGGATAACGTGCACGCATCGCCATCGGGATTTAATGGATTGTCGCCGGAAATTCCGAGTACGTGCAGCCTGCCTGGTTCGATCTCTCCCGCTCCTGACGGGAACGTGTACTCGAATCCTGACCGAAACCTGATCGTCCAGCCGTCGAGTTCGACCGTTGACCGCGTTGGATTGAGAAGTTCCACCCAGACCTGCCCATCGGACGGCCATGGGCTGATTTCATTCAGGATCAGGTCGCCATCGCCTGCCTGCGCGTACGCAGTGTCTGTCAGGTTGATATTTATTATCGAGACAGGTGACCCCGGAAGTCCTGACAACAGCGCCGCTGTAATAATCAACCAGGTTAGTATCCGATACACGTGTGTTCTCCTCGTTACTGTTCCTTGTTAGTTTGATCTGACGTACGTTTCAGGTGATTGAATCCAGATTTCCCACGATATGATCGAGGACCCGCCTCCACCGGCTCCTGCGAGTGGGTCGAATCCCGACGGAGTGTTTGGCGTGGTCTGGCCGCTCATGTACTGACCGCTGCTTGGATCGAACCCTGTGAAAACATCGATGAAACCCCTGAAAACCCATCCCCCGTTGGCATTTTCCTCGGGTTGACCCAGCTCATGCGGCTCCAGGTACCAATTGTGGAGTGACAGGGGGGCTGTTTCGTCAAAAGTACCGGATTCGCTGCCGATTGTGTACTCGGTCGTTGCTATGATCTCTGTTGGCTGTGTGTCTATATACAAATAGAAACCTCCATTGGCATCTCTTTCGAGTTTCAGCTCAGCAGCACCCTCTCCCTGGTGATGTGTATAAGAGGAAATATACGAAGTACCGGCCAGGCTGGTGATCAGGCATCCATGAAAATCCCAGCTGTATGAGTGGACATAGCCGTCACCTGCAAGGTTATCCATTCCATCGATGTCGATTCTTTCCCACGTGTCGGGACATGCACTGCCCTGTGTAAGCCTGTATTCGATCCAGCCGCCGCTGCACTGGGGATTTACGACAGTTCCATCATCGGATGAATCGAAATTGGATGTCTCCTGCCCGTTCGCCTCGAAGAAACCGTTATGGTTTGCGTCCTCGCAACCATCTACAGTGCCGTCATCTGCAGCATTATCGTTGTCAGGGTCGTCTTCCTTCCTGTTGCCATCGCCGTCGATATCAGGATCGGTCAGAAGCCATTGTCCATCGGGCATAAAAACGTAACCGAGTATATCCTCAAGATCCTTGACTCCGTCGCTGTCGGTGTCGTCGTCATTCGGGTCCGTTTTAAACCTGTTGATCTCGTCGAAATCGTTCAATCCATCGCTGTCCGAGTCCATCCCGATCTCCGCCTCATCGCTGCGGATCGGGCTTCCGGTGGGGGGAGGGAATA
This sequence comes from Planctomycetota bacterium, assembly GCA_030614715.1. Classification (GTDB taxonomy): domain Bacteria; phylum JAJVIF01; class JAJVIF01; order JAPKYR01; family JAPKYR01; genus JAUWTM01. The sequence goes on from JAUWTM010000002.1 coordinate 43,164, forward strand.
AGTACTTTTTATATGTATCGATGGTGGTTTCGAGCAGCAGCCACCTGTGAGGTGTGTTGATCCAGGGATCCTCGATGCGCAGGAAATGCACATCGACCCCGCTGGTCTTCCGGATCACTGCGTAGCCAGATACTATCGTTGCATGTTTACCGCTGCACCTGAGAACAGGTGTTCCAGCATCGATAAACTGCTTTATCTTTGCGAAAACACCGTCCAGATCGTTCGGTGCTGTGTTGTTATACTTCATCACGGTGCTTGCACCTGAGCTCTGGCCGTACAACCAGTCCAGGGTGAGTAGAATCGGTGTCGTGCCTGTACCCCGCTTGTGCCCCAGATCATTTATCGGGCTGTTCAGGTGTGTAGCTTGAGTTGCACTCGTGTACGTCTGCCACATTTCCTCGAACTGGTAATATGAAATCCTGTCCTGGCTTATGCTCTTCCCTCCGGCACCGGCGACCATTGCGATCGATGCACGTGTGCAATAGCTGTTACCATGCTCGCACGTCGGTCTGGCTCCGCCTGCGAGTGGAGGGTTGTTATGATTGTTATCCCACGGGCACATCGGCTCGATGTCGCATCCCATCAGGCAGACCATCGTTGTGTCCTTGTACTGCATGATGTGCGGACACGTTGTTACAATCCTCGAGGATGTAATGACATCGCCTCCGGCGAGGGGAACTCCTGCAGTTGCTCCACCACCCTTGTTGTCTGCGAGAAACAACCCATCTTCCCGGGCTGCGGTTATTACTTCTTCCAGATCGTACGGTTCCCGTGTGAACTCCAGCGGCTGCGACCATTCCCCGTCGGAACCGCCTCGTACGCGCCAGTAATAGGTCCCGGCATCAAGGTTATCAAGATGCAGCGTGTCACCGTACACTTCCTGCTCAACAACAATGTCCTGGAATCCCGAATCACGGGCAATCTGGAACGTGATGGAATCAGCCCATTCGAGCCCGACAGCAGTCAGATCGACATCCGATGCGAATACTGCACCGTCAGGTGGCGATGTCCGTACAGGTGGTGGCATCGGATTCGTGCTTCCCCTGCTTGACGCGCTGGAATCCCGGTAAGCCCAATGCTCAGAGCCAAGCCAGGATGATTCCCCGGGTGGCCATGTGTTCGGAATTCGCATGATCACATCGTCGGGTAAATGTAGTGGCTCGTCGTCATCATGCATCGGGGCGAACGGAACCAGCGGTTCACCTGCCGATAACGGTGCTCTTGAGTCGAGGAAAGGCAGGCCCCACTGGATAACATCGATAACACCATCCGGACCACTGAGTATGCAGCCGTCGCCGTCTTGATCCAGCGGATTTTCGCCTGATATCCCGAGCACATGAAGATTACCGCTGCCTATGTCGCCGGAATTAGCAGGAAATGTGTACTCGAAACCTGACAGGAACTCGATCGTCCAGCCATCGAGTTCCACAGAACCGCTTGTAGGGTTGATTAGTTCAACCCAGACGCTGCCGTCCGACGGAAACGGACTGATCTCATTTAGTAACAGGTAACCTCCTCCCGTCTGCGCTGACGTCCCGGGTATTACCCCGGTACGTTCAGGCGCCCCGGTAAGCAGGAGTGACATAATTATTGTCGTGAAAAGGAAAGCGATCGACCGATGCATATTTTCTCCTCCTTCAATAAAACTCAATGCTCGATTAATAGGTTGCGATTAGTACAACCCATGATCAGGATGGCTGAATCGTTATTGCGCTTTGTACCCTCTACCTAACAGCGTGTAGAACAATTATGTATTTTCTGTTGTGGGGCAGACTTTCCAGTCTGCCTCTTCAAAATTTATATTATATTCTGGCAGACAGGAATGTCTGCCCCACACGGATTCTGGTCATTTCTACAGACCTAACGTCCCGGGAGACGGTCGAGTCTGAATTCCCACGTCCTTATTGTCTCGCCGGAGCAGCCGACGAGGAAGGACGGTATCGGGATGATATCCTCACCTTTCGCGATCCGGACTCCGTCCGGCGTTCTGGTGACGGTTCCATTGAACAGGTTCCCCCCGCCGACCGATTCCAGCCATGCCATAACCTCTGCAGGGGTCTCCGAGGACACGTAATCGAAATGATGATCGGCAAGACCGAGATGGATCTGCTCGGTTCTGAGATTGTGCACTCCCGGTCCGAACGTCTCAATCGTGTAAGTCCCGACACGCGGGTTGGTGTCGGTGACTATCGTATAACGGCCACCCTCGTGCAGCGTGAGTTGAACGCGTGCCAATCCTTCGCCGTATCCCTCCGCGATTGTGACAATCGATCCTCCCGGGACAGGCATGGACATTCCATCCATCACAAGTTCCCAGTAGTAATCATGGCTGTAGTCGCCGGTGCTTATAATTGCACCCGGCTCGATGGTAATCACCTCGCGCACACGCAAGGGAACTGTCGGGAATGCAGGATGATAAATAGTGCTGTCGATCGTGATCGTACCCTCGTTGCAGTACGGATTCATCACGTTACCGTCGTCGCTGCCATCGAATTGATCCGTCTCGCGACCGCCGGGGGTCAGGAAGCCGTCGAGATCGTAGTCCTCGCAACCGTCGGTCACTCCGCTGTTGTCAGCCGTGTCGTTATCGGGATCGAGTTCCTTCCAGATATCATCGCCATCGATATCAGGGTCCCTCTCGTGATATGAGCCGCTTGGATCGAACAGATAACCAAGTATATCCGTTTTATCGTCAAGGCCGTCATCATCGGAATCCCTGTCGTTCGGATCGGTCCAGAACCTTTCCACTTCATCGAAATCGACAAGACCATCACCGTCAGAATCCTGCCTGATCGTGGATTCATCAGATCGCTGAGGAAAACCGTTTGGTGGCGGGAATTCGATGAATCGCGTATCGTCCTCGCCGATCGATTCCCATTGAATATCACCCGGCACCCACGGATCGAGTACGTGCACATAATTTGTGGTACCACCGCTCCAGTCGACTATGGCGTAACCATCCAGCAATGTGGCGTGAGTGTCGGTGCGACGCTGGATGTCACGTAGGACCGGACGGCCATCGTCAATGAATTCCTTGATTGAATCCATGTCCGATGGGTCTCCGTCGTCGAACACGGTCGAGGACCATGTTCTAGACACCGCTCCGGGTGCGCCGTACAGCCAGTCAAGGATCTGGCAGATGTCCTGGTCCGAAAGTCCCCGGTCATGGCCGAGGTCACCGCGCGGATCATCGGGATGACCTGCACGTGTCTTTGCCTGCGACGATCCTATTTCCTGAAAAATGTAGTACGAAACGCGGTCCTGGCTGAGTGTACGTCCCGCGATCCCCGCTATCATCGATGTGCACGCTCTCGCGCAATATATATCCTTGTGCCCGCCCTCCATCGAGGATCCAATCGGATGCGGACCGTCCCACGGGTAAGTCCCGCTCATAGTGCAGCCGTCGATGCACACCATGTCGGTATCTTTTCGCTGTTGAAGGTGCGTCGCTCCAAGTACACGCCACTCCCGGCAAACCTCCGATGCTGCCAGGCGGAGTCCGGGTGGTCCGCCCTTGGCTGAGCTTGCCAGACGATCCGGCTGCAGGTTCAGCAGTTGCGATGTGCCGTAGCCTGATGTCTCTCCGTTCAGAAGGTCGTTCAGGTCGAACGGCTCTTTTGTGAATTGCCGGACAGGAAACCATGGCTGGGCGACACCTGAATCATCGATTCCCTGTGCACGCCAGAAGTACGTTCCTGAAAGCAGGTTATCGACGAAGAAATATGGTGTCTCGACCGTTGCTTCAACAAGGATCTCGGAGAAGTATTCATCCTCAGAGATCTGGAAATAAAATTCCGCCGCCCAGTCGACCCCCATCACCACCAGGTTGAAATCAGATGCGAGCCGTGCACCGTCCGCCGGACGCATTCCTAGCGGTCCGGGTGGGGGGTTCGGCAGGCCGGGACTTGCATCTTCCATACCGCGTATGGTCCAGAAATATGATCCGATGTATTCAGCGTTGCTTGGAGGCCATGTGCCGGGCAGACGCATGCAGACGTCACCGGGAAGATACAGTTCAGTGCCTTCATGAATGACCTCAACATCGGGTCGAAGTGGTGAACCGGGAGCGAAAGGGAGGTTTACAAAACCACCGTCCGGATTTCCCCACGACAGGACATCGGTTGGTCCATCGGGCCCGATCAGCACGCATCCGTCACCTTCGGGAGGAAAACCTGATGATCTCGCGATATCTACATGGACCGTGTTGCCCTGCAGCGATGCTTCATCCGTTAGTTGCGGGTCGATCCTGATCAGCACGAAGCCGTTGGGAGGGCAGTCGGGTGCATCCTGGGGCAGCGCTATGGCCTGTGCTGTAATGAATTGTATCGACCAGCCCGAAAGTGGGCAGGGATCGCCTGCAGGATTGTAAAGCTCGACCCATGCAGCTCCATCTGACTGCCACGGACTGATCTCACTCAGGATAAGGTAACCACCTGGATTGGCATGGACGGCGGGTACAGGGGAAGGACCCTGGGATGTTGAAATGATCGTAAAAATGCAAAGGGTAAACAGAAATAATACAGCATATCGCCCCATCGACAGCTCTCCCTGGAAATGATTATTTATTGTACCAGTAAAGGCTGTCCCATTTCCTGCAAACTGACTTTGCAGGGATACATTATTAGTGCAATCTGCCGGGTTAGACCGGGACAGTGCAATAATGGATCGTTTCGAGTTATAGCGGATTATTAAACATATTGTTCAAATAGGAACATGGGCATTTCCGTATAAATTTGGTTAAACATATTGGATTTATAAGGGTCCGGGCAGTTGACATGCTCATAATATAATGTTATTTTCCATCTGCAAGTGATTTGTTTCACATGATGAGAGATGCCCGGGAACGACGGATGGATTCTCCCGGGTAGTCGTTGTTTATATGGTCCTATTTTTGTGTACGTGAAATAACTGGACTCGGGTCCCCTTCCGGGCCGTGCGACACAGGTCGCGGCCCTGTTTTATTAAGGGAGAACCCGCGTCCTGTTCACAACTGAGTCACTTGCCTGTCACGTGTCAGGTGAGACACGTGGGGTTATCCGGGACAGTATTAGTTGTTGTCTCGAAGGAGTCCGAGATGCCCGAATCGAACTACTGGCGTAAGCCGTTCGACGCCGACAAAGTCAAATCGCCTGACGGAACTGTTTACGTTATAAAGGACCGCTGCAAGGGCTGCGGTTTTTGTGTTGAATTCTGCCCGAGAGGCGTCCTTGTTCTTTCAACCGAATTTAACAGGAAGGGATACCATCCTCCTGAGGTCATCCATCCTGATCGTTGCGTAAACTGCGACCTCTGCGAGCGGATCTGTCCCGAGTTTGCGATCTACTGTCTCAACCAGGAGGAGATCATCGAACTCGCGCCGTAATAGCGAGTTAGTTACGAGGGCTTTAATGGTTCAAGCTGATCCTGTAGGTGTTTTAACCGGTACTCATTACCTGGATGGCGATCATGCCGCTGCCGAAGGTGCATGTTCAGCCGGATGCAGATTCTTCGCCGGCTACCCGATAACTCCCTCCACCGAAGTTGCAGAGCGTGTTGCGTTGAGGTTCCCGCTGATTGGCGGGACGTTTATCCAGATGGAGGACGAACTGGCGAGCATCGCTGCCGTGCTGGGCGGAAGCTGGGGCGGACTGAAATCCATGACAGTTACATCGGGTCCCGGCTTCAGCCTGATGATGGAGAACATCGGGCTCGGTGTGATGATGGAAGTTCCCTGCGTTGTGATAAACGTGCAGCGGGGTGGTCCGTCGACCGGGCTCCCGACCCTTCCCGCACAGGCGGATATGATGCAGGCACGATGGGGATCCCACGGGGATTACGAACTGATCGCACTATCGCCCAATTCTCCCCAGGAATGTTTCGATTTGACGATCGAGTCATTCAACCTGAGCGAACAGTGGCGTGTTCCGGTGCTGGTCATGATGGACGAGTGCATCGGCCACATGACCGAGAGGGTTGTTATACCTGAAGCCGGGGAAATCGAGCTCGTGGAGAGACGATACACTAACCTTAATCCGGACGATTACCTTCCGTACAAGCCTTGCGAGGACCTCGTGCCTGAAATGGCTCCGATCGGTTACGGATACAGGTTCCATACGACTGGTCTTACTCACGATGAGCGCGGTTACCCGTCGATGAACGCCGAAACGCAGCAGAGATGTGTGGGGAGGCTCCTCGACAAGATCAACCTCAATCGTGATGAAATAATCCATGTCGACAAGCATTACCTCGATGATGCCGACATAGTTGTTGTCAGCTACGGCATCTCCAGCAGGGTTGCGATTCCTGCGGTAGAAAAGGCACGTCGCGAGGGAATCAAGGTTGGCGAACTGAGACTCGTCACCGTATGGCCGTTCCCCGAGAAGCTCATCCGTGAGCTTGCAGGTAACGTGAAGGCTTTCATCATGCCTGAAATCAACCACGGGCAGGTCGTGCTCGAACTTGAGCGTTGCGCAGGGGGCAGGGCCGAGACCAGGCTTGTGAAGCATGCCGGGGGATGGGTCCACGATCCGGAAACGATATACGAGGCGATCCGGGAGGCGGCAAAATGACCGTAACGGAAGTAAAACCTGATACCACCCGGAAAATTCCGGAGCATCCCAAGAGCCTGCTTCTCAGGATGGACCGTATGCCCCACATCTGGTGCTCCAGATGCGGGATTGGAATCACAGTCGGATGCTTCGCGTCAGCAATGGAAAAAACGGGCCTGAGCCCTGATGACATAACTGTCACCAGTGGTATCGGCTGCACGGGTCGGGTTGCCGGCTACGTAAAAGCTGACAGCTTCCATACCACGCACGGCAGGGCGATTCCGTTTACTGTCGGGCTTGCACTTACACGTCCGGATCTGAAACATGTTGTTTTTTCCGGCGACGGCGATCTCATCAGCATCGGCGGTAATCATTTTATCCATGCTGCACGCCGAAACCAGAACATGCTGGTCATTTGCGTCAACAATTTCACGTATGCAATGACCGGAGGACAGCTGGCCCCGACCACCCCGGTGACTGCAAGGGCAACGACTGCTCCGTACGGTAGTTTCGAGCGTCCGTTCAGTCTCCCAACCCTGGCAATAAGCGCAGGTGCGTCTTATGTCGCTCGATGGACGTCACTCCATATCCGTCGTATTACAGATTCAATGACCGAAGCCCTCCAGCGCCGTGGATTCCGTTTCATAGAGATAATTGCACCGTGTTCGACTATCTATGCCCGCCGGAACAAACTCGGTACGGGCCTCGATCTGATGAAATATTACTACGAGAACTCAGTCATCGACCATAACGCGTCAGTCGATGACCTCGACATCGGTTTTCAATCAAAGATCGTCGTTGGAAAGTTTGTCGACAAGGATCGCCCGAGCTACGGCAAGTCCATGCACGAGCATTTCAGGAAAGTTCTCGGGAATAAATATCAGCCGCCCGTCAGTGGCAAAATGGAGATCGATAAAAGCTGGAGTGGCTGTACCGAATCGCAGGATACGACTGTCACAGACGAGGTGCAGTCATGAGTCACACTGATATAGTAATTTCTGGTTTCGGCGGACAGGGAGTGATCCTGACCGGCATCGTGCTTGGCAAGACCATCAGTATCTATTCCGACGGTTATGCAACGATGACACAGAACTTCGGTCCAGAGGCTCGTGGTGGTGCGTGTACGGCGCAGGTCGTGATCGACAACGATAAGATCCGGTATCCGTACGTGCAGGTTCCCGACATCATGATAATCATGAGCCAGGAGGCTTACGAAAAGCACGAACCGAGCCTGTCACCGGACGGAATGCTGCTTTTTGAGGAAGAGCTCGTAGAGCCGGGGCCAGCGCGGGACAAAATCAGAATGTACGGAATCCCTGCTACCCGTTTCGCGGAGGAGCTTGGAAATCCGATGGTTCTGAACATGATCATGCTTGGTTTCCTGTCGGGAACAAGCGGATTGATCGAACCGATACCGGCACGGAACGCAATTGCTGCAAGCGTTCCGGGACATTTCATAGAACTGAATCACCTTGCTTTCAATAAAGGCTACCAGTACGGCAAGGGTCTTGTCGCAGGAGAGATGCTCGCCGGAAAGATTTCGGGCTGAATAGTTGCTTCCGGCGATCGAGTGAGGTTTCGAGATGGTAAGAATTCTACAACCGGAGGAGAGACGCGAAGCGGTAAACCGTATGCACGAGCTCTCCAACCAGGACATTCTCCTGTGCCTACAATGCGGCAAGTGCACGGCAGGCTGTCCGTTCTCAAATGACATGGACCTCGCGCCTCACCAGATCGTTCGAATGGCCCAGCTTGGACTTATCGACGAGCTGAAAGCGAGTGAGGCGATCTGGTACTGCGCCACGTGCTTCACCTGTGTCAGCCGGTGCCCGGTCGCTATCGATATCGCAGCGGTCGCTGAGGTGATACGTCTTTACCTGCAGATGGATGACGAAGCCAGGTTCGACCCGGAGTCCATCCCGAAATCCCTGACAGAGAACGCGCCCCAACAGGCGCTTGTGAGTCTTTATAGAAAATTCGGTAACTGAGAGCTGTAGACATGAAGGTTGGCTATTATCCCGGATGTACTCTCAAAGGCAGTGCGAAAGCCCTTGATGAGACCACTCATCTCGCTGTTGAACTCCTCGGCAGCTCACTCACCGAGATCGAGGACTGGACCTGCTGCGGTGCGACAACCCCACTGACCGAAACAAGGATCGCGAACCTCATCGCACAGACACGCCTTCTTGCGAAAACACGCGACGCAGGATACGACGCCCTTGTCACCACCTGCCCGTTCTGTTTCTCGACACTTAAACGGGCGAACCTGACCCTCGCGAACGATGAGCTCAAACGCAGGCGCATGAACACATACCTTGCGGAGGATCGACGTCTAAGGGATTACGAAACTCCTCCGCCCGCATGGGTCGATTACAGCGGTGAGACGCGCGTACTTCACATGCTTGAATGGATCCGTGATGATTTCGGTTTCCAGGTGATCTCTACCGCCGCACGGGTCTCTCTCAAGGGCTTGAAGGTTGCTCCATTCTACGGATGCCAGCTTCTGCGTCCCGCGGATGAGCTGGCCATGTGCGATCCCGAGAATCCTGTTCTCTTCGAGGAATTTCTTGGAGCGCTTGGAACCGATGTAATCGACTTCCCGAACAGGATCGACTGCTGTGGAAGCTACCTGTCGGTCGCACGTCCGGAAGCCGCGCTGAGAGCATCGTGCAAGATTCTGGACAGCGCGCGAATGCACGGTGCTGATACGGTTGTCGTTACGTGCCCGCTCTGTTTCTACAATCTCGATTACTTCCAGGACGAGATGCTCAGGGGTAATCCCGAATTCAAACAGGTTCCGATCCTGTACTTCACCCAGCTCCTTGCACTTGCGCTTGGTGCACCGCTCGACAAACTCGGTCTCGATTCGCACAAGGTGGATCCCGGACCGCTCCTTGAGCGCTTTACAGTGAACGTTCCCGGGGAGGTGCCGGCGTGAGTCGTTACGGAATTTTCATCTGTCACTGTGGAAAGAATATCGCTGAGACAGTCGACGTTGAAGAGCTGACACGACGGTTCAGTGAAACCGGGAAGTTGACCGTTGTTGAGGACTATACGTACCTCTGCTCGGATCCCGGGCAGAACATGATCCGCGATTCCATCAGGGACAACCGTCTCAATGGCGTTGTCATCGCAAGCTGCTCACCGACACTCCATGAACCGACCTTCCGTGCGGTCGCGGAGCAGGCTGGTCTGAATAAATACAAGCTGGAGATCGCCAACATACGCGAGCAGTGTTCGTGGGTGCACGATGCGACACCGGAGGCCACCGACAAGGCCGAATCGATCATCGGAGCGGCCCTTGCGCGCGTAATGCACGCCGAACCTCTCGTGCCCATCAAATCCCCTGTCGTACGCAAGGCGCTTGTCATCGGCGGTGGCATTGCTGGCATCCAGTCGGCACTCGACATCGCTGATTCCGGTATCGAGGTAATACTTGTCGAGAAGGACCCGTCGATCGGCGGTCACATGGCCCAACTTTCGGAAACATTTCCGACGCTCGATTGCTCCCAGTGCATCCTGACACCGAAGATGGTCGCGATTAACCGCCATCCCCTAGTAAAAATCTACACGTACTCGGAAATTGAGGAAATTGCGGGCTCGGTCGGTGATTTCAAGGTCACGATCAAGCAGAAACCGCGTTACGTGAAGCCAGATGTCTGTACAGCATGCGGAGATTGCTCCGCAGTGTGTCCGGTGGTCGTCCCAAACGAGTTCGACATGGGTCTTAAAAGCCGGAAAGCGATCTATATCCCGTTTCCGCAGGCTGTCCCGGCTGTTTTCACACTCGATACCGATAAATGTCTGGGTCTTTTCCCCCTTGCGTGTGGTAACTGCCGCGACGCCTGCAGTATTGGAGCCATTGATTACGACATGAAGCCGACCTATGTCGAGGAACATGTCGGCGCGGTGGTTGTCGCAACCGGCTTCGATCTCTACGATATGTCAAACCTCGGTGAATATGGCTACGACCAGATCGCCGATGTTGTCGATGGCCTTTACTTTGAAAGGCTGCTATCCGCGTCGGGACCAACTGACGGTGTGGTCCGCAGGCCGTCCGATGGCACAATCCCGAAGGAAATTGTCTTCATTCAATGCGCCGGAAGCCGCGAACCTGAGCGCCACAAGGGCTACTGCTCGAAAATCTGCTGCATGTACACCGCGAAACACGCGATGCTTTACCAGCACAGCGTTCACGGCGGGCAGTCCTACGTCTTCTACATCGACATCAGGGCTGGCGGACGTGATTACGAGGAGTTTTACCGTCGTGCACTTGACGAGGGTGTAGTGTACGTACGCGGTAAGGTCAGCAAGGTCTACGAGGAAAATGGAAAGATCGTCGTTCGCGGGTCCGATACGGTCGCTGGTGGGTCTGTCGAAGTCCGTGCCGACATGGTCGTACTCGCTACTCCCATGGAACCGGCGCGTGGCACCGATGAACTGGTCCACAAACTGAAGCTCGGATGTGCCGAGGGCGGCTGGATACGTGAAATCCATCCGAAACTCAGGCCGATCGAGGCAGTAACACCCGGATTCTTCCTCGCGGGCGCAATACAGGGACCGAAGGATATCCCTGAATCGGTCGCGCAGGCGTCCGGGGCGGCATCGAAGACCATCGGCCTTCTCAACAGCGAGGAAATGGTCAAGGAGCCGATCGTAGCTGCGATAAACGAGGACCTTTGCGTGGGATGCCGTCTGTGTGTTCAGATGTGCCCCTACAACGCGCGGGTCTGGGAAGAGGACAGAAGGGTCGCAACGGTCAATGCGATGCTTTGCGAGGGCTGCGGTGTCTGCGCAGCAGGATGTCCGAGCGGCGCGACACGTCAGGACGGTTTCACTGACGCACAGATTGTCGCTGCGGTTGAGGCCACGCTTGAGGGTCCTAAGGACCTGATCCGTAAAATTTTCGGACCACCGTCATCCGACATCGTGGATATCGAAAAGGAAATGCAGGAGATGGCGGACGCTGACGGTGTGTCAGTCGAAGCCGTTAAATAAATTTACATCGACAAGGAGCCGGCAAAGTGGTCAGTCAGACAATACCGGTCGAGGTTATTTCGGAAAAGAGTGGAGGAAGTGCGGAAGTGACGCTTGTCCCGATCCATGTGATGGGACGTCGCTACATGGTTCCATCGGACCTTACAATCATGAAAGCGATGGAATACGCGGGCTACCAGTTCACACGCGGCTGCGGTTGCCGCGGTGGAATCTGCGGAGCCTGCGGTACCGTCTACAGGCTGCCCGACAGCCATCGCGTCGAGGTTGCACTCGCCTGCCAGGAGATCGTCAAACCCGACATGTTTCTCTCCCAGCTTCCGTTCTTCCCTCAGAACAAGGCTGTTTACTGCATCGAGGAACTGGATGTCGACGAGGGCACCCTGGCGGCACTGTATCCGGAAATTTTCAAGTGCATCGGATGCGGAACCTGCACGCGATCATGCCCGCAGGACATCGAGGTCATGGATTACATGGCGGCAGCGATCCGCGGGGACATCGCACGTGTCGCGGAGCTTTCTTTCGACTGCGTGATGTGCGGACTCTGCATCGCCAGGTGTCCTGCAGAGGAAGCGCAGCCGCTTGTCGCCATACTCGCACGCAGAATTTACGGAAGTCACATCGCTCCACGTGCGCAGCATCTGCAGGAACGCGTTCAGCAGATCGATGACGGCCGGTTCGAAGACGATCTGAACGAATTAATGAAAAAAGATCTGGTTGAGCTCAAGGAACTTTATGTCGGACGTGAAAAGGAGCCGGACATGCCGGATCCAAACTGGCGGCCGACCGATTCAAGTTATCTTTGATGAGACCGGCAGACTGATCGATCGCAATAAGTGAACACAATCGAGGAATCGAGATGCCATATCCGCAGGAATTAAAGGATTACATTAAACAGGTCGAGAGCACCCGACCCGAGCGCGTCGAGAGAAAACGTCGCGGTGAGGAATTCGCCTCCCTGTCGCTCGATGGCAGGGAAGAACGCCTGAAGAGCTACCATCCGGACTACAAGGATGATGCCCTTCGTGACATCCGTGTCGGTGTATCAAAGGGCTACGGAATCAGCCCCGAAATCGTCGATACTCTCGAAGCCCGAAGCCGTATCGATCCGGATCGGATCGAATTCGACGAGGTCGATCACGAGGCCGACGTACTGGTGATCGGTGGCGGCGGTGCCGGCGGCGCTGCAGCACTGATGGCCGCGAAACAGGGCGCGAAGGTAATTATCGCTACAAAACTTCGTCTCGGTGATGCCAACACGATGATGGCAGAGGGCGGCATACAGGCTGCCAGCAAAATTCACTCTGACAGCCCGTACTGGCACTATCTCGACGTTATGGGCGGTGGTCACTTCACGAACGATCCCGACCTCGTTAAGACCCTCGTCTCCCAGGCCCCCAAGGTCATGTCATGGCTCGAGGGTCTTGGCGCGATGTTCTCTAAGGATCCTGACGGGTCGCTTCGCACTATGCACGGCGGCGGGACCAGTCGAAAGCGGATGCATTACGCCGGTGACATCACAGGTGCCGAGATCATGCGGACCATCCGCGACGAGATCAGGAACCATCCCGAGCGGATTGAAATCCTCGAGTTCTCTCCAGCGGTTGAACTGATTCTCGATGAGAATGGCGTTGCGTCCGGTGCCGTTCTGTACAACCTTGATACGAGGGAATACGTGATCGTTCGCGCGAAGGCGGTCGTCATGGCGACCGGCGGCAGCGGACGGCTTCACATGCGCGGCTTCATGACCACGAACCATTACGGCGCGACCGGCGACGGCCTTGTCATGGCATATCACGCCGGGGTGCCGCTCGTGTTCCTCCATTCGGTGCAGTACCACCCGACCGGAATCGTCTTTCCCGAGCAGGCCGAGGGACTTCTCATCACGGAGAAATTCCGCGGTGCCGGGGCGAACGTCGTGAACGTGGACGGCGAACAGTTCGTGTACGAGCGCGAGCCGAGGGATGTCGAGGCGGCAAGCATCATCCGTGAATGCTCCGATGACATGCATAAGGGCGTCCCGACCCCCACAGGCAAGGTCGGAGTATGGCTCGACAGCCCCATGCTCGAAATGCTTCACGGTCCGGGATACGTACGGAAGGAGTTCCCCGGCAAATACATCCTCTTCAGGAGGTACAACATAGACGTCGCAAAGGAGCCGATGCTGATCTACCCGACGCTGCACTACCAGAACGGCGGGGTCGAGTTTAAACCCGACGGCGCGACCGTTCTCGACGGCATGTACGCTGCAGGCGAAGTGTCGGGTGGCGTCCACGGTGAGAACCGCCTCATGGGTAACAGCCTTCTCGACGTGACCGTGTTCGGACGTCTCGCAGGAGAGTCCGCTGCGGAGTACGCTTCAAAACGCGATCTTCCATCGGGCATGAACCTGGATCACCTTCGTAAGTACCATGAGGAACTGGACAAAACGGGAATTGAAACTGAACGCGTCGCACCTGTGATCCTCCCTGACTACACGAACCCCGACGTCAAAGAGAGACAGGTGGTCATAGCTCCGTAGGGAACGGAAATATAAATCTTGAAATGCTTACCCGTCTTATAACAGGCGGGTTTTTCAATGCTATAATGCCCTCCTTATGCTTTCACCCGAAGACGACAAAACCGGGCTTGATATCATCCCCCTCGTCGGGCTTCTCGGTCACAACATCGGCTATTCGATCAGCCCGATGCTCCACGAGGCCGCCGACGACGCGTCCGGGCCCATCCACGACTACCACCTGTTCGACGTGCCCATCCACAACCTCGAAATCTGGCTCGAACGGGTCACCGGCTTCCCCGGAATTACCGGATTCAACGTGACAGTACCCCACAAGGAGGTCCTGTCGCGACGGCTCACCAGCGTGCAGGATTCCGCGCGCGAGGTCGGGGCGGTCAATGTGGTCGAGGTTGTCGGAAAGGACATGATCGGCTACAACACTGACCGTCCGGCGCTCGTGAAGGTCCTCGATAACGCAATCAAGTCGGGTGAACATCCCGAATCGGGCTGGACGGTCGTCCTTATCGGTGCGGGCGGCGCTGCACGTGCTGCGATCTGGGCACTGATTGACACGAAAATCGCCGACCGCGTTATAGTCACCGCACGTAACAAAAGAAAATTGCAGTCATTCGTGAACGACTACCTCGTTGCGGGGTCGCATTTCGGTGTCGAGGTCGAGGAGGGCACATGGCTCGACTGGGAGAACCTCGAAATCGAGTCACCGGCACTCCTGGTAAACGCGACACCTCTCGGAAGCATGGACTCGATGGGGCTTGTCAGCATGCCCGTGCACGGACCTCCGAACGACACGTTGAGTAATTTCTCGCTGGTCCTGGACATGGTGTACTCACCACCTGTGACCGGTCTCATGACTGCGGCCCGGGATGCCGGTGTGGAAGCGATAGGCGGCATAGGAATGCTGATTGAGCAGGCGGTGCTGTCGAGGGCGATCTGGTTCGGATCGGGTAACGAGGATATCGAGCGCGCAGTGATGGAAAAGGCATACGAAAAATGGGCTGAGGAAATATCCGAATTCGACGGGGAGGCGTTCGTGTAAATGGCTCTGAGATGGATGTCAGCGGGTGAGAGTCACGGTCCGGCGCTCGTCGGGATCATCTCCGGATTCCCGTCGGGCATGGAAATCTCATTCGACGCACTGGGCAGGGAAGTGTCACGCAGGCAGAAGGGAATCGGCAGGTCGGAACGCCAGAAAATCGAGACCGACACGGTTAAATTTCTCGCAGGGATACGTCACGGTCTGACTATCGGAAGCCCGATCGCGGTCACGATTGAAAATCTCGACCATGCTAACTGGCGTGACATGATGTCGGCGGAATCCAACGGTGAACATGAGAAGGCGTTGCCCAGACCCGGACATGCGGACCTCGCCGGGATGCTGAAACACGGTTTCGACGATGCAAGGAACGTCCTCGAACGCGCCAGTGCCCGCAATACCGCAATAACAGTGACTTTTGGAGCACTTGCGAGGCAGTACCTTGCGAATTTCGATACCCATGTCGGCAGCAGGCTTATCGCGTACGGGTCTGAATGGCTCGTTGAGGAAAATCTAGTTCCACCGACACGATCTGATATCGGCGATGATCCGTCAGTCGTTAAATCGTTCTCGGAACTGGACGAGGATCAGTTATCGCGAATAGAAACGCTTGTAAATCAGGCTCGTGAGAGCGGAGAAACCCTCGGGGGCGTAATTCAGATCATCGCTGCGCACGTACCTCCGGGACTTGGTTCGTACGCACTACCCGATGAACGTCTGGATTCACGGCTTGCGTCGGCAGCTCTGGGCGTTCCGGGAATCAAGGCGACAGAGATAGGCGCGGGAATCGACCAGGCTTATATGACAGGGAAGGAAGCCCACGACCAGTACGCAATTGGGGAGGAAAATCCGCACCACGACAAATGGTACTCGCGTTCGTCCAACCATGCAGGCGGCATCGAGGGTGGAGTCACGAACGGAGAACCCGTCTGCCTGACCACGTGGATGAAACCGATATCGACCGTAAAACCGCCGAACATGAGCATCGATGTAACCTCGCGGAAACCCGTAATGCCCGACCGGGTCGAGCGCGGGGACGTGGCAGCGGTCGAATCTGCAGCGTGCGTTCTGGAAGCGGTGGTCGCATTGGAACTGGCAAAAGCACATCTCGAAAAATTCGCAGGGAACTCAATGTCGGAGGTCCGCAGGGCCTACGAAGGTTATTTGCAATCGATTGACAAATAATTCGTAGCCTTTCCCTCTGCACAACCCCCTTCGCACAATCCCATTAACACATTTCCGTAGCACAGCACGGCAGTGCGTTCAACATTCCATCCCGCATCACGGGACAACGATCTGCGTAATTGGAAGGCTGGACGCACTGCCGTGCTGTGCTACGGGATTGGAATGATTGGTCGTTGAACGCACTGCCGTGCTGTGCTACGGGTCGGTCTTTCATTAAAACCAACCCCGGTGAAGGGATCGCCGGGCGACCTTCCCCTTTCGTCTGATCAATCATGCATGTATAATCTTCCCTTCGTAGAGGAGATACCATGAAACGGGCAATTTCGGTACATTCACCTGATGGTTCATCTGTCAGGATCCACAGGATAACGTGCGACTACAAATCCTTCACAGAACCGACCACACTGCGTGTCGGCGTGCCTGAAGGCGTCCACGCGATGGTCCAGTTCGAAGTGCTGGACCCTGCATTAAACGAAAACGACGAGGATTTTGAGACTTCGAAGGACGATGAACATCAGGAAGTGAAGTTCGAAGGTGTCGAGGCGGTCGAATTTACCTTCGCCCTTTACGATGTCTTCGATCATTTCCTCGCAAGTGTGCAGGGTCTTGCCGGACCCGGAACATATCGACCCACGCGACGCAAGCACCGTGCGAAGTGGGTTTTCGACGTGGACGGGGTATTCAGCATGTATCACGTGCTATGTTTCCCGTCGCAGGTACGTATGATCGACGGCACGATCTGGCGATGCAAGCGCGACGATTGCGTGAGATGGCTGAACTACGAGATGAAGGAATCGGGTGAGTCGGTTACCATTGAGGATATTTTCCCCGACGGTGCCATGCATGAAGGATCGAGTGAGTAATTTCCTGTTTAATGCGTAAGGGGTGAATTTATGACTGGACACCTTTATCTGACTGGCTTCTCAGGCTCCGGCAAGACCGCTGTAGGTGCGGAACTTGCACGTCGCCTGAAGGTGGATTTCGTAGACCTTGACGAAGAGATTGCAAACAAGGCGGGAAAGGACCTCGTGTCGCTTTTCGCGGAGGAAGGGGAGCAGGCCTTCCGCTCCATGGAGCTTGAATTCATCACGGAACTTGCGGGACTGGTTGAGAACGGCGAACCGGGCAAGGTTGTCGCACTCGGTGGCGGATCACTCATGAACCCTGGCATTCAGCAGATCGTTGCATCGTCCGGTGTGCTAGTCTGGCTTCGTGCCCGGTGGGACAGCCTGTTCGACCGCATCGTTCACGTCAGCGACCGTCCGCTCCTCCAGCGTGCCGAGAAACTCCATGAATTTATCACCTTCAATCGACCGTTTTACGAAGCCCGTCTGCCCGGCTACGCTCACTGCGACCTTGTTCTCGACGTCGATCATATGGGTCCTGCGGATGTCGCGACCGCCATTACCCGGATCATGAGCTGTTCCTGGTTCCTGACCGTCCGTTTTTTCGAGAGAACACACAATGTGCTCTGTGACTCAGGGCTTCTCGCGCGTACGGGACAGATACTCTACCAGCTTGGCGTCCTGCCGCGAGGCATGGTCTGGCTGATTACTACCGGACATCTCGACGAAGACCATCTCCCGCTTGCACGAATAGTCAAGGAAGACCTCGAAAGCACGCGCCAGCAGGTCAGGCTCCTGAGAATTCCCGATGGGGAAGATGCCAAAACAGCCGAGCAGGTGACGAGAATTCACGATGCATTTCTCGGCGCGGGTACGTCTCGCGATGACCTCGTAATCGCACTGGGTGGCGGTACGGTGGGTGACGTGGCCGGTTTCGCGGCAGCGACCTTCCTTCGCGGTATCGATATTGTGCACATCCCGACAACACTTGTCGGCATGGTCGATGCAGCGCTTGGCGGAAAGACAGCAATAAATCACCCGAAAGGTAAAAATCTGATCGGTGCGTTCCACCAGCCTAAGGCTGTCCTGATCGACCCCGTTGTTCTGAACACTTCGGCGGACGAATATTACCTCGCGGGACTTGCGGAACTGGTCAAGTACGGCTGCATCGCTGATGTCTCGATCATCGAGGACTGCGAAGCAAACTGGAGCGATATCCTCAACCGCCCGACATGGGAGGAGAGCTGGTCGCGTGATGACTGGGCGGAGCTGAAAGGCAACCCGTGGGACCTGATCCCGCTGATGAGAAAAGGTCTGGCGATCAAGGCTCGTCTGGTCAGTGCCGATGAACGGGAGCTGACCGGGGAGCGTACCCTCCTGAATTTCGGGCACACGTTCGCGCACGCGTTTGAGACAGCATCCGACTATGCAATCCCGCACGGTCAGGCGGTCGCGCTTGGCATGTGCGCCGCATTTAAACTCGGGCTGAGCAGGGAATTGGTGACAGATGAGGATGTGGCAAGGATCGAAAAACTCCTGTCCGTGCTGGCATCGGTGGATCTGATCAGGGATCTCGACGAATCGAAAATATTTGAAGCCATCCGTTAAGACAAGAAGCGTACGAAGGACGGTATCAGGTTCCTGATACCGGTCGGTCTTGGCGAGGTTGAGATATTCCAGGACGTCACAGTGGACGAAATCCACAATGCACTCGCGTCACTAAAATCAGTACCCCGTTAGCGAGTTGGGTTTAAAGGGGACTGTCACCTTTTTGCGTCCGCCAGTCCTCTATATAAATTCACTTTATCTGAAGCAAAAAGGATGCCTGTCCCCTTTAAACTGATAAAAAAAAACCGCCCTTCCCGGGCGGTTCGTTTATTCTGATTTACAATTGTTTACCTGTTATCTTCTGCCACCGCGATCCCGACGGTCCCTGTTGTCACGTCCACCGCGATCGCTTCCGCCTCGACGATCGCCGCCGCGGTCACGGTTATATCCGCCGCCGCCACTTGAGCGGTCCCTCGGCGGTCGTGCCGGGAGTTTGTTCAGAATCTCAAGTATCGGATCGCCGTCCGGGAAAACCAGACCCTTGCGGGTAAGAGATACCTTCCCGGTGTCAGGATCGACGTCCTGTACTTTGACTTTCACGATGTCTCCGACCTTCAGGCAGTCTTCAACCTGTTCGACACGTCGGTCGCAGATGTTGCTGACGTGGAGAAGTCCGTCCTTGGACGGTGTAAGTTTTACAAACGCTCCGAATGAGGCGAGTTTGATTACTCTGCCTTCATATTCCTCGCCGATCTCCGGCTCGTGTACGATTTCCTGGATCAGTGCAACTGCTTTCTCGCTGCTTGCTGCATCGGTTGATGTGATGTACACCTTGCCGTCATCTTCGATGTCAATCTCGACGCCGGTCTGCTCGATGATTGCCCTGACGATCTTGCCGCCGGGACCGATGACGTCGCCGATCTTCTCAGGATCGATGACAACCGTGATAATTCTCGGCGCGTACGGACTCAGTTCGGACCGCGGTTCGGAAAGCACCTCAAGCATCTTGCCAAGAATGTGTTCGCGGCCCTCTTTGGCCTGTTCCATCGTCTTCCGGACCATCGCCATTGTCAGCCCGTGGATCTTGGTGTCCATCTGGACTGCCGTGATGCCGTTGCGGCTTCCGGCGACCTTGAAATCCATGTCGCCGTAGAAGTCCTCGATACCCATGAGGTCCGACAGAACTACGAACTTGTCCAGGTCATCGTCATCACTGATAAGACCCATCGCGATGCCCGCGACCGGCTCCTTGATTGGAACGCCGGCGTCCATGAGCGACAGCGTGCTGCCGCAGACCGCTGCCATCGAGGTCGATCCGTTCGATGAAAGGATTTCGGTGACCAGACGGAGAGTGTAGGGAAATTCCTCCTGTTCCGGGATCATTGGCCTGAGTGCTTTCTCGGCAAGTGCGCCGTGACCGATTTCCCTTCGTCCCGGGCCGCGCATGAAGCCGGTATCGCCGTAGCAGAACGGGGCAGCGTAATAATGATGCATGTAGCGCTTGAACTCGACAACGCCGATATCATCAAGTCGCTGCTTGTCACCGATAGCTCCAAGCGTCGAGACAGTCATCGCCTGGGTCTCACCGCGTGTGAATATCGCTGATCCGTGGGCGCGCGGAATAGCCGCGACCTCGCCCCAGATATTGCGGATCTCAGTGTGCTTGCGGTTGTCGATGCGAATCCCTTCGGCCAGGATTCTCGCACGCATGTGCTTCTTGATCGCTTTCTCGACAAGTTCACCGATCGCTTTCTGCTCGAGAATCTCTTCGGGTTCCCATTCGGTTTTTTCGGGGCCAAATCTTTCGAGAGTACAGGCTTCCTTGTAGGACTTCATGACCGTATCGCGGTCCTGCTTGCCGGTGATCCCCTCGATCTCCGACCAGTGTTCATCGATGTACTTGAAAACGATCTGTTGCAGCTCTTCCGGCGGTTCCGCCGGTGGTTCGATCTCCACTTTTTCCTTGCCGATCCGCTCCCTGAGAGCCTCGATGCCGTCGATAATGTCGTTGATTGACTTCATCGCGTGTTCAATCGCGTTGATGACGATCTCTTCCGACACTTCGTTACATCCGGCCTCAATCATGAGGATGCGTTCACGGGTCGCGCAGACGGTCAGATCGAGTGGTGATTCTT
This sequence comes from Planctomycetota bacterium, assembly GCA_030614715.1. Classification (GTDB taxonomy): domain Bacteria; phylum JAJVIF01; class JAJVIF01; order JAPKYR01; family JAPKYR01; genus JAUWTM01. The sequence continues at coordinate 63,950 of JAUWTM010000002.1, forward strand.
CAATGACCTCAAATGACGGGTTCAGGACGAATTCACCGTCTGCCATCGCGACTCGCATCGCTGCCATAGCGTGATTGAACGGGATGTCCGACAGCAGTAGTGCAGCTGCGGTGCCTACCGTGGATGGGATGTCGGGTGGATTGGTCTGGTCGGCGCATAATGTGAGTATTACGCACTGGACCTCGTTTCTGAATCCGTCGGGGAACAGTGGACGGATCGGGCGGTCGATCGCGCGGCTTGTCAGTATGCTCGCGTCGGTCGGACGGCCCTCTTTCTTGATGAAGCCACCGGGAATTTTTCCGGCAGCGTACATCTTCTCTTCAAGATTAACTACTAATGGGAAAAAGTTGATTCCTTCCCGTGGTTCTTTGCCCATCGTCACTGCGACGAGCACTTCGGTGTCTCCGTATCGGCACAGCAGACTCTGGTTGGCAAGCCCTGCGAAGGGGCCAACTATAATTTCCAGGTTGTGTTCGCCGATTGGAATGCTGATCTGGTCCGTGACCAGATGCGTCGTTGCTTCCATTCTCCTTATTTGCGGAGTTCGAGGGCTCCTATGACCGTTCGGTAACGCTCAATGTCCTGGCGTTTTAAATACTCCAGTAACCGGCGGCGACGTCCGATCATTTTGAAAAGACCCTGACGGGAATGGTTATCCTTTTTGTGAGTTTTGAGATGTTCTGCAAGGTGGTTGATGCGCGATGTTAACAGCGCTACCTGTACCTCGGTACTACCTTTATCTCCCTCTCCCCGTTTGAACTTCTCAATAACTGCGGTCTTGGAAGCCTTATCGAATGACACTCGCTTCCTCCAATTTCTTTGGTTTTTTCTCTCTTTTAGACAAGCGAGTATTGTAACAACTAATAAGGGATGTGTCAAAGAAGTTACATTATAATAATTCAAGTATCTCTGCATCGGGTCCTTCCGAAGCAGAATCAAACTGAGCTAATGCTGATAGCAGTAGAATACGAGACCAGTCTGAGCCTGGTTTAATGCGTTGGTATGACTGAGGAGGTTTAAGGTTGCTTTCAAGCATATTATTAATTTGGTCCAATTTTATTAAATTATCGTAAGGCTTGATGTGCTCAAATTCTATTGCATATACATTCTCAGATTGATCAGTATAGCTTTCATATTCTTGCTTTGTGCAGCCTATTCTGTATCCACATTCTTCCCAAATCTCTTCGGGTGATGCAGAAGATATATTTTTTATCTGTGCTTCGCAGATTAGGCTACGTATTGGAGATGATGCATAGATTGAGACTCTTTGTCCTAACCATTTGTGGCTAAATCTCCTTCTGATCTCAATCGTTTTACGTCCTTGGATGATGGATTTAGCATGCTGAGGTTTCAAAGACATAAGTATTGGGTTATCTGTAGACAAACCATTGATGCAGAAATGATCAATAAGTTTTGGCAGTTTTTTTAAGGCTGAACGCCATACGGTTTTAAATGATGCTGAACAGAGGAATTCAGATTCTGACGGTCGATACTTACAGCCTACATCATGAAAATTTTTGAATCCAAAAGATCCGAAAAAACCTTTACGTGCATGCCAAAGGCTCTCTGGAAGCGTGAAGTGGATTTCCTTTGAGCCTTTTCCCACACCGATTGTCATCATTATGAATAGCATTTCACCCAGATTTTGATCCTGAACATCTTCTTCGATTTTCAGATGACAGAATTTGGGAAACTCCCCCCTTTTCGCAATTGCAGTAGCTACAGGTTTATTGTCTTTTAAACAGATATACGCCAATCTTTCTTTGGAAATAATCCCCGGTACTACTTTTTCCTTAAACCAGCGGGAAATTTCAGGATACATTCTTTCGTTCATTAAGATTCTTTCTTTAAATATATCGAATAAGTTGGATTTAGCCCTTATATCAGAGCCGGTCAAAATTTTAATACTAATGTTCTCTTTATATTTAAAATTTAATGCCATGTTCTAGCGATCATTCCTATCTTTTAAATATATTGTTTATTTAAAGTGATGATTGAAATTACTTCCAATCTTCAAAGAATTTAGATAATTTTAAACCTTGTGAATCGTAAGGGCTTGGATCAGGCTCAGCGTCTTCAGACATACGAAATAATGAAAGTCGCGCCAATTTTTCCCCGTCAATGAGATTTACATCCACTGTGTGACCTCGGACTTCAAAAATAAGTGGGGTGCCCTCTTCCTGATCAGAACGATTTTTGCCGAAATGAGGATGGACAAATCCTGCGTAATGTATCCGCATTTCACCAATAGTCTCGTCAATAGCTCGACAGTATACAGCTATGCCTTTAGGGACTGCGATTTTTTCTTTGGATCTTAAAATGTAAAAATTATCTGTTTCAATTTTCAATCTTCCATGATCTGCGAGTTTCATTTCCCAGAATTCGTCCGGTTTGGGCTTAGGATCTTCATCTGTTTTCCATAGGTCAATAGTAAGATCGGTGGGATATTTTGCACAAAATGCACAAGCATTCTTTCCAGGAATTATTTCTGTTTCTTCAAGGTTAACGGAAAGACACCCATCGGATTCCTGAATGTTACGAAGCAGACACAACCAGTAATCCTTGCCTTTAACTTTTGAAAGATCAGGATCACAATAGAAAAGGCGGAGCTGTGATAGTGAAATATCTTTTTTAACGTTGATGTTAAATGTGATAGGTGTAATCTCAAGATACATATCTGGTGAACTAAGGTGCTCAGGTATAAAACCCTCGTATCCATACATCCCATCTACAATGAGCCTAGCGAGTACATCAACACGACCGATTGAGCTTTTAGCTGTGGCTTGCCCATATATTTTAGAACTTTTTGAAAGGTGGAGTTGCTCCCTTAATTTAATTAGATAGGTTTTTCTAGCTTCTAGCTTGAAAATATCATCATCTGGCTCCAGTTTGGACATATATTTGTCTTTTATAAATGTATGATATCTTGCTCCGTGGGGTTTAATCGATCCTTCTTTCAACACATAGCCTTCATCGGTCAAATGTAAATCTATTGAGGATGCGCCAATGCTTTTTTTATCAACATTTTTTAGATAACCATCTTCGCACAGTTGTATGGTCTGTGCTTTATTAAGGACTCCTGGAATCCATTCTTTCCAAGGCTCTTTTCTCATAATTAAGAACCTGCTGTGAATCTAAACTTAATCAAATTGTAACAGGTTTTTAAGGCGACGTAAAGAAATTAGGCTAATTTTTGTTTAGATGTACTTGAAATCCGCTTTAAAGCAAAATCCTTCTATGATTTCTCAGTTTCATTTTGTCTTTAAAGTCAGCTTATTTTGGTGTAATGTAAATGGATCACTGGACAGAGCTATATCTTAAGGGAACAGATATTTGACAGATAACAAGTATAAATATGTGATCGTGGGTGCAGGTCTTGCTGGCGCTACCGCCGTCGAGAATATCCGAAAACTCGACCCCGACGTCTCAATACTGCTCATTGGCAGGGAAAAACACCTCCCGTACCACCGTCCACCCCTTTCCAAGAAATTATGGGCCGGCAAGGTAACCGTCGGGGATATTAAAATCCAGGCCCAGGATTTCTACGATGCTAACAACATCATTGTCGAGCTGAACACCGAGATCGCAGCACTGGACATTCCCGGTAAGGCCGTAACATCTATCGCAAATGTCGATTACGAGTACGAGAAACTCCTCATAGCGACCGGCGCTGTTCCCCGTAAACTCGAAATTCCCGGTGGAAACCTGTCTGGCGTGGTGTATTACCGTGATCTGGACGACTTTATCCGACTTCGGCAGGCTGCGGTGGTTAACAGTACTGCTGTCGTTATAGGTGGAGGCTACATTGGTCCGGAAATCGCAGCGTCTCTTCATGAAAATGGCGTAGATGTCACACTTGTCATACGTGGTAAGTACCCAGCGAAGAAAATCCTCCCGAAGACCGTGGGATTTGCCCTGAGCTACAAGTACACGAATCGTGGCATTAAAATCCTGACCGATGATGAACCTGTAAGCATTGAAAAGACCGATGAGAATTACATCACTGCCACGAAAAATGGTGCTCACCTGACCTCGGATATTGTCGTGGTCGGTGTCGGTGTTCTCCCCGACGTACCGTGGGCTCAGAAGATGGGTCTGGAGTTCGACAACGGGCTCCTTGTGAATGAGTTCCTTCAGACCTCGGTACCGGATATTTATGCGGCTGGGGATATCGCGAATTACCCTGATAAAACGCTGGGTTTCAGGAGACGGGTCGAGCACTGGGACAACGCTTTTCACCAGGGGATCACCGCAGGGAAGAACATGGCGGGCGCGAATGAATCGTACGATTACCTTCCGTATTTCTTCTCGGATTTCTTTGACTTCGGTTTCGAAGCGGTCGGCGAGGTTGATTCACGACTTGAAACCTACACCGACTGGCAGGAAGAGAACGTAAAGGGTGTCATTTACTACCTGAAAAATAACCAGGTACGCGGTGTGATGATGGTCAATATCTGGAGCCAGGTAGATGCCGCACGTGAGATTATTCGTAAAGGTGGAAAAATTACTGTTGGGGACCTGCGGGGAGCTATTAAATAAAACGCAGGAGCCAAGGAGAACCACATGAAGCTTGCTGAGATGAATATCGAGCCGCTTCCCGACGGCACTGTGCCACTTACCGAGCAGGAAGCTCTTGAACTCGGGAAGGGAATTCCCGACTGGGAGATCATGGATGATGAGATCGAGAGGGAATATACGTTCGGGGATTTCAGGGAAGCGATTGCATTCGTGAACAGGATCGCCGACATTGCCGAAGCCGCGAACCATCATCCGGAGATAGAAATCAAGTACAACAGGGTTGAAGTCGAGTTGTCGACCCACAGTATTGGGGGATTATCGAAAAACGACTTCATCCTTGCGGCGAAATTCGACACGGTTGTCGAGGTGACAGAATAAGTGGCTGAGCTGCGCTTACAGGGTCGGACCGCACTGGTCACCGGGGCTGCGAAACGGCTTGGTCACGCAATCTCCCTCAGGCTTGCTTCCGACGGGGCGAACGTTGTCATTCATTACAACCGTTCGGGTGAAGATGCAGAGAAATTGAAGATCAGGCTGATAGACTCCGGCGTTAAGGCATGGACGGTTCAGGCGGACCTGTCGGTATCCGATGATTACGAATCACTCGTCGGACGGGCACTGGATCTTTCGGGTTCTCTGGATATCCTGGTCAACAATGCGTCGGTATTTTCATCCGGCGACCTGATGAAATTCAGCCTGGATGACCTTAATAAGAACATCGAGGTTAACACGTGGGCACCTTTCGTTCTCTGCAGGACTTTCAGGGATTATTGCGACAGTGGCTCCATTGTAAACATTCTCGACACGAGGGTTGCCGACCTCGACCTTAAGCACCCGGCCTACATCCTCAGCAGGAAGATGCTCCTCGATCTGACTGAGATGATGGCTGTCGGGTTCGCACCAAAAATAATGGTAAATGCGGTAGCGCCCGGACTCATTCTGCCACCGCCGGGGAAGGACAAATCTTATCTTGAAGCGCTAATGGGATCAGTGCCGTTGAAACGTCACGGCAAACCAGCCGACATCGCCGATGCAGTCAGCTACCTTGTATCGAGCGATTTCATTACAGGACAGGTAATCTACGTTGACGGGGGACGTCACCTCAGGGAGTACGAGCATGGATAAAATACACATCAGGGACCTGCATCTTCGCACGATAATCGGCGTAAATGACTGGGAACGTACCGACATGCAGGACGTTTTCCTGAATATCACGCTGGTAATAGACCTGTCGAAGCCGGCTTCGACTGATAACATCGACGACGCTGTAAATTACAGGGATCTGAAGAAAAAAATTATGGAGCTGGTGGAAAATTCCAGCTTCATGCTGATAGAGACTCTTGCCACCAGGGTCGCGGAGCTGTGCCTGGAAAATCCGGACGTGCAGGAGGTCACTGTCACGCTCGACAAACCGCACGCGCTGAGATTCGCGAAAAGTGTCGCGGTTGAAATTACCAGGTCAAGGTAAATCGGACTGGTGTAGTTATCCGCCGGGAATGGTCATGCCTTCCGGGAGTTCCATACCTTCCGGCATTCCAAGATCCTCCAGGGCGTCCATCATACCGCTGAGATCGAGATCGACATCATCGATCTTCCACTGGCCGCCCTCCTTTATCAAAATCCACCTGAAGCCGTCGAAGTCCTTGTGCCAGACCTTGGCTGTATCCCCTGTGATTTCGCTGACGAGATTCGCTTCGTTTCCCCAGGGATTTTCTCCCATCTCGGGATTCGGAGTTTCGCTCATCTCCCTGAAATCGTCCTCGTCGCCTGCCTCTTCGCTCATGCTGTTGGAGATGTAGGTCTTCGCCTTGTTGTAGTTTTCGTCCTCGATGGCCTGGAAGAATCCTGCCACTGTTTGTTCCGGTGTTCGACTCGAACATCCGGTTGCCATAAGTGTGATTAGAATTGATGCGATAAATAATGCCGGTAGAATCCAGTTAGTTGCTCTCATCTCTTCCTCCGATGTTAGATCGACTGCCTGACGTGATGATATCAATGCGTGCCATGTAATGCAATTTTCAGAAAAATCACCAAAGATCCAGCGCTCTCAAACCGCCATAGATGCCGCCGACAAATGCATATCCGGCGAAGACATCAATCCCGTAAGAAATTCCATTAAACTCAAACACTTCCTCTACAAATGCGTCTTCAGGCGGGTCTACATCAACAACAAACAAATCTTCTGATGCACTAGTTACAAATGCGTATCCGAAGCCTACATCGACTCTTGACGGTGACGGAGTGTCCAGGAATACTGTCGTAACCTCACTAATATCGAGCGGATCGGTGATATCAAGGATATGCAGGCCAAAGCTTTGATCGACAACGTACGCGTACTGATCGTCGATTACCACGTCGAATGCGTTCGTAACCGTGGCTACATTGTTCACGATGGATGCAATTAATGGCGGGTAGACATCAATAACCTGCAAACCACCCGTGCTATCAGCTACATAGGCATAACCGTCCACTACATCAACACCGACAGAATTACCCGGAGTCGGGACAATGGTGATTGGCGTCAGCGTGCCATCCTCTTCTATGCTTAGAATATTCAGCCCGTTATTGTAGGTGGTCATGTAGGCTGTGTCATTGTCGACAGCGATATCCTGTGCGTTGCTCATTACACCAAGGGAGTACACGACGTGAGCTGCCGATGGTGGATGTACGTCTACGACGCTAATTCCAAAGTCGGCGTCCACGGTGATTGCATATTCATCGTAAAGTTCGAGACTGAACGCCGCTCCTGGTAGTTCCACGTGTTTAATAAATGTCATGTTTTCCGGCCAGGGAATATCGAATATGTCCAGATCGCCATAACCATTAGCTGCATAGGCATAATACCCATCTATCTTTACATCCATGGTAAACGACGGCGTTCTGAGGGTGGTTACGTGGGCAGCTTCATCGTAAGGATCTACATCGTAGATCTGGATACCCGCATAGTGATCTGCTGCTATTACATAACCGTCCTCGAACTGCACTTTAAACGGCCATCCAACCGGGACAGAATTTATAATCGTTTCTGTGACCCAGTCGTAAATTTGTAATCCCCCGGTATCATCACCTATATAAATGTACTCTCCATAGCATACGCCGAAAGCTTCACCCGGTGTATCCTCGGTATCAATGTCGAGTGGAATGGATGGATCAAAGAGATCCACGGTATGCAGACCGCTCGCGCCGACCGCTACTGCCGCAATTGCCCACTGGCTGGTGACATCATTTGCGTCATCCGGCGTTGGATGTGTAGTAAACAGTGCCGGGGCAGTCGGATCAGCGACATTGATCGTTGTGATCCCGCTGCTGCCATTGGCAGTGATTAATATATCAGTGTCCTTGGCAATCGCCGAGCAGCTGCTGCCCGTATTAATGGACCCGGCAATATGTGCGTCGGCCGGGGGATCTACATCAATACAATATGCCCATCCTGCCATGCTGCATACGTAAGCGTACTCACCATCGACTACGACATCGGTTGGCATGTCATCAGTTAAGATTACCGGACCGTGGATGACCGGGGCAACAGGGTCGGTGAGGTCATAGATCCAGAGACCGTTCTCTACATCGGCAACATACACGAACGATCCCTGCGTGAACACTGCGTATGCGTAACCATCTACATCGTATTTCCTCATCCAGAAAGGATTCTCCGGATCCTGCAGGTCGATCAGGTGAAGCCCGTCAGTTACAGAAACGACATAAGCAATGCCGTCCACCACGTGCATGTCTCTCGGCGCCCAGTTAAGCCAGTCAGGTGAAACGTCGCGTATGTCCAGTTCCGGCTCCCATTCAACCACTGTAAATGTGCGGATTTTGTACGCGGTAGAATCGATCCAGTACGGGTCAAGATCCGCGTTGACATCCCTCACGCTGATCAGGTATTCGTACTCATCGGAATCTGCATAGAGCTCATTTCTCACTGTGATGTTGAACGTGGAGTAAGCCCCGTCGTCGCTGACCCAATCAGTCTCACGTGTACCGGTCCAGAGTCCGGGACATTCCAGCACGGGTAGGTCGTATGTTGCGGAACCCTGCCAGTCGAATACGAATATTTCCAGTATTACTTCTCCACCTTGATCGGTGAGACCCTGGTCCACCGGATGAGGCGTTACATTAATCTTCCACGGTACCCAGCAGTTGGCGTTCGCTCCGAAATCGATCATCGGATCGGTGACCGGTGAGGTCACTGGTGGTGCCCAGCATGCATCGATGGCGTATCCGAGTCTCCATTCGAAGTCAGGCATGTCGATCTCATAGTTGACGGTTATTTCATCCCCTGCATAGAATGCATTGCGTGTGTTTTCAGCACCCGATGAGATGAACCGCTTGTATCCGTTCAATGTTGCCTGCGGGAAGTCGGGACTGGCGAAATTCCCCTGGATATATCCCTGCAGACCGCCGGGTCCTGCACCTTCGTAGAGGAAGTTGTATAAAGTCGTGTGACCCTCAGCGTCAACGAGCTCTCCGTCTCCCCATTCGCGTGCCGGTGTTCTCAGCCAAGCATCCGGGAAAGTTGCGGAGCCATCGAACATTGCTATGCCGCGCACGTCGAAACCGGTGAGGTTCGGATTCCCGAACGGGTGGGTGACCGTCACGTCCAGCGTGATTGTCCCTTCAGGCGTGACAGCCACGTTCGAGACACCCAGGCAGGTGAAGCACGGTCCGGATTCCAGCCACTGAAGCGTGTTCCAATGATCCGCTGCAAGACGCGATGGGATAACCGTTGCTTCAAGGGTTCCCGGATCGATTTCGATATCGTAGTAACCCCAGAGCGAACGGCTGGATTCGATGGTGGGGCTCCGGTCAGTAAACTCCGGGACCTGTTGTGTAACGGGATCAGCCGACTGGTTACAGCCGACAAGAAATCCAATAGTGATGACTAATATGATCGGGAGGGAGAGTCTGCGTGCCATTGCCTGTCCTCTTTACCGACGAATGACCTAATTAAAGCGTATTAAGCCTGTACAGTAAAGGAACAGACATTTATTTCAAATTTATGTCTTGTTTATACTGACGGACCTGGCCTTCAATACAGCAGAGATCACCAGTTCCCATCCGGGGGAAAGTACGTGATAAATGCATCTCCATTACTATAATACTCGCTATCCAGCGAAGTACGCAGATACTCCCCCGGGCCAGGGTCAAAGTCGACTGTATCCCAGAAATTCCCGCTACAGTATATATGTCCCATGGGACCGACAGTGACCTCTGAGGTCCCCCCCCAGTCGTGTGGGCCTCCCCAGGCTCCATGCCATTGGTATATACCATTGGGATCGAACCTGGTAACGAACATATCGGAATGTTTATCTACAGATGATGACTCAGCAATACCGGGACCTGGATCAAAATCCACTGTTTCACTGAAGATCCCAGTTACAACAGCGAATCCACCATCGTCAACGTCAACTGAGATCCCCCTATTCTCTGAGTGGAAGCCATATGGCAAATCCGATCCCCAGCCATGGGCCCAAAATAATTCGCCATTGGGGTCAAATTTGCTGAGAAATGCTGCACCTTGATACCCGGCAGTATATTCCAGAACACCGGGGCCAGGATCGAAATCGACCGTTTCGTTTATGTACCCTGTAACGAAGATGTCATCATTGACATCGACTGCAACTCCAAGACTCTCATCCTTCAAAACTCCTCCCCAGCCCACGGCCCATTGAAATGTGCCATCGCCGGAGAGCTTGCTCAAAAAGCAATCAGTCCAACCAGTTGAGGTTGGTTCAATCCACCACGTGTCCCCGCCAGGATCAAAATCAGTTAATGTAATGAACGAACCGGCGACATAGACATTACCGGATGCATCTGTGTCTACAGCCCTTGCTACGGTCCAATCTGCTGGTGATTCTGTCCATCCACCCCAGGTTCCCGCCCAGATGAAATCCCCCGACGGACTCATTTTTAACAAGAAGGCATCATGTGTTCCAATCAACTCATGTATGTCGGTTCCAGGTCCGGGGTCAAAATCAATTGTCCCGGCATAAAAACCAGCCATATATACATTATCGTTTCCATCCGTGCACATGTCTATACTGCTCTCGCGACCTTCTCCTCCGATCGTGCGGGCCCATATAAAGTTGCCGTCTGAATCGTACTTGGCAACCAGGATATCCAGGTCACCGTTGGATACATAAAATTGCTCGCTTGGATCACCCTCAAAACGAACATCGATAAAAAAATAGCCTGACAAATAAATATTATCATCACTGTCAATCGCCACCGCTCCCGCCCCTTCATGAAAATCACCACCGATTACTCTGACCCACTGGAATATCCCTTCGCTGTCAAATTTACTAACAAAGGCACTCTCACCAGGCATATATCCGGGCCATGCTACTTCACGCCATTCCACTCCAGGACCCGGATCGAAATCAATAGCTCCGGAGTAAGTGCCAACCGTAATTATATTGCCATCGTTGTCAGTGCAGATACTTCGAGCTGTATCGTTGACTCCGGAACCCCAGGTCCGAGCCCAGCCTGGATCCGTCTTGACCTGTATTAAAATTGACGTAACACCGGTCGAGCCTTCGTCGTCCGTAACGCGCATATTTACTTCGTGATCCCCGGGAATGCCAAACGTGTGTGACACTAATTCCCCTTCCGCATCGTAGGTCCCATCACTCTCCCAGTCCCACTCCCATTTGACAATGTCACCGCCATCCGGATCGTATGAGCCATTTTCAAAGAATTGAACAGGTTTTGAGACTGTTTGAGGTAGTGGCCACGCATCAGGCATCGCCACCGGCTCGTGGTCAACAAAGACCACTTCGACAGGTATTATGTTATATCCAGTTTCAACGCTTGGATCATTAAGGCCTTCCAATGGCCTGACCATAGCGAACAGTGGATAGACCCCTATTGGATGTCCGGAATCATTGAGATAACCTTTATAAATAATGGTTCCATCAAGTTGAGTTTCGTTATAAACTGGTATACTACCGTAGCCATCCGGCCACTTAATTTTCGCGAATAATATTCCATCCTTTCCCTGGTGATCGTTGATCTCAAGTGTATATGGAATATCTAGCTCAGGTGCAGTATCAAACACACCCTCAAAGGTAACCGATATTCGATATGCTTCAACGCAATTGGCTTCAGGGGGGAAATCGGTCTCAGGATCTGTTACAGGTCCGGGTGGTTTGGCCCAGCATGCATCAATTGCGTAACCGAATTCAAAGGGAACGCCGGGAAGCAGAATCCTGGCTGTCCTGGTTTCCTGTGTTCCGGGTAAAAACATGCGTCTTGGAGTTTCTTTTGAATATGCCAGGAAGGGATTAAGCACTGCTGAAAGGTCGGTGCTGTTTGCATACTCACCAGTGTAATACTTGAATATCGGGTGTTCTGAGGAATCCTCTGGATAATATAAAGGATTGAAATACTTTGTATAGCCATCATAGTTAATGAGGAAAGGCAGATCGATGTTTTCTACATTGGGGATATCATCCCACCATGATAAGGGGTATAATCCTACCGGGTAATAGTTATAATCTGTGATAAAAACCCCTCTGACATCAAAGCCGGTGAGGTTAAGGTTGTTTTCAAAAGGATGTCTCAATGTTATGTCTACACTGAGCTCTCCCGGTGTGCTGAAATCAAAATTATCTATGGTGAGGCAATCGGTGCAGGGTGACACCTCTAGCAGATAAGTTGCATTTAGATGCATGCCTGCAATACGCTGGGGAGCAGCCAAGACAGTCTGGCTATCGGGATCCACGCTGAATTGCCAGAGACCCCATAGGTATCGATTGCTGTCTACTGATTCCTGAGCAGTACTCTGAAAAGATAAAGTGTTGTCATCATTCGACGGGAGCACCGGATTCGTTGATCCACCAGAGGCACATCCCATCTGGAGGAGAAGGAGACACCCAATTAATATGAGAGATTTATTCAGCATAACGCCGGACCATGTGTTTATTTATGGTGTCATTCACTAGAACCACCTAATTTTATCATATAATCCAGATATGGTGACAACATCAGGTCCGCTCAGGGCTCCATCAACTTCGACCGGGCTGCTGCCTCAGGATACTATGGCGGCTGGAATCTACCACAGGTCCAGTACTCTGAATCCACCGATGTAGCCCCCGACATAAGCGTATCCATCAACAAATTCCATGCCGAATGCAAATCCCCTGAGATTGATAGTATCGACAAGTAACACATCCTCAGGCGGATCGATATCGATTACGTAGATTTCGTCTGAAAGGGTGGTCACGAATGCGTGGCCATATTGAATATAGACGAAACGGGGTTCTTCGACGAGTTCGATATACGTGATTTCCGAACAGTTGGTCGGATCCGAGATGTCGTAGATGTACATCCTCATGTCATCGCTTGTAATGCATGCGTAATCGCCCGCTATATCTACATCTCCCACAATTCCGGGGATGCTCATGAAATCGACAATTGATGCTGAACCGGGAGGATCGCAATCTATTACCTGGACACCCTGGACTCCATCCGCGACGTATGCATAGCCGTCAGCACCACAGATACCGTCGGCTATGCCGGGTGTCGGAACTGAACCCGCAAGAGTCAATGTCCCTGGTGGTCCGATATCATAGATGGCCATTCCGACAACCTGATCGGAAGCATAAACCCGATCGCCATCGATGGCGAGTTCCTGGGGTAAGCTGGGTGAAAACAAGATATCAGAAATATGTGTCAGCCCGGGAGGGTCAATGTCGTAAATAAAAATATCTCCGTACCCATCGGTCACATATGCGAAGCCATCAGCGGCATCAATTTTGTATGAATAATACGGAGTAATGATAGCTTTTACGATAAACGTGTTTTGAGGATCGTGTACATCAAGGACAAAGAAACCCTCGAGGTTGGTTAAGAAAGCATACCCATCATCTACATATACATCCATTGCGAATCCTGGTGTCAACAGGGATGTAACCTCGTGAGCATCATCAAACGGATCGACATCGGCAACGTGTAATCCCAGTGCGTCGTCCGCAGTGTAAACATACCCGTCGTAGTATTCAATAAAGCTTGCAGTTCCTTTAATAGCCGCATCCCCAACAATGTTAGCCATAATTAGTGGATCTACATCGATAATCTGAATGCCGTCATGACCGGCTCCAACGTAAACGTGTCCAAAGGAGTAATCCAGGCTTTGCGCGTCGCCGGGAGTGTCGACGGTGACTACTGGTACCGGGGCGCCTGGAATAAGAAAATCAATCACCTGCATCCCGAAACCGCTTACAGCCGTGGCCGCAAAGAAATCCCAACAGGTGACATCCCGGGCCATTCCAACAGTGACGAAATTAGATTCGAGTGCTGGATTTACAGGATCGGTAACATTGATGATATCGATACCGTCATCGCCAACTGCTGCAACGATGTAGTTGTCATGCTTTTCGAGATTTTGGACCGATGCAGTAGTCGGTTCCGATCCCACTAAATGAGTGCTCTCCGGAGGATTGATGTCGAATATATCCAACCGCCCCGCTAGATTTCCCACATACGCGTAGTTAGAGTTGGCATGAACGCGGCCGGGATAGTCCGCTATGGCGAACGGACCATAAACGATCGGATCTTCCGGGTCGAACATATCGTAAATAATCAGGCCTTCCATTAAATCCGTGACATACACAAAGGAACATTCAGCAAATACTCCATTGTAGAAACAGTCCTCCCCGTACTTCCTTACCCAGAACGGATTATTCGGATCCGACAGGTCGAAAATGTGCAGCCCGTTCATAACTGAGGTTATGTAACCGGTATCACCATGTTTGAGGAAGTCCGACGGTGCCCAGTTTAGCCAGTCCGGAGTCACATCGACAATATTAAAATCGGGCTCCCACTCGACAACCTCAAGGTTGAGTACCTTGTACGCGGTCATGTCGATCCATTCGGGTGATGTACTGCCTGCAAAGTCGCGCACTGTCACAAGGCATTTGTATTCCCCGACAGGAGCGAGGAGGTCATTGTTAATAGTGATGTTGAAGGTCGAGTAAGCCCCATTATCGCTGTCAAAAACCGCCAGTCGAGACCCGTGGAACAAATCAGGACATTCCAGCCCCGGTGTAGCGTATGAAGCGTCACCATCGTAATCGAAGACGAACAGTTCCAGGATCAACTGGCCACCCTGATCGTTCAGACCCTGTCCGACCGGATGCGGTGAGACGTTTATCTTCCAGGGCTCGGGACAATTGGCTTCGGGACCGAAATCGGTCATGGGATCTGTCACGGGCGTAGTTACCGGTGGAGTCCAGCAGGCGTCGATGGCATATCCGAGGACAAGATCTCCATCGGGCATGTCGATCTCGTAATTCATTGTCACCTCGTCCCCGGCGTAGAAAGCGTTGCGCGTGTTGGACGGATCGTCCGATATGAAACGCATGAAGCCGTTCAGCGTGGCAGTCGGTACTTCACCTGACGCGAAATTTCCCTGGATGTATCCCTGCAGTCCGCCCGGACCCATACCTGTCGTGGCTGGATTGTAGAGTGTCGTGTACCCCTGCGCGCTCACCAGCTCCCCTTCGCCATTCCGACGATCCGGGACCCTGAGCCATGCATCAGGGAAGGTCACGCTCCCGTCGAACATTGCTATGCCGCGCACGTCGAACCCGGTGAAGGTCGGATTCCCGAACGGGTGTGTGACCGTCACGTCCAGCGTGAGCGTCCCTTCAGGCGTGACAGCCACGTTCGAGACACCCAGGCAGGTGTAGCACGGGCCGGATTCGAGCCAGCCCAGTGTGTTCCAGTGGTCTGTCGCGAGACGCGATGGGATAACCGTCGCTTCAAGGGTTTCCGGATCGATTTCGATATCGTAGTAACCCCAGAGTGAACGGTTTGATTCGATGGTGGGGCTCCGGTCAGTTATATCCGGGACCTGTTGTGTTACGGGATCAGCCGACTGGTTACAGCCGACCAGAAATCCAATACTGATGACTAAAATGATCGGGAGGGAGAGTCTGCGTGCCATTGCCTGTCCTCTTTACCGACGAATGACCTAATTAAACCGTATTAAGCCTGTAAGGTAAAGGTGCAGACATTTAATTCTAACGGGTCTAGTACTGCGGCATCTGCGACATGTCGAATCCCATGTCTTCCATACCCTGCGCCATCGCCGCTAAGTCAATATCGAGATCGTTAATCTTCCACGAGGCGCCCTTCTTTACCATGACCCACTTGACCCACGGCATTTCAGGCTGCCAGACACGTGCTGTGTCTCCGTCAATCGTGTACTCGTACATCTCGGCAAGCTCGGATGCGTTGGGCATCTCTGATCCCGGGATCGAGTACTCTGCAGGCATGAAACCCATCATCGTTTCGATTCCGGTCATGTATGAGCTGTTGAAACTGTCGGTGCAGTATCGCTTCGCCTTGTCCGAGTCCCTGTCGACAAGTGCGAGTGAGAACTTTGCCAGCACTTTGTCAGGCGGACCCGAGGAGCATCCTGCAAACGCAAAACTGACGAGGATTGACAGCAGCACAAGCAGCGCGATCTTTGATAAAACAAATGTTCCTTGTCTGGAGAGCATTTGCCACCTCCCATTTGATTGTGTTATTGAAATAATAACATATTTACCCGTAGCGGCGCATGGCAATGCGTCGCGATTGAAATAAACATCCGTAGCACAGCACGGCAGTGCGTCCAACCTGGATAAATATGCATTCCGTAGCACTCGCCGCGGCGGGCAGTGCGTTTGCTATTACATGAATTGAAAAATAACGACGCATTGCCATGCGTCGCTACGTTTGATCTTCAAAATACTGTAATTAAAAACTCAGGGTTGGGGAAACAATCCTGATAATGCCTGCTGTGGATCTTCAAGAAGCACATCAATCGGTACATCCGACCTCTCTCCAGTCTTCCGCACCTTCACCTCGACCTTGCCGCTTTCGTGGGATCGCTTACCGAGAATCAACTGAATGGGAATGCCCAGGAGGTCCGCGTCCTTGAACTTGAATCCCGGCGACTGGTCACGGTCGTCGAGAAGCGCTTCAATACCGGCTTCCCAGCATTTCTCGTAGATCTTCTCAGCAGTGTCCCAGAGCTCCTTATTGCGCGCATCGAGTGGCAGGATCGTCACCTGGTACGGCGCGATGCTCATCGGCCAGACGATGCCGTTTTCGTCGGCGTGCTCCTCGATCGCTCCGACCATTATCCGCTCGATTCCTATGCCGTAGCAGCCCATGATGATCGGTTTCTCCACGTTGTTCTCATCGAGGAACATGCAGCCCATCGAGTCCGAGTATTTCGTGCCCAGCTTGAAGATATGACCGAGTTCGATTGCGCGTTCGACCCTGAGTTCACCGTCGCAATGCGAGCACTTTTCGCCCGGCTTTGCCTGGCGAAGGTCGACCACCTCACCGTCGAAATCCCGTCCCTTGGTTAAATTACGGATATGGTAATGATCCTTGTTCGCGCCACCCACGAACGGAACACCGTCGGTAATGGACTCGTCTATGATAATCCTGACATCGTCGCGTTTAAGACCGACCGGACCGATAAAGCCCGGCTCCGCTCCCGACATCTCCTTGATCTCCTCGGGATGAGCGGGACGGTATTCCTCTCCCTTGAGCGCGACCTCCATCTTGGCCTCGCTGACGTCGAGATCACCCCTGATCAGGACCAGAAGGGGTTTTTCACCATCGACAAGCGTGTAAACCACGCTCTTCATCGTCTCGGACTCACCGACCTTCAGAAAGCCTGCGACCTCCTCGATTGTCCGGCTGTCCGGCGTGTGCACCTCTTCTGGAGGGACATCGAGAGCTTCGTGATGGCTGATACGGCTCTTCGCCACTTCGAGATTCGACTGGTAACCGCAGGAATCGCAGATTACGATGGAATCCTCACCGGCGTCGCAGGCAAGCATGAACTCCTCGCTCCCGGTACCACCCATCGCGCCCGAATGAGCTCCAACGATGAACGTTGTCAGACCAGCCCTTGAAAAAATGTTCTTGTACGCCTCACGGTTCTTCTCGTACCAGGCATCGAGATCTTCCCAGGTGGTTGAAAGCGAGTACGCGTCCTTCATCGTGAACTGGCGCGTCCTGATCAGTCCCGACCTTGGTCTGAGTTCATCGCGGAACTTGATCTGTATCTGGTACCACTGCTGTGGGAGGTCGCGATAGGAATGGATGTACGCCCGTGCGAGCTCACCGATATCCTCTTCATGTGTCGGCGCGAGAAGCATTTCACGACCCTTGTGATCCTTGAACTGGAAGAGGATCTCCTCCATGACCTTGCGGCGTCCGGTCTCATCCCACAATTCCGCCGGCTGGATCGCCGGGAAGTAAAGCTCCTGCGATCCGATGGCGTCCATTTCCTCGCGCACAATGCACTCGATTTTCTGAAGTGCGCGCTTGCACATCGGGAGGTACGTGTAAGCACCCGCTGTCAGCTGACGGATGAGTCCTGCGCGCAGCATCAGTCGATGCGAGAGCGCTTCCGCCTCGGCGGGGATTTCCTTTAAGGTGGGTATCAGGCTGTGACTTAGACGCATACTGAGCCTCCGTTAATGAGCGTGCCAACTATACCTTGATAGTATCCATTCGTAAAGACGGTATTGTTGGCTCTGATTTCGTATTTTCACGGCAAAAAAGAAGGGGACGCACGCTGTGCATCCCCTTTCTGTTTTAATCATTCTCGCTATGCCTGCGTTGTATGTGCGTGCTATGGAGATCTAGCGACGCGGGCGGATCAGCCACATGCCAATGACGATAGCCCCGCCGACTATCGCTGCTGTGACAGGCGTGAATACTGCTGTTACGTTGCCCTTGACCTCGTTCGACGCAAGGATGAAAGCAATCGAATCGGTAACACGGGCGCTCTCCGATCGCACTATGAATACTGCGGAATCGGTAATATCGACATCGTCCGCCAGTACCGTGAACGCGGCCGACTGCTCCATTTTTACACTTTCCGCCTCGATTACCTGCGCGCAGTCCTGCTGAAGGCAGACAGGATCGGCCGAAGGGATATCGACAGGGATTGCCTTCGTCGGTTCGATCGGAGGTTCCCAGGTCTGCTCAGTGTTTTCTGAAGCGTCTGCCATATAAAATCATCTCCCTCGTAAACAGGGGATGAAATATTACAGGGGAAGCGACTCTATATCAAGTTTTTATCAATGAAGTCAATATTTTTTGATAGCATTACAACATCAGGCATGTATACTTGAGGTGCATATGTAACATGCTGGAAGTTTGCCGGACCACCGGTAATATAAACTCTTAAAGCTTGCGATTTGGGAGGTTTGTGATGTTCTACTCACGATTATCTCAGCAGCTTTCGTTCTCATTATTACTTGCCGTCGTTGTTCTGTTATCAGGAGCGTGTGCAGGATCAAATGGCATTGCCGATCCGATTACACTGCCGACACGGATCGAAAATCAGGGGAGCCACCATTACCTGTGGGGTTATTGGAACTGCTTTATTCCTGAATCACTCGACACGATAGAATTCGTGCCGGCGCGGTCGTCCCAGTTTCACTTCAATGCACGGCGGTTTGCCGAATATTTACCATGCAACGATTGCCTTCAGTTGGAGAGTGTTACGGTAAATACGGGACTGGGGACGCTGAGCGCGGAAATACAGATCACACATCCATTTCCTGGTTTGGACAGGTATACAGGTTTCAATGTAAGAGCAATCGTGATTTCGAACGGTAGCAGGTACTTTCCCGGGCTTGATGCTACAGTGCCTGACGCTGGGCTGGGTGACTTTACACTTGAAAATCCTGAAGGCTTTACTAGGTTATGGAATACAGTTGAGTTTCCAGAGGGAAGTGGCTTATTCCCGATACTTGAGTACTCCGAGGGAAATCTGGCGTCACCCGGGGGATTTACAGGCACAGTTAATCCCTTTATCTCATTCTTTCAGATGCCGAGGAATCATTTTCCTGCTGGGCAATCTATCACCAAAGTATTTAAATTTAAGTACCCGTTACTTGATGATGCCAAGTTCGGCTACGCAATTGATGTAAGCTGGGAACCACCAATTGCAGATCCACCCGTTAATATTCAGGATGATTTTCCGGTCAGTGCAAATGCTGCAGAAGCCCTTGGTTTATGTTGGGTGGGGAATGATGCATTGACAGATGTTCTGGGTGATCAGGGATCCTCATATTTTGAGGTTCTCGATTATCAGGGGTGGGAGACTATCGCAGCTGCTGAGATTGAATGTCCTGGTCTCTGGACGGGCGTAGTCAGTACTTACTGGCTCGAGTATATGTGGACTATTCCTGATGGGGATATCGTAAGGCTCCATTTTAATTACACCAACGAGTTTGGTGCCCCATCAGGTCAATACAAGGTTCTCGTGAGAATCAAGGACAACGTTCAGAATCCCTGGCTTGGTGATATAAATCACGCGTATATCTTACATTATCTCGAGGTTGAGGAATCTCTGATACCCCAATTCACCGGAAAAGCTGTCTTCCTTGCGCCCGGACCCGAAGATCCATGGGGCCACAGTGCACAGAATGTTTTCGAGTACGATTTCGAGACTGGTATCGAAACCCTGCTCACGAGTTTTATGGGATTGGGTTACCTCTTTCACGAGCCCAGGATTAATCCGGCCGCTACTCATCACCTCCATTGCGCCGGACCTACTCCTTATTACAGAAATGTAGTAATGTACGAGTTCGGTGGAAGCTCCTGGACAATAACCACCGATGAAGTGGACGATTACGCGGATTTCCACCCGGACGGGTTGCATGTAATAACCGCATCCGGCACCGTATGGGGGGATACTCCGAATCTTTATACTATGACGTATGACGGATCTGACAGGACTTTGCTCGCAACCGCGACGGAATCAATCAGCAATCCGATGTGGTGCCCCGATGCGAACAGGATCGCGATGACGCTGGGGCCCGATGCATACGATGGTAATTCGGAGCTTTATATCTACAACGTCACCGATGACGAATTTACCGAGATCATGGCCGCCGACGGATTTGACCAGCATCCGTCATGGAGCGGGGTGCAGGTCGACGGTGCGTACCTTCTCGCGTTCGACTCAACCCGCGATCACTTCCCTAACACCACGATAAGCGATGTCTACATCGTCAATCCCGAGACCGGGGAAGTTCTGCTGCATCTCAGTAGTGAAACATCGATGGAGCATCCTGCTTTTTCACCTGACGGAAAGTCGATTCTTTTCTCTGCTAGTATTGGCGAAAACGACACGGAGTTGTACGTCTACGAATGGTACACGGACGGCGACACGGTAAAAATTACCGATGACGAGACATACGATACATCGCCGCACTGGTCATGGAACTGGTAAACTACGATAAAACGCCTTTGTTATAGATCTAGATGGGGGTGTACGAAATGAATTGGCCGTCAATTATAAAATCACTGATCAGGCTTACTCTGGTTGCGACGCTGGTTCTGATCCTGATTTCCTGTGCTGGGAATCCGGATCCAGGTAATCCGCTGGCACCTTCAGTTAGTGCTGAGATAGAGTCAGTAAGTTCATCCAATCGTATGCTTTGGGGGTACTGGACGGGTTACATCCCTGAGTCGCACGATGCGCTTGAGCTGATTCCTGTACGTGGAGCACAGATTCACCTTAACGCAAGGAAGTTTGTCGAAGTGGCTCCATGCACTGACTGCCTTAAGGTCATGAGTGTTGATGTGAACCTGCTCGATGAAACACTGACCGCGGAAATCCAGATCATGCATCCGTACCCGGGACTGGCCAAGTACACGGGTTTCGACGTGCGCGCGATCGTTATTTCGGACGGGAGCAGGTACTTCCCCGGCCTTGACGCGACGGTTCCCGATCACCAGTTGGGAGACTTCACGCTTATTAATGGTCAGGGATACACAAGGTTCTGGAACACCGTTGAATTTCCCGAGGGAAGCGGACCGTTCGCGATTCTCGAATATTCCCAGGGTAACTTTGCGTCTCCGGGGGATTTTACTGGCACTGTGAACCCGTTCATCACTTACGACCAGCCTCCAAGAGATCATTTTCCCGCTGGTGTGTCAATGACACGGGAGTTCGTTCTGAAAATGCCGTCTGGACCGCTGAAGTTCGGATACGCAATCGATGCGTCGTGGGAACCGCCGCTGTACGATCCGCCAATGGATATCATGAACGATTTTCCAATGAGCGCCAATTGCCTTGAAGCCATCGTGACCTCCGGTAATTACTGGGAGGTGCATACCTCGCCCAAGGACATTCCGGGAAGTACCGGTTCAGCCACCGCGACGCTCTTCGACCGGCAGGGATGGGGAACCGTATCGACGGCCTGGCTTGAATGTCCTGATCTTTGGACCGGGCTGATCGAACCGGACCTCATCGAGTGCACCGTGACATCAAACGAGGGTGATTACGTCGAGATTGGCTTCACCCTGACCAATGAAACCGGTGCCGATGTCGGAGATTACCCGGCTCTGCTCCGTGTTGATGATGTCCAGCACGATTTCTGGCTTGGTGACGTTCATCATGCCTACCAGGTGGTCACTATTACCGTGGAAGAGGAT
>JAUWTM010000189.1 GCA_030614715.1 Planctomycetota bacterium
ATCATTAATGAAACTCCTGAATTTATAAAATCGCTGAGTTCCGATGTCAGCCTGGGAAACCGACCTCCTGACAGGCGTTTGATAATCGGTCTTGCCCCGTTCGTACCGAAAGCATCGACTCCTTTCCAGCGACGGCTCATGCAGGATGAGCGCACGTTGAAAAATAAGATAAAATCTGTCACCGATGCGCTCAGGGACACCCCTAAATTGGACATAGAGACCGAAAGTCCCCGTATGGCTGTAATTCAGGGCGCATTTTCAGTGGGAAATCGTTCGCTGGGAATGCATCTGGACTTCATTTCGCGGACACGCGGTGCCCTGGCGGGATCATGGGACGAGGCGTTGCGGGAAATCGGGAGCAAACCTGTCGATAATGTTCTGAGATCGAGGGGTGGGGACCACCTGCCGTGGGATTTCATCAGACGTCCGGGATCGGGTGAATAAAATGAGTACAATCGCTAAAAATGTAGAGCAGGTAAGGGAAGAGGTCGCTAAGGCTTGCGTCGACGCTGATCGCGATGTGGCTGAAATTCAGATTCTCGCCGCCGCGAAGTACACCGATCGGGACGGTGTCATCGAGTTATTAAAGGCCGGTATAAACCTGATCGGAGAGAACCGCGTTCAGGATGCACTTTCGAAACTCGGCACTGACGATGACTCTGGGCAGGGGGACATCCACGACGAATTTCCCGACTGCCGCGTGCACATGATCGGGAACCTTCAGAAGAACAAGATCAATCACGCTCTGCGCCTGTTCGACCTCGTTGAGACCGTTGAAAAAATTAAACTGGCGGATGCACTGGAAAAACGCCTTGCTGAAAGGGAACGGGTCCTGCCTGTGCTTGTCGAGGTGAAATTAACAGGCGAGGACACAAAAAGCGGCTGCTCAATTGAAGACATCCCGAACCTGCTGGACCATATCTGGACGAACTGTCCGCATCTGGAATTAAGGGGATTAATGGGAATGGGACCGTGGGACCCGGACCCTGAGGTCGCACGGCCCTTTTACCGGAGTTTGAAATCAATATTCGATGAGAACCTGCCGAATGCCCCCGATAAATCGGTCTTCAGCACGATTTCCATGGGAATGAGTGCCGATTTCCACGTGGCAATCCAGGAAGGCGCGACCCTTGTCAGGATCGGCCGACGGTTTTTCGCCTGTTCGCTACTGTAAATTAAATATTATTCGGTCTGCTTGTAACAAATTCACACCTTTTAAATGATATTAAAGTGGATTAACTCCTGCCTGTATCACAGTCATGGGCCGGGGTGTGCACAAGAGGTGTAATACATGTACGACAATGAAGTAAAGCTTTCATGGTGGCATAAGTTATTGATCAAGCTGAACCTGATGTACCCGCCGGAGCCGATGATGCAGGAGGAGGATAACGGTATCCTGCTTCCAGGTAAAAATCCCAAGGTGCTCAGGTTCCCGACCGACACGAACACCCAGATCGCGGTCGTGACGCCCACAAGCCTGAATGCGACACAGGTTCCTGCGGACTTCCTCAAGTCCGGTCGCGCGGTCCTGGTAAATTTCCATGGTCTCGACAAGAAGACATCGGACAGTGCAAGGTTTTTCCTCTCTGGAATTACATACGCAATCGACGGGTCACTGCAGAAGGTGACCGATACCATTTATGTCTTTACGCCCAGCGAGGTCGGGCTGATCTGCCCGGGTGAAGTCGACGAGCCTGAGGATGGGCAGGAGTTTTCAGTCAAATTCCAGAGCAGGCTGTTCGGTTAGCTCGAATAATTACTTTCCTGTAATATACGTTTTGCCCACAATGGTTTGGATGTCGGATCCGAACCATTTCCATTTTAGCACTATGCAAAAATGTCAAAATGTGGTAAAAATGAATATATACAAAAGTCGGTTATTATGACCGCACCTTAAAGAGCTGAACGTTTTCAGGGCAAAACGTTCGGGAAAGACCTCCTAACGGAGGTTCTTTTATTTAAGAAATTCGGATTCCGTAATATGTCTGGTATAATATTCGTGGTTCGTTAGATATAGGCAAATTCATCTGCCTGTGGAGGGCTTGCCATGAGGAACCTGCAACTGATCTTATGCATGATCGTCTGTCTGATCATGCTCGGATGCGGATGTTCCAGCGGGGATTCTCCCATTGAACCATCCGATCCGAACGGCCCCTCCAGCTCGTTATCCAGCCAGGCTGATTCCTACTCACATTCAAACCGCATCCTGTGGGGACTCTGGAATATCAGCATTTCTGCTGACAGGTCCAGCATCGACATCGTGCCCCAGCGCGTTCAGCAAATGCACCTGAACACGCTCCACCTCCTCCAGTTCCACCCGTGCGTTGACTGCCTGCAGATCCAGAATCTCACACTCATTTCTGACAACCGTGTCGACGTCGATGTGAAACTGCGTCACCCGCATCCGGGTAGCATGAAATATACCGGATTCGACGTTCGCGGTATTTTTATCTCCACACAGGACTATATTTTCCCCATAAGTGGCAGATCGCTGGCTACCGGAGATGGCGTCGCCCGGTTGTTAAATCCTGACGGGTATACATCGCTATTTAATCCAACTGATTTCCCTCAGACCAATCCGCCTGCGCTGGGATACATCCCCGGGCATCTCGCTCCCGAGGGTGATCTCTCGGCAACCCTCAATCCTTATGTCGCGTGGCTTAAGGACGGACCCCGTCGCATGTACGAGATCGGTGTAATCAGCATTGAGACTATCCAGCTCTGGGTGCCCGATGGTCCGCTGGAATTCGGCTACGCCGTCGACGCATCCTGGCAACTGGTGGATGGTATTGTCACTGACCCTCTTACCGACTTCCCCCCGGACGCTAATTGCCTTGAAGCCTACGACCTTAAGGTCTGGGCGGGACCCGGACTGAGCCGCGATCCCGGTGCGTGGATGTGGGTCTACGCAACGATCAGCGACCATCAGGGTATCGACACAGTCGACCGTGTGACCGTCGAAGCTTACGATGTATTCTCCGGAACTGTCGAGCTTGAGCTCTGGCAGACCTGGAATGACGAGCAATGTGTTTATCGCGCGAAGGTATTCAACGAAACTGATGCTGAAACCGGTGATTATCCCATGCTCGTGCGTGTCGATGATTTTGAGGTTGACCAGAACCTCGGTCAGATCGATGCCTGGATGCCGGGAATCCTCCCTGTCAGAAACGGATGGGTCATGACCTGGGGTGATAACGAGGATGACTCAGGTACAATCGTAATTGTGGATCAGAACGATAACATTATCGTAATGGCGGAATACAAAGATACAGTCGATCTCGATCCCACGCCGGGACTCGCTGTACATAACTCCGAAATTGATGGTGGATGCAACCTTACTAAGTTCGATCCCGGTGGTGGATTTGAATGGACCCGGTGCTGGGATTTCAGATCCTCGTGGGATTACGGTAACGCTGCCGTTGACAGTGCAGGTAATACCTATGTCACCAGTATTTTCTCCGGAACCATCGACTTCGACCCGGGTCCGGGTACCGAGCTTAAAACCGCGCAGGGCGATGACGATATGTTCCTTTTCAAACTCGATCCTTCAGGTGACCTCGTCTGGACCATGACATGGGAGGAATTTGATAAAGTTAAGCCTATTGACATCGCCACGGTCGGTTCGTCGGATATCTATATCACGGGATTACGGGACCATAATTACCCCTATCACCACGGGTTCCTCCTCAGGATAGGCACCGATGGAGAGATCATCTGGTCCGATATCTGGGGCGGTGAGGACGGCAGGAGCTACGGCTATTCGCTGGCCCTCGATTCGAGCAGCAATATATACGTTACCGGTTACCTCAAAGGCCTTGTTGATATGGATCCCGGTCCCGGAGAGGACTTCCACGATTCCGACGGGATTTCAGGCTGCTACCTGAGCAAGTTCAACAATGATGGAGATTTTCTCTGGTGCGGGAATTGGTCGGCGAGAGGAATTGCGGTAGCGGTCGATCCTGACGGTTATCCGCATGTCGCTGGTTCTTTCGATAACATAGTCGATTTCGATCCCGGTCCTCTAATGGAGGTCGTCTTTTCCAGCGGAATGATTGACCCGTACGTCTCCAGGTTCGATCCTGATGGAAATTTTCAATGGGTCGTTACATGGGGCGGCTCGAGCATCGATTATGCGCATAACATTGTGTTTGATAGTACAGGAAATATCCTGGTTGTAGGTAATTTTACTAACGAAGTGGACTTCGACCCGGGACCGGGTGTCGAGGAACGCGAGTCCGATGGATATACCAGCCACTACCTTCTCAAGCTGGATAACGATGCGGATTACCAATGGGTCTGCACGTGGGGAAGTGCCGTACACACGGACCGATTTAAAAATATCGGTCTCGACAGCCTCTATAACGCGTACGTTGTGAACAGTTTCGACAGGGCTACGGATTTCGATCCCGGCTCGTTCATCGATGTTCGTTACCCTTTCTCCATTGATCACTATACAAGCGGTGACCCATTTCTGCTTAAAATCCCGTACAACGGTGACTGGTGGTAACTGGAGGAGGGAATATCATGAAATATCCAATTGCAAAATTAACCATACTAATTGTGATCTCAGTTCTGGTCATTGGCTGTTCGAACCACTCCGATCCCGTTCAGGTGCCTCCCGGCGACACAAATATCGCAGGTACTATAACTGACTCAATCCCGTCACCGGATTCCAACCGGTACTTCTGGGGGATATGGGACATCTTTATCCCCGCAGATCGTCAATCGGTTGACGTGACTCCGCTCCGTGCCGCGGGAATGCACCTCAACATAGTTGGATTCCTCGAAACAAGCCCGTGTACGGATTGCCTCCGTATCACAAACCCGGTTTTTTATCCGGACAACAGGCTCTCTGTCGACCTGACCTTGACTCATCCGTTTCATAACCTCCCGGAGTACACGGGATTCGATGTCAGGGGAATTCTGGCGACTGATTCCGATTTCGAATTTCCCCTCAGCGGAAGGAAGATTGCCTGGGGCGATGGTCTGCCACGTCTTCTTCTGCCGAACGGATACACATCGGTTTTTAATCCTACCGAGTTCGACCCGAATTCACCCGGTCCCGCCGTGCTGAAATACATTAACGGTAAATGGGCCACCGTAGAGAGTCCCGATGCCACCTTAAACGCCTACAGTGCTTTTCAGAGGGGAACACCCAGGAGAATGTTCGCATCGGGGGATTTTGAAACGAAAACCGTCTGGCTGCACGTCCCTTATGGGCCGGTCCAGTTCGGATATATAGTCGACGCATGCTGGGCTCCGGTCGATGAGGTCATCGATCCGCTTGTGGATTTTCCGCCTGAAGCCAATTGCCTCGAGGCGTACAGGGTCGACGTTCTGGTCGGATCGGACCTCGGCCCGTACCAGTTCAGCTCCACATCGATCGAAATCGAGGTGTATGACCACCAGGGTTCCGGAACAATTGAAAGTGTGACCGTAGAGGCTCCCGATTTGTTCGACGGCACCGTGGAGCTTGATTACGTCGAGGACACCGGTATCAACTGCTTCCTTTACGAGGGAGATATCGTAAACGTGCACGGCGCTGGTCCCGGGGAATATCCCTTGCTCGTGCGGGTGGTCGATGTCTATATGGACCCCAACATCGGAGGCATCGACGCGTGGTTCGTATACCCGGTCAACATCGAAAATCCGAAGGGATGGGTCCGTACATGGAGTGATGAGACTATCGGCGGAGGATGGGATACCGGTTATGCAGTTGCTGTTGATTCGGCCGGCAACATCTACGTTGGCGGGCACTTCACCGGTACGTGCGACTTCGATCCCGGTCCGGGTGTTGTCGAAAAAATCGCATTTGATAATGACGCTTACATCTGCAGGTACGATCCGGTCGGCAATTTTATCTGGGTCCGGACATGGGGGGGTGAGCACCGCGATCAGGTCGTCGAGATCAGGACGGATCCCTTCGACAACATCTTCGTTCTCAGCGATATAGCCCACGACACCGACCTTGACCCTGGTCCGGGTGTTGATATTGTGGAGTCCGATCTTGCGCTTAGTAAATTTACAACCGACGGGGATTATGTCTGGGGTCGCGGCTGGAGTATCTCCTGTACCCAGAATCCAATATGCCTGTCGGTTGATGGTTTTGGCAATTCCACCCTTGGCGGACATTTCACGAATCCGATTGATCTCGTTCCCGGGCCCGGAATCGATGAGCGTGAACCAACAGGCGAACGGGATATCTACCTTATTTCAGTCGACTCGAATGGCGAATACAAATGGGGCCATACGTGGGGTGGTCCCGGCGGTGTCTGGTCCGACCATGATAAATTTTACACGCACACTTCCAGCCCGTCCGGTTTGATTTTTGTTGCCTTTACTATCTCCAAGGAAGCGGACTTCGATCCGGGCCCAGGCGAGGATATTCACCCCGGTGGTCAGTACCTGAGCAGGTTCAACGTCGACGGTGAGTATCTCGGGGTCCTATACTCGCCCCTGACCTATTTCGACATGACATCTGACATCTACGGCAATATATACGCAATGGGCCGGCTGAATCATCAAACCAACGATCTGGACCCGGGTCCCGGCGTCGATGAACATGAGGGTCCAAACCGGTTCCTCTATAAGTACAATGTCGTCACCGGTTACCAGTGGGGATTCTCCTGGGGATGGGACCTGATCTACCTCGAGGACCTTTACGCTGCTCCGTCGGGCGAGGTGTACCTTACAGGATACATCGACTGGAACCTCGTTGACTTCGCGCCCGGTCCGGACACCGACTACCACGGCACTTCGGGATCGGACGACGGTTTCCTCAGTAAATATCTGTCAACGGGTGAATACGTCTGGACCCGCACATGGGGCGGTGAATTAAGTACCGATAAAGCGTACGGAGTTTGTTCCGACTTCCTCGGCAATGCTTTCATCACCGGCAGTTTTGACATGATTGCCGATTTCAATCCCGGTCCCGGTATCGAGTACAGGGAAACATCGGGGAACAGGGACGCTTATCTCCTGAAATTGCCGCCCGACGGCAACTGGTAAATACCCCGGGGGAGTTTTTCAAAGCCAATGACTATACGCTTTGCTATAATTCCCCCACTATGACCGTCACTAATTCCCTCCAACTCGGAAAACACACCTGGAATCCCGGTGATCCACTCTTCCTGTTCGGCGGACCCTGTGTCATCGAGGACGCGGAGCTCTGCATATTCACCGCGGGAAGGTTGAAGGAGATCTGTGAAAGGCTCGGGATTCTCTATGTGTTTAAAGCGTCATACGATAAAGCCAACCGGTCATCGATACACTCCTTCAGGGGCCCGAAACTTGAGGAGGGTATTAAAATTCTCGGGCGCGTACAGAAGGAAGTTGGCGTTCCCGTAATCACTGATGTCCACGATGTACAGGAGGCGGCATACGCGGCCGAGGTCGTCGACGTCCTCCAGATTCCGGCATTCCTCTGCCGGCAGACATCGCTCGTACATGCTGCGGCCAAGTACGGTAACGCGGTCAGCGTAAAAAAAGGCCAGTTTCTCAGTCCCTGGGAAGCGGAGAACATCGTCAGGAAGGTCGAGGAGGGAGCGAGAGCGGCGAACAAGGACGTAAATCTCGCTCTCACTGAACGCGGTTCATC